>DUGT01000017.1:0-6348 GCA_013331275.1 Methanosarcina sp. | reverse complement strand
ACTATTGCATGCCTGTTGTGGTCAAAGGGCTTCGGGATTGAGACCTCTGGATACAGGGTGGTCATGATATCATACTCTCGCTGGGCTGCAAGCCTGGATGCATAGATCCAGGAAAAATGTTCTCTTTCCCCAAGGTGCTCACGCACACGCTTTATTTGCTTGAAGCTTGTCCTCCCTTCCCTGTGAAACTTAATCACTACCGGAACAGGTTCTCCAATTGAAAGCTCAGGCGGGAGGATTGCTTCATAGATTACCGATTCTTTTCCTACCCCGACTTCGTCCCCTATTGCACTGATACTTTTTCGCTTGACAAAGGCATTAAGAGCAAGGACATCGTATCCCTCAAAGTAAATCTGAAAACCCTCGTAAGGCTGGGTGACCCTGACAACAAGCTTATTTCGTACAAGTTTCTTTAGCCTGTATTCCAGCTTCTCAAATGGCAGCCTGGTGTATTTATTTAGTTCTTCCATTGGCACCCATTCAAAATGCTTCATTCCGGTCTCAATGCCAGTAAGGATCCTGAAATCCTTTGAGTCAAGATCTTTAAAAACCCTCAGCGCTTCGTCGATCATCTTGATACTAGATATAGCCCTCGATATTTAAATAATAGGTATCATACTCCAGTTTCACTGCCAGTGTTATGCCAGCCGAGTATTCCTCATCAATTTTTCTCCGACTTTCGTATTCTGGAAGGTAAATACCTATCTTAGCATGCTTTAAAGGGCAGGGCGAGAAGAAGGATTTATGCTAATTATTTTGCTCAATGATTGAAACAAAACAAAAAGCAATTTTAGAAGAATATATAAGGAAGTTAATATAAGATATATGAGAAAAATGTGGGATGAGAAAATGTGGGTGACTCCGAGAGAACTCTGACATTAAAAACATTTATCATTTGTTTAGGAGCTTGAGAAAACTATATAAACTTTTTTTGAAGGAACTATGAATAGAAAAACTGTCTTGGATAAAATAGATGAATTGTCCTTAATTTATGAAAATGGTATTTTATCACATCCCTACTGGTATATTCCACCGAATAAAAGATATTTAATTGCGATCCATGATGAATTATTTCAGGGGAAGTCCGAACTTAAACTGACATTAAATGAGGTCGCAGCCTTATTATTGACCCATAATTTAATCGAATTGGACTAACTGCAGGAAGAAGTTAACGTTAATAAGAGCCCGCAAAAACCAGGATTAAACTGATGCGCGCACCAAGGGAATTAGTGATAGCTATTTTTGTACTACGACCTAACATATGCTCCACAACCTGATCACGAGCATATATCCGGAAGCTATTTACAATGGCAATGACTGCCATTGCCCAGGATACTGATAGGTATTTAGGGGCATCCTGCGTGAAGGTTTTGCTTGTAGAAGTAC
Source organism: Methanosarcina sp. (assembly GCA_013331275.1). Taxonomy (GTDB): domain Archaea; phylum Halobacteriota; class Methanosarcinia; order Methanosarcinales; family Methanosarcinaceae; genus Methanosarcina; species Methanosarcina sp11020u. The sequence goes on along the minus strand of DUGT01000017.1, from coordinate 4,962 downwards.
TAGGTGCACATTAAAGACAAGAGTAGGATGTTGAATACATAAGTAAACGTTAAAAAGAGCAAATAAACGTTAAAAAGAGCAAGTAAACGTTAAAAAGAGCAAGTAAACGTTAAAAAGAGCAAGTAAACGTTAAAAAGAGCAAGTAAACGTAAAAGATAAGAGATAAGCATTAAAGACAAGAAACAAACATTAAAAGCAATTAATAAAAGTAAAAATGGTAGATATCCCTTAAAGTCAATAGATAAACATTAAAGGTAATAAATAGGCATTAAAGATAATAACTAGATATTGGGGATAAGAAATAGAAGAGTTAAACGAAATTACACAAAGTAAGAGCTATCAATATTAAGTGTTTTTTCCACTCCATAATAGTGAGTTCCAAAAAAGGATTGTCACCATTATGGAGCTAACTTTGTTTGAAATCCTTCATTTTGATAGAATAAGAGACACTTGTTTGCTCATTGCTTTTAGTTTTTTAATTGCTGAAATAGTTGCCTGAGATTCTTTATAAACCCTGTCTTCGTAATAACTAATGATCTCGTCAACCGGAACCGCAAGAGAATAGATCTTCATCGGTCGTCCTTTTCCAGGTTTTTTCTCCGAATGTATACTAACCCAGGATTGATTGCACATTAGCCTCATTGCAAGACTGACTTCGGGTTGTCTTAACCCAGTACTTATTTCAATTTCCCGGGATGAAGCTTCGTCTACATTCATAAGATAAGCCACGGTTGTAGCAGCATTTTTTGACATCCCAAGATTATTTAGCGCTTTAATAAAAATATAGTCATTTTCATCCAAAACTTTTACTTCAGAGTCTTTCATAATAACCTCTTAATGTTTCGAATTTACGGATAGATAATCAACTTAAAAATTTTTTTTATATTACTTTATAAGTAGGTAATAACTTATAAACATTTTCAAAATATATACATTTGCATGATAAATGATGTATTGACATTTTGAAAATAATAAAAAGCCTTTTTCTTAATTTACTGGTTATTATGGGATTATTGTGACACCTGCTCAACCGTACTATAATAGTAATCAGGCAAGTAACCACGTGAAAAAGCTAGGGTTATCACTCTAGCCACATGGACCCAATATACTCAGAAAAAGCCTTTAAATCAGAGAACTGTTAAAGCAAGGAACTATTAAACAAGGAACTATTAAACAAAGAACTATTAAACAAAGAACTATTAAACAAGGAACTATTAAACAAAGAACTATTAAACAAAGAACTATTAAGCAAGGAACTATTAAGCAAGGAACTATTAAGCAAGGAACTATTAAGCAAGGAACAAGTAATTTTTCATTTTCTAGCTATCATATTTGAAGGGTTCAAAAATAGAGTAAAAAATTATTAAGATGCAAGTCAGTAACATACTGGTTAATAGGAATTTTAAAAATATCCCGCTTTATTTTTTATCTTCTCTATTCCATTCTATCAAAGCTTTTTCAATAGATATCAAAGTAAACATAGTAGTATTGAATATCTCATCTGGATGTTGCGGCATCCAACTGATTTCATCGAGAACGTCTTTTGGGAGCCGAACAATGTCGTTCATTTCTTCTCCTATCTTCATGAAATATTCGGTATATCGTGAACCGTATCTACTGTTATCACTTGCAGTGATAGAAATATACTGAGTAAATGACCCGTCATTCATTATATCTCTTGAATACCTGTACTGGATTTCTTCAATGCAATCCGAGTAATCATTATGCAATCTTCGGACTGTATCTGGAATTGATTCTCCGTCTTTTTGCAAAGCTTTCAGGTCTGAAAATACACTTTTTGAGAGTCGAATAGTTTTATACTGTTTCACACTACTACATATGTAGTTAAGTATATAAATAGATTAATATACGATACAGTATTTCGCTAAAATCTCTTTAATAATTCGTATTTCATTGTTTTCAGCGTTCACCTACTAATTCATTTACATTGCTTACGAATAATAAGATAATAAAATAAGTATGCAGTTTTATGGTCGATAATTTATGGTTGATAATAACCCTAATGGTCCACACAATAATCCCGAAAAAAGAAAAAATCCTTTTAAGAAAATGATAGATAATATGAGAAATCTTGTAATAAAGGATGGCGAAGATAATAAGCCGTCTTCTTTTGAAGCATTTGAAATTGGAAAAAATCAAGACTCAAACAACAAGAAATCTGAAACATCTGAAACAAAAAAAGCTAAGAGATCAACGCGTGAAAGAAAATCTAATAGTAAGGAACAAAAGCTTCCAAAGAAGTTTAAAAAAGGCTGGTAATTGATATTATAAAATATTAAAGAAATAAGCAATTAAAGAAGTATTAAAGAAATAAACAATTAAAGAAATATTAAAGAAGTAAACAATTAAGGAAATATTAAAGAAGTAAACAATTAAGGAAACATAAAGAAATAAATAATTAAAGAAAAAGAAAAATAAATAATGCTTCCTGTTTACTTCAGTAGTTTAATCATTTCCCTTCCAAAGGCGTGAAGGTCATCTGGGCTTCTTGAGGATACAAAATTTCCATCGATTACAACTTCTTTATCCTCGTAAAGCGCTCCTGCGGCTATAATATCGTCCCTTATCCCTATCCAGCAGGTTGCTTTCCGGCCTTTTATGACACCTGCAGAGACAAGAACCTGTGGGCCGTGGCAGATTGCAGCAACCGGCTTGTTTTCTTTAAAAAAGTGTTTTGCAATCTCAAGTGCACTCTCGTCAAGTCTCATCTTTTCGGGGCCTTTTCCTCCGGATATTACGAGGATATCATAGTCTGCAGGATTTATGTCTTTAAATGCAAGATCTGCATTGATCTCATACCCCTGCTTTCCTTTTATTGGTCCCTTCTTTATTGAAGCTACATGTGTTGTAATTCCCTCTTCTTTCAGGCGGTGGTAAGGATAGAAAAGTTCAAGGTCTTCAAAACCATCGGCTCCGAATACAAGTGCTTTCATTTGAAATCCCCCAGGTTTTAGCTTTACGGCTTTAGACATGCTTTTTGAATTTCTCCAGAGTTAATTTTCTGGATTCAGTTTCCAGAGTTAATTTTCTGGATTCAGTTTCCAGAGTTAATTTTCAGGATTTAATTTCCAGACTTATTTTTCCGGATTCATTTTTCCAGACATCTCAAAATTGATTTTATGAGTACAATTTCGAACACTTGATTTCGCAAATGAATGATTATTCCTACAGCACATATACCTTGTCTGATTTCGAAAATAAAATAGGTAAAGATGGCTTGTCTGGCAGGCTTAAATTGCTTCAAGGGCCTGTTTGAGATCTGCAATTATGTCTTCGGGATCTTCAATCCCTACCGAAAGCCTGACAAGTCCGTCAGTTATGCCTATACTATTTCTTACTGCATGAGGAATACATGCATGAGTCATCGATGCAGGATGCTGAATAAGGGTATCCGTAGCTCCAAGGCTCACGGCAAGAGAGCAAAGCTTTACATTGTCCATAAGTCTTCTTCCTGCTTCAACTCCGCCTTTTATTCCAAAAGAGAGCATACCGCTGAATCCGCTCATCTGCTTGCGTGCAAGTTCGTACTGAGGATAAGTTGGAAGTCCTGGATACCTGACCCATTCGACTTCGGGCCGGGATTCAAGAAACTCCGCAACCTTCATTGCGTTTTCAGCGTGCCTTTCCATTCGGATATGCAGGGTTTTAAGTCCTCTTATGCAGAGCCAGGCTTCATGCGGGCCCATAATACCTCCTGTATATCCGACAACTGTGGACATTCGGTCCATAAAGTCCTTATTTCCTGCAACGATTCCACCAAGCAGATCTGCGTGCCCACCTATATATTTTGTACAGCTACTCAAGGAAAGGTCTGCACCAAGCTCAAGAGGTCTCTGGAAGTAAGGAGTTGCAAAAGTGTTGTCCACAACGCATAGTGCCACATTTTCCCTTGACATCTTTGCTATTGCGGAAATATCGCATACAGTAAGGGTAGGATTGGCAGGACTCTCAAGAAAGACCATTTTTGTCTCGGGCTTAAAGGCTCGTTTTACATTTTCGGTTTTAGAGGTATCGACGAAACTGACCTCTATTCCAAGTCCTGGCAAAACCTGTGAAAAGAGGCTATAGGTGCAGCCGTATATTACATCCGTTGAGATTAGATGGTCTCCCTGTTTCAGGGCAGTAAGCGCAATTGCAGTTATCGCTGCCATTCCTGAGGCAAAGGTTTGCCCTGCTTCTCCGCCTTCAAGCACAGCAAATTTTTCAGCCAGGACCGCATGCGTGGGAGTGTTTGGAGGAATCCTTGCATAAATGTACCCTGATTCCTCTCCTGCAAACCTTGCTGCTCCCTGCCTAACATTCTCAAAAATGAATGTTGAAGTCTGGAATATCGGAGTCGTATGCGCTCCGAAAACCGGGTCAGGCTTTTCTGCTGCATGTACACATTTTGTTGCGAACTTCACTTCTCTTTCCATCTCCCCAAACCTCTATCAAAATGAATCTCCGGAATAAGTATTGCTTTTCCGGTAATTATTTGTTTGTCAGGGATATTATTGTCATTTTGAAAAATTCATCAAAAATAAACGGCAGTTATCGTTTATAGGACAATTTTAAACTGCATAGGGTGGACAGATAATCCAGGTGTAAAATAAGGGACATTACTTGACTGTTTAATACTTTTTTGCTCACAGGTTTCATTCGTTAGAAATCCCGAAAAATAGCATGGCAGCTTTAGTGAGGAGTAAAACATGTGTTTAATATTGAACTGGACATTTAAGACAAAAAATAATGTCCTATAAGGCAAAATATGATATTCTGATTGTTTTTCAAGACAATAATTTTTTTGATTAACCTAATTTAAGAAAATAGTCGAGAATTGTACATGTTAAGAAATCCAAAAATTAGCATTAAACAAAAGTAATCAGAGAATACCGACATTTAAAATTGTCCTTGATTATGTAAATGATCAAGTGAGTTTACTATAGTTCCTTATTCAACAAA
>DUGT01000033.1:12203-12448 GCA_013331275.1 Methanosarcina sp. | reverse complement strand
TGGTTAATAGGTTGGTTAGAGTCCTATCCCAGGGAGGAAGCCCAGAACGTCCATATTTTTCGCAATATTTTTTATAATACTGGCACGAACCCAAATATTGAACGGATAGGAGGTATAATAACATGTGGATTTTACGATACTCTCATCGAAAACAATGTCTTTGACGGGGTATATCATGCGGCAATTATTCACATGTCTCCCATAGGCATCCAAACCTATCCTACCTATGAAACTCGTTCCAGTCT
>DUGT01000033.1:11462-12060 GCA_013331275.1 Methanosarcina sp. | reverse complement strand
TCACCCGCAAGCACGGAACACACAACAATTGTTCGTAAGAACATAATTGTAAACACCCAAAAGCGTAAAACAGATCCTGACGGAACTGGATATGCAATAATCAATTATCTCCCTGAAACAGATGCTTTTGTGCTGGAAAACAACTGTTTGTACAATAACTCTGCAGGTAATTATCAGAACTGCACATCAAGTACAGACACATATGCAGACCCTCTTTTTGTAAACCGGAGTATACACAATTATCGTTTGGAACCAGACTCTCCTTGCATTGGTGCCGGATATACTTGATATATTTATTAAATATCGTAAAATACCAGTCAAACTCAAACAGAAAGGCATAGTAAAATAGTACAGTAAGCAGTAAAAAACCTGTGCATCTGGACTCGATTAAGATACAAAAGCAAAAAAAGTGTTATTACATTGAAAGTGTGCCGGGTCATTAATATCTCTCCTTAACTGGCTTCGACCATGTAAAATCGGAGGTTTTTTGGAGTTATGGTACTATCTGATTGTGAATATTTTTTAAATATCTTTTTTGAGAGTTGTTTAGTAGTGGCCATTCTTTGCTCCAGGTCAGGTCCTTCTAGTTTGAGAGTTG
>DUGT01000033.1:10729-11217 GCA_013331275.1 Methanosarcina sp. | reverse complement strand
TCCTCATCAATTGTTCCATCTTCTTTGATAGAGAGGCGAATGCATCCAAATCCCAGTACTGAAAGTTTATCTCCGTTCTTTGGTATTTTCTGTAAAGCATCTGTCCTTCTCCTGCAGTTCTTTTTCTATTGTTCTTTTTCTATTCCACAGGATATTTTGTTACTAAAATAAAATGAAGTATTAATTTTTAACATATTATTTCAGAATATTGTTAAGATTTAAATAGTAAATAGTCATTTTAATTATGCTAAAAAGTTCATCTTCCTTCTGAAACTTTGCAGACTATCTGGTCTGTAAAGAAGGAAAATGTCGTTAAATTCTAATGATAAAAACGATAGAGATGGCATGCTGCAAAATATAACAGTCTTCGGAAAAGGAGCACATAAATACTGCAGATGTCACCATGGAATTTTAAGGAGTAAACGAAAGTAAAGGGGAGATATAATGGAAACTGAAAGTAAAAGGGAATATGTCACCGAACTTCCTCT
>DUGT01000033.1:10384-10582 GCA_013331275.1 Methanosarcina sp. | reverse complement strand
TATTAAATAATCTTGATTTTCCGATAGAAAGAAAAGAGGTTATTGAACAAGCAAGAAAAAGTAAAGCAATTCCGGATATACTACGGGAACTTGGTATGCTTCCGGACAAAAAATACAATAGTGCTGAAGATCTAGCAGAGGAACTTCATATAGTTTACATAGGCGTCCCGGCCTAAAAAATAGGTGATTTTTTATTTA
>DUGT01000033.1:6678-10101 GCA_013331275.1 Methanosarcina sp. | reverse complement strand
AACTGGAGTTTATCGAAATTCTCATTATTCTATTTTAGCTTCAATGATATAACTTGAGATTGTTTTTTGCTTCAAAATCGATACATAAAGACAAGAAATTCCTTAACGATATAACGTTCCTTAGTACATGGATTCCTTTTATATTACTTACATAATGTCCTTCAGGGCCTCAGAGGCTGTATAAACGCTTCCAACTCCAAAAATGTACTGAGTTATCCTTATTGCCTGCATTACTTCTTCTTTTGTTGCTCCTGCCTGCATTGCCTGAACTGCAAGGGATTTTACTCCGTTCACCGCACCATTAGCTGCATCGAGAGACATTGCAAGCAGAAATTTGTACTTGAGAGGAATTCCGTCTTCCACGAAAGCAAGTTCGCGTATATTTTCAAGAAGAGCAAATAATTCAGGGTCCTTGTCCACAATAACCTTTAATGGATTTTCTGTCAATGTACCATCTCCGTTCCTATTACAAAATATTGATTTTATTATTTGTTCCGTTTATTAGATCCGTTTTTTAATTAAATACCTATCAATTAATTTAAAAGTCCTTCCTTTGAACAAACAGGAAAGATAGAGAATATACCAGGGAAAATGGAGGAGATAAAGGAAGAAAGAGAAAAAGGATCAAGAGAAGGTTAGAAAAAAAGGATAATAGTCAAAAGGAGGAACATAAGAAGAAAAGAAAAAGATCGAAAGGAGAAGGCAAGAATGAAAGAAAAGATCGAAAGGAGAAGGCAAGAATGAAAGAAAAGATCGAAAGAGGAAAGCAGAAAGCAAAATGGGTAGAGTTCGTTTTTATGTGTACATTTTTCGACAAAGAGTTTAGGAAGTTTTAGAAAAAAGAGGGCATCCGTTTTTGAAGTGGAGGAACGGAGATAGATGGAGGGTGTTAAATGAAGGGTTTACAGATGCCCATACAACTATAATACATATAAATATATAAAATTAAGTTTATACTGCTGGTTTATAGGATTTTATTGAAGTACTTAAATTATTTTCTATAAAGATATCTTCTATTATATCTTCTATTAGAACTGCTATGGAGTCGAGGATGGAATTTTAATTTTTATTCAAAAATTCATAAGCTATGGTTCCTTCCTCTGGGCCCTCACCTTTTAACATAAAACCATTCTTTTCCAGGACACGAACTGAGGCTTTCAGATGAGGATATGTATAAGCTATTATACTGTTGCTTTTGAGGCTGGAAAAAGCCCACAGTGTCATTGATTGGACAGCTTCGGTTGCATATCCCCGACCTTGATATGCATCAAGCAAAGAGTATCCTATTTCAAGTGTTCCGTTCTCGTGAGCAAGAAATCCTCCGCTTCCGATCAATACAGGTTGTTCAGGACTTTCCTGGGGAAGAAACCAGTAAAAACTCCAGAGTTTCCGGTTTTTTGTCTGAATTCGCCCAATGAAATCTTCTATTACTTCAGGGGTTATCTGGTCAGGTGGCCATTCTTCAGGGATATGAGCGTTGAGAGCTGAAGCAAACGCCTGGCGGTCGTGTAGTTCGAGAAGATACAGCTCCGAGGTGGCAGGGAGCAGATATAGACGTTCGGTATTGATAGGGTGTAGGGAAAGAGGCATGTACACGATTTGGGTTTACTTTTATATAATATTTATGCTGAATACTGTTAAAGAGAGCTTAAAGTCACTAAATAGTAAAGAGAGAATACGCAAGCATTAAAGGATTAAAGGAAGAAACTTTCAAATAATTTCACTTACATATTATTTTTTTACTGTTGAGTTGAATTTACATTCCAGTTTCTGTTTTTAGGGGGGCGCACTTTTGATTGATGCTGATATTTCACACACAATAGCAAGGCTAGCCAAACTAGCAATAGTATTTATTGTTTTGTTTGGGGCTGCTCACAGGTTCAGATTTAATTATACTACCCCGGCAATACTAATTATTGCTTTGTGTGGAACAGGAGCTATTGTTGTGGATTTCGATGGAGACGGATTAAATACTCCCGGTGAAATTCAGCATGATACCAGCATATTTGCATCTGATTCGGACTCTGATGGAATGTCGGATGGATATGAAATCAGCACACTACATACTGATCCTGCAAACGGCGATACCGATTCCGATAAAATCTCGGATTTTGACGAAGTAAATAAATATAAAACTAATCCGTTGAGCGAAAATTCTGACGGGGACTTATACGGAGATTATCAGGAGATCTTTGAGTCCAGTACAGACCCTAATTCCAGGACAGTATCAAAATTAATAGTCAAAACCTCTTCTGTGAATGGTGATATATTCATAAACGGAGAATTTCAGGGCAATGGGCAGATATCAATAGAATTGAAACCTGGTACATACAAAGTGCAATATGGTAATGTAAATAATTATCATTCTCCCGAGCCACAGTTAGTAATCTTGAAATTCGGACAACAAATGAATATTGTTGGGGATTATGAATCCTACTCTCCTTCAAAACTAGCGGTTTCAAGTGCAGTGTCCGATATGTCCGGTGTGAGTCCAGCAGTATATAGTTATTATGTAAATAACAAAAAGAAGCTTTTCCAGGTGACCATTGTTAACAATGGAGAGTCATCTGCAGAAAATGTTATTCTGTCTACCCGTATTGAAGGCGGTAATTGGGTTTCATCATCCATCAGTGAAATCTCTCCGAACAAAGTGTCGAAAATAGGGGTGACCCCAAGCATACCCGAAGATGTATTTGAAAAGGCTGGCAAAGAATCAACGAAAAATCTGTATTTGAAACTTGAGTACAGTTCATCAGGAACAAAACAACCTGTTGTGGAAAGTACTGTCCCTCTCAAGGTATATAGTAAAAATGCTCTTCCGTTAGCAGATACTTCTAAATTGGCATCTGCAGACGCAGACATCTCATCAAAATCGTTTTATTCATATTATATCGATCCGCATGACTCGAATGTAAGAAATATTGCAGCAAGTGCGACAATGGGTACAGATGATGATCTGGATAAAGCCAAACTAATTTTTGATGCGCTTGGTCAATATGGAGTGTGTTATGTCTCCGATCCCAATGACCCGTTGGGAACCGGCATAGATTATATCCAGACACCGACCGAAACATTATCCCTGAAAGGCGGAGATTGCGACGATCTGGCTGTACTGTATGCGTCTGCTCTTGAGTCTGTAGGTATGGATACGGCACTGATCCATATCCCTGGTCATGTGCTTGTAGGATTTAAAGCGGACGGGAACTGGAACTTAATTGAAACGACGATGATTAAAACTCCAGAGAGCACTGACGGCTATGAAATCTCGTATTTCGATCAGGCGATGTCCTCTGGATATGATAAGTATACAGAAAATACTAGTTCAGCACTGATCGTGATGACTGAGCAAGCCTGGGAACAGGGGATTACATCATAAACGTTTTCCAGAAATGAAATTATCGTGAGGAGATAGTAAGAAAAAGG
>DUGT01000033.1:3064-6505 GCA_013331275.1 Methanosarcina sp. | reverse complement strand
GAAAAAGGTAGTGAGGAGATAGTGAGGAAATAGTGAGGAAATAGTAAGAAGTGGTCTGGAAGTAGTCTAAAGGTAATCAAAAGGTAGTCAAGAAGTTATAAGAAAGTAGTAAGGTAGTGAGAGACGCTAGATTATGCTGCATAGTATCCTCATTATTTAGGGATCTATAAGAGAACTATCGTTCAAAAACTCTTTAACTCAAATATCTATTGGCTAAATATGTTTTCATCGAGTTTGCAAAGTGAGTTTCTGACTAGTTTTAGTTTGTTTTCTTTCTAAAACTACAGTATTACCTTCAAATTTGTTTTCCGTGGCCCTGTTGTACTGCAAGATTGTCTACTTGAAAGACTTAACATAATGATTTTTTTCTTCATTACATGAAATCAATATCTTGTCCTAACTTACAATCAATAAAATGTTTCTTAATATTTCATGATAGGTTACCTTTAAGTTAGCAAACTTTTAGAAATTCAAAAGAAAAAACATTCCACTACTGCCCTTTTATGGAATTTCATAGTATGTTGTCTCCTCTACAGAAATCCATTACATGAAAGCTTATTCGAACTCAGAAATTAACGATGGAGTTCTTGTGTGTGTTGGTGTGTATTAGTACAGCTTTTGCTTAACTAAGCATATTTAGATGAGGTAAGTTAATATATACTAAATTTACTATATGATACTGAATCATTATGCAGGCGAATTCTTTTTAAAATATAGCAAACAATCTCGCATAGTGTGATAAGACTTTTTGATAGCTTTCATTTTAAAAACAAAAATTATCCATACAAACTAATTAATCTCTAAAATTAACTCTAATTAATCTCTAAAATTAACTCTAATTAATCTCTAAAACTCCTCTAAATTGTGTTCAGTAGTCGGAGAAAATGTCAATTGAATATAAATTTAGAAATTTATAATTCTGGTATTGAACTATTCAGTGTTTTTTGGGGGCATATTCTACAATTCTACCAGATAAAACTTGATAAGTATATTCCTTCCTCAAGGCCAGAGCTGGAAAAAAACTGCTTTGTACTTTAATGATATAAATTTTGGAGAGAAAAGGAGCATAATAGCTTTCAAGATCTTAAAAAACCTTCTCAAAATATATCTCAAAGACTAGTCATGAGCTTGAGAGATTTACTTGGGTAAAGGGCAAGTTAAGAGATTTTCTAAACTCTTTAATGTTCAAGACTAGAAAATCGGGTTTATTCAATTTATTAGGAATCGGTTGAAAACTGGATGAATAAATTGGTGTACAATTGAATGAATTGGGAAGAAGCTGGCGGAATTGGGGAGAAACTGGCTAAATAGGGAGAAATTAGCTAAATAGAGAAGGAAATGAATGTGTTGACTAAATAAACTTAACTGAAGCTTGATGAGAGAAAATATGAAGAACGAACAAAAGCCCAGTAAATTCCTGAGTTAAATAGGTCATTAAAAAGTTGAAGAGAGGAATACGACTTTGAACACTACTTTAAAGGAAAAAAGTTTGGAGAAAACCCCAACAGGTATAACCGGTCTGGATGAAATTACCTATGGCGGATTGCCTAAGAGCCGACCAACTCTAGTATGTGGAAGTGCGGGGTCAGGAAAAACCCTCCTGGCAATGGAATTTCTAATAGAGGGGGCCAGAAAATACGGAGAGCCTGGCGTCTTCATGGCGTTTGAGGAGACTGAAGAAGAGCTTGTCAAGAATTTTGCCTCCCTGGGATTTGATCTGGACTGTCTGGAAGCAGAAAACAAGCTGGTAGTTGACTATGTCCATATTGATAAGAGCGAGTATGAGGAAACCGGCGAATATGACCTTGAAGGTCTGTTCATAAGACTCGGGCTTGCCATAGATTCCATAGGTGCCAAGCGTGTAGCTCTGGATACGTTAGAAGTTCTCTTTTCAGGGTTCCAGAACGAAGTCATACTGCGTTCCGAACTATGCAGGCTCTTTAGCTGGCTGAAGGATAAGGGCGTGACTGCCATAGTTACAGGTGAACGAGGAGAATCATCCCTTACTAAATACGGGCTTGAAGAGTACGTTGCAGACTGCGTTATCCTACTCGATAATAAAATGAATGAGCAGATAGCCACCAGGTACCTGAGGATCATTAAATATAGAGGTTCGAAACACGGCACAAATGAGTATCCCTTCCTGATAGAAGAAGACGGAATCTCGGTCATGCCCATTACTTCACTGAGCCTGGAACATAAGACATCCGTAGAGAGGTTATCAACGGGCATAGAGCGCCTGGATATGATGTTTGGAGGTAAAGGCTACTACCGTGGAAGCTCTATCCTTATTTCCGGAACTGCAGGCACAGGCAAGACCAGCTTTGCAGCCGAGTTTGGAAGAGCTGCCTGCAAAAGAAGAGAACGCTGCATATACTTTGCCTTCGAGGAATCGCCAGACCAGATCGTAAGGAATATGAGATCTATAGGCATAGAACTTCAGCCTTATATTGACGCCGGACTTATGCAAATTAACGCCTCGCGCCCCATGGCTTACGGCCTGGAAATGCATCTGATAATGATGCGCAGGCTCATAGATAAGTTCGAGCCTTCCATGGTGATAATTGATCCAATATCCAACCTTACCAACGTCGGCACCCAGATCGATGTCAAGTTCACACTCACAAAGCTCATTGATTACTTAAAGCTCAAGAATATTACAGCCGTGTGCACAAGCCTGGTAGAGCATGATAGCATCGAGGGCTCGAACGCCCAGGGTATATCTTCTCTTATAGATACATGGATTAACCTCCGCTTTTTTGAGAATAGCAACGAACGCAATCGTGGCATCTCGGTAATCAAGTCCAGGGGTATGGCGCATTCAAACCAGATCCGAGAGTACTTGCTTACTGATCATGGTGTGAAGATTGAGGACGTGTACCTTGGACCTTCGGGATGCCTGCTTATGGGCTCGTCAAGGGCAGCTCAGGAAGCAAAGGAAATGGCTGAGGCTGTGGCTCAAAGCCAGAATACGTCGCGGAAGAAAAGGGAGCTGGAGAGCAAGCTTAAAACTTTGGATGCTCAGATAACAGCATTGATCTCGGAGTTTGAAATGCAAAAAGAGGAGTTGAATAAGCTAACCTCCGAGGACGAACTCCGGAGTGAGGTAGTAGCTAAAGAGAAAAGTGAGATGGCCCGTATAAGAAAGGCTGACAAACGTGTATGAACAGCGCAAATCTCTACTGAGAACTGAGCTTGCGTATTTCTAATTCTGATGAGTTGTGATTATAAAGCTCTCTAGAAGACCTCAACCGAGAAAAAAACAAGCAGGGAAAAACTCAATCGAGAAGAGCTCAGTCAACAAAATCTTATCAGAAAACTAGAAAATAGAAAGCTCTTATAAAAGGAAGTAAAGGGTCAAAACCCGATCTAGAGTCTGTTTGGCAGTTACTCATGAAGTAGCTGTCTCAAAAGAGGCTGGGGAGATAGAGAATGGGGAGA
>DUGT01000033.1:0-2858 GCA_013331275.1 Methanosarcina sp. | reverse complement strand
AGACTGAGGAGATAGAGGCTGGGTAAGTGAAGATTTTTGTTCCTTGACTGTATAATTATAATATATGGATTCCAAAAGTTATATGGAAAGAGCCCGTTTGGGAAGGGATAGTTTTCTCAGGCTCAAGTGGTGTATATTTAATGAAAGAAGCAGCACAAGATTATGGAGGGACTCATTCTATTGAGTCCAGTACTGTGCCTGACAAGGAAATTTATATTCTGAGATTATATGTGGCCGGACAAACCAAGAAAAGCCTGGCAGCCTTCGCCAACTTAAAGAAAATCTGCGAGGAATATCTCGGCGGCAGGTACAGGATTGAGATTATAGACCTTCTTGAAAACCCACAGCTAGCTAAGGGTGACCAGATACTGGCTGTACCAACGCTAGTAAGAAAGCTTCCTCCACCAATAAAAAAGATCATTGGTGACCTCTCGAACACTGAACGCGTGCTGGTAGGATTGGACTTGCTTTCTGAGAGGGGACAGCAATGACCTCTAATGAAGAAACGAAGACATCGGACGTCAAAGATTCTACAACTGCTTTTGAGGAAGCCCTGAACAGAAATGAAGAAGGAAAATACATTCTGCATCTCTATGTTGCGGGAATGGGGCCCAAATCGGTGCAGGCGATCGAGAATATCAAGCGAATATGTGAAGAATACCTGCCAGGCAGATACCAGCTTGAGGTCATTGATATTTATCAATATCCTATTTTTGCCAAAGACGGGCAGATAGTGGCTGCTCCGACCCTGATTAAAGAGCTTCCTCCGCCCTTAAGAAAGCTCATAGGTAGTATGGCGGATACTGAAAGGGTTCTGGTCGGAATGGATCTTAAGTTCAAAGCCGATAAAAAATAATTGATCTTTGGAAGGGCAGTATAACACATGAGTTCTAAAGCAGAAAAAGATCAGGAATCAGTATCATATAAGGTGTTATTAGATGAAAACCACGCCTTAAAAAGTGAGGTAGAAAGCCTGAGAGCAAGTCTGACAGAAGCTGAAGAACTCAGGCGTGCCATTAGCGAGGGGGATCTGGATGCCCTGGTAATACCCGGACCGGAAGGAAAAATGGTCTTCACTCTGGATAGTGCTGACTATGCTTACCGCGTCCTGGTGGAAACGATGAACGAAGGCACTGCTACTCTTGCCTGTGACGGCACCATCCTCTACTGCAATCGTCATTTTGCAGAACTCCTGGGGATACCTTTACCTGCCATAGTAGGTACATCTATCTATCAGTTTATTGCGCCTGAGAGCGCAATCATCTTTAAAGTGCTCCTGGAGCATGAAACGGGTAAAGAGGAAATTAATCTCCAGGCTGAGGGTGGCAGATCTTTGCCTGTATATCTTTCAATCAGCTTGTTGGAGACAGGCGAGTTTCCAAAATCCTGGTGCCTCGTGGTCACAGACCTGACGGAACAGAAGAAGAATGAAGAGATTCTTGCAAATATCGAGACTGCACGTAAAAAGGAAATCCACCACAGAATAAAAAATAACCTGCAGGTAATCTCGTCCTTGCTTGACCTCCAGGCTGAAAAATTCAATGACCGAGGATACGTTAAGGATTCGGAAATCCTTGAGGCTTTCAAGGTTAGTCAGGACCGGGTCCTTTCTATGGCGCTTATTCATGAGGAGTTGCATGAAGGTGGAGAAATCGATACATTAAACTTTTCACCATATCTGGAAAGACTGATTAAAAATCTCTTCCACACTTATACACTTGGAGATTCCAGTATTAGCTTAAACCTGGACCTTGAGAGAAATGTTTTCTTTGATATGGATACTGCAGTTCCTTTAGGGCTGATTGTTAACGAACTTGTTTCCAACTCCTTAAAGTATGCATTTCCAGGCAGGAACGACGGAAAAATTCAGATAAAGCTCTTTAGTCAGGAGGCTGGAGATAAGCTAAACAACGAAGAAGAGCTTCCCGGAAAAGGCAGCAGGTATACTCTTATAGTCTCAGACAACGGAATTGGTATCCCCCAGGATATCGATTTTGAAAATTCAGAAACACTTGGCCTTCAGCTTGTATCCATTCTTGTTGACCAGTTAGAAGGTGAAATTGAGCTGAAAAGGAATAAAGGAACGAAATTTATTATAAAATTCGACAGTGCCGCGAATTTGCTGTAATCCAAAGTTAACTTTTTATTTACAGAGTATAATTCTGTTCTCTCAAAGCTGGATTTTCAAACTATCAACTTTTTAGGATTTATGATTTTACAAAAAAATGAGTACGTTAAAACCAGCACATTAAACCATTATATTATCTTTTTTCCGTGTTATCAATGGACAAACATTGCGTATAAGTGTAGAGATAATTTGCAAAAATCCAATATTGCAGTTAAGATAACAAATTATTCCATGCGTCTTCGATCAAGTGAGGAATTGTACTGAATTTCTCTGCTCTCTCAACAATTATTGAAAATTTTAATATTTTATAGATTGGAACATATTTACTGTTACAAGAGTTTTGAAAGATTTCGATCTGGCTCTCATAAAGCTTCCTCCTGAATGTATGGTTAAAATTACCGAGATTGGCAGTGCAGCTGAACTGGAGGAAGCTTTCCTTGTCAATGATACACATATTATCCGGTGCAGAGTAGTTAACGCTGGAGTTTCACTGCTTTACCTGGGCTTTCGATGCCTTGATATGCCGGAACCGGGAGATAGCGTTTCTCCTATTATGCAGGCAGGGAAAGTAATAGGGATCATATCTTCAGTGATGCTGGACAATTGCATGGGAATTACAATCTCTTCCGTTGTTCTCCTCAGTTTGGAAAGATATGCAGGATTATAAGAAGAATAATGGGATTAGAAAAATTCGGTCTTAAATAAATAGATAAATAAATAAATAAATAAA
>DUGT01000015.1 GCA_013331275.1 Methanosarcina sp. | reverse complement strand
AAACAGCACATCGCAAACTTTACTGCTGAAAACGGACGATATCCACCCACCCAAAACGGGGATATCCGTTCACTTTTCATGCTCTTTACCCTAATGGCGATGCAAAATTAGTCATTTTCTCTGTTTTCAGTTTGATTTGATACTTTTTTCTGCCGTAGAGAGGCACCTTTTAGCTCGAAGCGCACACTTGTGTGCACCAAACGGTCGAGGATGGCATCCGCAGCCGTAGTGTTTCCCTTCATCACATCGTACCAGTCGGCTACTGGTAACTGTGAGATGATGATGGTAGCTTTTTGGCCGTGCCTGTCTTCTATGATTTCCATAAAGTCAAGCAGTTGTTGACCATCGAGCACCTTCATGCCGAAGTCATCCAGGATGAGCAGGTCAGTCTGTGCGAGCTTGGCAAAGAACCGGTGCAGGGTACTGGCGATGCGTGCAAGTGCAATCTCCTCGAAGAGACGGTAGACATTGTAGTATGCCACCTTGAGTCCGTTCATGCAGGCCTGATGCCCCAGAGCAGTACCGAGCCAGCTCTTGCCTGTTCCTGCCGCTCCTGTGATGAGCACAGATACTCCCTTGCGCACATAGTCGCATGTGGCCAGATTGAGCACCTTCTGCTTGTCCACTCCGCGTTTGCTGTCGTAGATGACCTCGCCGATAGAGGCTTGATAGCGGAAGCGGGCTTTCTTCACCAGACGCGTGTTCCGGCTTGTCGTGCGGTTGTCCAACTCGGCCTGTATAAGCAGTTGCAGGCCATCTTTCAAGGAGATCGAATCATGCTGTCGCGTCTCCATCATGGTAGTCCAGTAATGCGCCATTCCGGGCATCTTCAGACTTCTCAGGGCGTTTGATATTTCGTCCATCATGTTTGTTGTTTTGGGTGGGTTGATGTATAAGTGATTAAACTCTGTTATCTAAACTGTTCGCGTCCTCGTATGTTGTCATGCTCGGGAGGAGAAAAAAGGCTGGTATCTTGCTTTACGCCTGCACACTTGCTTTCAACGAGAAAGCGTATAAACTTGTAGCTGTAGCGTCCGTATCTCAGAGCCGTCTCGCATGCAGTACGGAAGATGACCGGATCACTGCTTCTCTGCAGGTTGAGCAGACCGTCACACGTGCGGTAATGCGTTTCCGCAGGCATGCTGGAGTCGTAGAAGATATGCGTCATCACGTCTGCGAGTTCCTTGGACGCCTTCTGCGCACGCTCTATGTACTTACCCGCGCTCAAGCCTCTGTACTCACTCGACTTGCTTGCCAGATGCTCCTCCACGATGGTGTACCTGCCCTTGCTGTAATCCCTTACGTGAGTCGCAACAAGCTCTCCGTCCACATAAATCTTTACGAGTGAGCGTGTATAGGCTACATGGGCTGTTTTTGAGATATGCTGATAGGGCACGGTATAGTAGTGCTGGTCGCGTCCGAGATAGACACAACAGTTAGAGGATACCTTCAAGTCTGTGTATGAGACTATCTCAAAGTCTGCTGCAGGCAGCGGCTTGAGGTTGGGTCTGTCTATGGCCAGGAAGCGTTCCTCCCGGGTGTACGGGTTCTTCTGCATGCGCTTCTGGTTGTGCTTTCGCATCTTCTCTGCAGCTGCCGCATTCAGTTCGTCTATGGAGTAGAAGGTCTCGTTGCGGAGTTCTGCGAAGACACGCATGTAGACGAGCCTTACGTTGCCCTCCACGTTGGACTTGTCCTTGGGATGGACGGGGCGTGCCGGTACCACCACCGTGCCATAGTGGTTGCCCATATCCTCCAGCACTCTGTTGAGTGACGGCTCGTACCTGTCCGTCTTGATGACGGCAGCCTTCAGGTTGTCCGGAACGAGCATCTTCGGCACACCTCCCAGGTGCTTCAGGCATTGCGTGATGGCATACACGAAGTCTTCTGTGCGCTGAGAGGGGACAAAGAGCAGATAGCCGTAGTCGCTTGCAGGTAGAGTTGCGACAAAAGCCTGGCACTGTACCATCTCGCCTGTCTCCATGTCGATGTATCCCATCGTGTCACCGGTAAAGTCAAGGAAGAGCTTCTCGCCACCGGAGCGCATGTCGGCAAGGATGGTCGAGGGCGATTCTTTCTTGGCCTCGGTATTCTGATTGTAGTGGAAACGGAACTGGGTGAGGCTGTAGTGGTCGTCAGGATGTTCCCGGATGTATTCCTCCCACAGGAGTTTCAATGTGACATGCTTGCGCTTCATCTCCTCCTGGAGATATGGAAGCAGTGCCTTGAACACCTCAAAACGTCTGTCGGGATATGCCGCATTGCCGCCCTTTAGACGATGCTCAAGCACGGGGTCATCGAGTTTGAGAAGACCTTCTATACCGAGTTCATCGGCAAGGGCCTTCTTTACGTAGTTGTTCACGGTCTCCTTGTTGATGCCCACTATTGCGGCCGCCTTGCGGTTGGAGACTCCCGCCTTCTTAAGGAGAAGTAGTTGCTTGATCTGGCTCATTTCCTTTGTCTTTCCTGCCATGGTCGTATATTGTATGTTAGATTCGTTTCTACATACAATATACATGAAAAGAGCGGAAAAGTGAACGGATATACTCCGTTTCCTGAGAGCGGGCTGACATCATGGGGAAATCGTGAACGGATATGCTCCGTTTTTCTAGCGCAAGTCATTGGACATCAGCAAATCTTGTTTTCCTATGTGAACGGCAATGCTCCGTTTTCTGTACGATTTCGGTATTCATCATACCTCTCTCACAACAGGTGAACGGCAATACTCCGTTTTTTCGAGCGATTTTCAGCGTTTTAGGCGATATTGAACGGATATGCTCCGTTTTTTCAGCCGATTTCAAGCCGATTTTCAGCTCAAAAGTGGGTGGATTGAACCGCTCTTAGTGGGTGGGTATGCTCCGTTTTCGCCAACCGGATCATCAACATCAATAAAATGTGAGTTTTTAAAGGCATATAATAGTGGATTTAAATACTGGAAAAAAGAAGTTTTTAAATACTCAAAACCTTGAAGATTTTTAATTTTTTGTACTAGTTGCCAAATTTTTTCGTCACGATTATAACCATCTGGTTCTTGAAATATATCTATTTTAATAATTTGTCTGGCGTATCTTTGGCAAGATTTCCATAATGGATTATCCATAAAGCAACTATCAGGACTGGTTACGTTAATTAAGGAATTAAGTTTTGATCTGTTCCAATTAATCCTATAAGCATCTTTCCAAATACCATTTTCAGAATCAAATAATCTTTTAAAAAATAACAGGTCAGATGATTTTTCAATCATTCTATTTGTTACAACAATTACTGGTATTTGTTTGTCCAAGAATCCCTTTATTGTATTTGGATAATCTTCAATTTGATTAATGTCATTGATAATTACAGCTTTGAGATCTTCAGGGAGTTCTGAACTTATACCTGGATAATAATCGTCCATCAATTTTTGTAACCTAGGTTCTGTGTCTGCATATTCTTCTACAATACATTTAAAAGAATCATCTATTTCAGATGTAATGGCTTCATCCTGTTCAATATTAGATTTAATTTCTAGTAATAACTCTAATATTTTGTCATCTACCTTTGAGTCCTCAAGTAAACGACCTATCCAATCTAGAAAAATGTTAATTTGTTCGTTTTTATTTTGTTCAAAGAAAACTTTGTAATCTTTAAGATCTGGTTTAAGGATTATATTATTATTCGGTGCGAATACTTTGCTTATCGGTTCATCATAAATTATACACGTGTTAATAAGATTTTTAATAGAAGTAATGTTGCCTCTTCCTGCAACAAGAAGAACTTTTGAAGTTAAAACTTGATCATTAATTATAATTCCTTCGTTTGGTTCTAATATTTTTGAGATTGCAGTTCTGTTTTGCCTTGCTTTCTTTCTACTTCTATAAAAATGTTCATATTTATTTAATTGTCTTGATTGGTTAACATTTTTAATAATTGATCTAATGGATTTCTTAAAAATTATCTCACTATCTTTAATTTTAAATTTGAATTTTTCTTCATTTTTATCCTTAATTATACCACGAAATTCCCCAATACTACTATATACTTGATATTTTCTTCCTACCTCCAGTTCATTTACTGACAGCCCTTCACTTTTATAATAATCTTCATCAAAAAAATTTGTCAGCAAACAAATTTCAAGCCAGACTGAAGCAGATTTTTTGTCAGGAAAACTAAATAAAAAAGGATGCAATTTTTTATCTTCTGTTTTAGTAAAATTACCAAGATATTTTAGAACTAAAAAAGCACTAATTTGAATCACTGGACTAAATGATTTTTCATCAAGTTTTAAATAGTACTGACTGTTTATATCTTGCATGAAACTCTCAACACCTGATTCAATGGTTTGATGTTGATACTTATGTATTCCATTGGAACTGCCCATAAAAGAATGTTAAATTGTTACTTAATCCATAGCTTCTGATAAATTCTTTTGATGATGTATTTCATCAAATACTTGTAACACAACTTTTGCAATTTTATTCGCCAATAAAGGCGGTACAGCATTCCCTACCTGAATAAATTGCGCTGTTCTTGGTCCACAGAAGAAATAGTCATCCGGAAAAGTCTGAATTCTTGCTGCTTCACGTACAGTTAAGCTTCTGCATTGTGAGGGATCTGGATGTATGTAATAATGGCCATCTTTGGATATATGACTAGTAATTGTCTTGGCTGGAGCATCTACAATTTGGACACGAAAACGATCTGCAAACTTTTTTTCCCTTATACCAGACTGTACATTTTTATGAGCAGGTAGTAATTCTTCCGGAAAATCTTCAAGTTTTGGAGATTTTTTTCTTACTTTCCCAAAACATGAAACAAACAGATATCGCAGTAAATCACTTCCCATATGCCCCCTTGATTGATGATTACAGGCACCTCCTAGTCTTTTATTAAGAAACCAGTCTCGCTCGTATTCAGAAGTAACAGGATAAAGAACAAACTCATTTCCAACACTTGCTGGAGTAGAGTTTATTGTTTGTAACTGTTTTTTAATTTCACATTTAACATCTTCATCTATTTTATTTAAAATTCCGTTACTACAAATATTTTCTAGTGTTAATAACCAATTAGCTTTAGAATCTTCAATATTGGAGAGGCCACTCCTGATCTTAGGTAAACCATTCAATACCCGTCCTACTCCAACTTCCTTTTCTATAGGTAATACTTCTGGTTCTATAATGTTAAAACCATTTCTTATACCTAGAAGTATAACCCTGTGCCTAGTTTGTGGAATTCCATGTTTTTCAGAATGTATCAAAAAATCTTCTGGTTTAAAAATTGGTTTATTATTTTCATCAAAACCTCTAGGCTTGGCGACAAGGGAATAAATTTTGTACCCGGGGCATTCAAGTAGTTTGCTATTGTTCCCAAACTCACTCAGATAAGTTTTTATAGGGTCAGACA
Organism: Methanosarcina sp.; assembly: GCA_013331275.1. Taxonomy (GTDB): domain Archaea; phylum Halobacteriota; class Methanosarcinia; order Methanosarcinales; family Methanosarcinaceae; genus Methanosarcina; species Methanosarcina sp11020u. The sequence continues at coordinate 1,343 of DUGT01000015.1, read as the reverse complement.
AGTCTTTTATAATATTATCAAAAACAGAGTTCGATTTAGTTTTAGCTGATAATAGCCCTTTAACATTCTCCATTACGAAAACCGCTGGATTGTGAACTGCTAAGATTCTCAGGTATTGTTTATACAATCCTACACGAGCATCTTTTTGCTCATCAAGCAATTTATCCTGCCTTCTAGATCTTCCTACAACAGAATATGCCTGACAGGCGGGACCTCCAATTAACAACCAATCTTTTATTCCATTTAAAACTTCTGAAATTCTTCGATCCACTTCCTTATTGGGCACCGCTTTATCGTCTTCACCCAACTGAGCTCTCCAAGCTTCTTTTTTTGCACTTTCAAATTGATCCGGATATGCTTTATAAAGATCGCCAATAGTTATTCTTCCCTGAACAAAATCAAAATACTCAGGAGGAATATTTCCAGGCGTAAATTGGCGATAGAAACTTCTTAACGTTAGTGTCTCATGAGCAAAAAATTCCTTTTCAATTGAAAGGGAAATTTTAAATGCTCTTTTCATCGATTTTCGTTCAACAATGGAGCTAAAGCCTTCTCCTAAGCCACCAGGTCCAGCAAATAAATCTATAACTGGTATACTCATTAGTACTTAACTTTCAATTTTAATAATTGTTCATTAAAAGAATTCTCAAAATTAACAGTTTGTAGGCCGCATTCCCAAATAACAATATTCCAGCTTAACTCTTTTAACAAAGATGATTTTATTCTGCCACTTTTTTTTGTATTATTTATTTTATTATTCCACCACTCGGTTCTTGTTTTTGGAATAACAAAATACTTACAACCTGCATTTCCGTACCTGAAACAACCATTAATAAAAATAATAGCTTTGTTTTTTGGCAATGTAAAATAATTAATTCTAAATCTGAACTCTTTACTATAAAGAAATTTTCTAATAATAACTTCAGGGTTTGTACTTTTTCCTTTTATCATTAACATATTATAGATTCTGGTTTTCGTGTTATTAACATCTGTATTTTTTTTTAATAGAGCCATCTTAAATTGCATTTTTTTGATAAATTTTCTCCAAGTCCTGTCATATGCGATGTTAAATGGTAAAATTTAGTATGGTTTTATATAAACATTTCACTTATCGTCTCTGTCCTTATATCCTTTCTTCCTATATTTTTTACGTGTTAATTAACGATCTCTTTTTGATATAATTTATATATCCAGTCGTATTTTAGAATTCTTTCGAAGGCTTATTTAAACTTAATGTAATATTAGAGAAAGTATTCCTTATAAGTACCAATGTATAGACTAATCGCAAACTTATATAAAAAAGTTTGAATTTTATACGCCGCCCGATAAAAATCGGGGCCGTA
>DUGT01000023.1:36910-37206 GCA_013331275.1 Methanosarcina sp. | reverse complement strand
ATCTCCATGGCATACCTTATAGTCGAACCTGGAGGGACTGTTGGCTGGGTAGGGGACGCTAAACTGATTCCCAGAACTAAACCTGAAATTGCTGCAGTGTATGCCCTTGCAGGCAAATACCTGGGTATGCATTATACTTACCTTGAAGCCGGGTCAGGAGCTGATAAGCCTATCAACCCTGAGATGATAGTAGCTGTCAAGCAAGTTCTAGGAGAAAACAAACTCATTGTTGGCGGTGGGATTAGAGATGCTGAGGCTGCAAAGCTCTGTGCATCTGCAGGTGCGGATATGATAGT
>DUGT01000023.1:36564-36789 GCA_013331275.1 Methanosarcina sp. | reverse complement strand
GCAGGTGCGGATATGATAGTTACCGGCACCGTTCTTGAAGAAGTAAAGAACGTTACTGCAAAAGTAGCTGAGATTGTATCAGCCATAAAAAGATGAACCCTAAACGAAGATTTGGGACGTGCTGCCTGCTTTTAAGTATGGAAGAACTTATTTAAGACTTATTTAATTCTTACTTAAGATTTAGTTAAGACTTATTTAATTTTTATTTAATTCTTATTTAATTCT
>DUGT01000023.1:34065-36263 GCA_013331275.1 Methanosarcina sp. | reverse complement strand
TATTTTTTCAGAGTATTTTTTCAGAGTGCAGGCTTTCTTTAAATTTAAAAAGAAATGAAGTTTGCGTAGTTGCTTCATCAGGCTTTTTTAGATCAAAGCCAATGAAATTAAGCAATGAATAATTTTTTCATACTCTTAAACTCTTCTTTTGGCTTTATATTGATTTATAACGCCCCTCATGAGTTTTGGAGTATATAGTTTAATTTTTAATACGGTCCAGGTTATATTACAGCAGCCGATTGTAATAAATAGTTATAAGGTAATATTTGACTCCTATTTTAGTATAAATTATACTGGCGCAAAGCATCCGAATATTGCAGCGAAAAAAATAATAAATTGTCACTCATAATTAGCAGAATTGCAGAATGGATTTCGGGTCAGGCATTAACTTACGATTAACACTAAAAGGTATGATTATGCTCAGAGTTTCCAACCTGGTTAAAGATTATGAAGTACGTTCCGAAAATATAAGAGTGCTGGACCATATCGACTTTACGGTAGAGAATGGAGAAATTCTCGGGATAACAGGTCGAAGTGGAAGCGGGAAATCGACGTTGTTGCGCATCATTAGGGGAATTGAGCCCTTTCAGGAGGGAACTGTGGAAGTAGATGGAGAAATTATAACGCCTGCTTCAGGGATTGAAGGAGAAAAATTTCTGAAGAGCGTTAGCGCAATACACCTGCAGCGAAACTTCGGGCTCTGGAACGGACCAACGATTGAAAACATTATGAGAAAGCTGAACTACCTTCGAGTAGGGCATGAAGCTCTTCCGCAGAATGAACATCTTCCTCATAGTGTAGATAACGATTACGATGAGCTATTTAGTGAAGCAATGGAGTATCTAAAACTCGTGGGCCTGGAGGATAAGGCGCTTCACTCTACTAATCTTCTGAGCGGGGGAGAAAAACAGAGAGTTGTAATGGCAAGGCAGCTTGCCGCAAAGCCAAGGGTTCTTCTCCTCGATGAACCTGTTACAATGACCGGGCCGGATACAAAACAGGAAGTTCTTGATGTAATAAAGAGCCTGAAAAAGAAGTTGAATATCCCAATTATAGTAGTTTCTCACCTTCCGGAGATTCACGCTTATCTTGCAGATAGGTTGATCTTTCTTGAGAATGGGAAAATTGCAGCTGATGGAGAACCTTCCCTAGTACTTAAAAATTTCCTCAGGGATATGAAGCCAAGGGAAGAGCTTGCGGAACCTGAAAGAAATGAGGTCTGCATAAAAATTAAGGACATCTCAAAGCGCTATTCTATCATCAGGATGGGAGAAGTCCTGAATATCAAAGATTTTTCCCTCGATATTCATAGAGGAGAAATTCTGGCTTTTATCGGACCCTCTGGGGCTGGAAAAACAACCCTTATGAAACTCATAGAAGGGCTTGTGAGACCAAAGAGCGGAACCGTTGAGTATCTCTGCAACGGAGACTGGGTAGATGTCACCGAATATAGCAAAAAGCGGATGGAACTCCGGAGAATTATGAGTATTATGAATCAGGAATTCTCTATGTCTGTGAACTCCACAGTAAGGGAACAGATTCGATTCAGGCTAAGCATGAAAAAGCAAGGTGCAATTGAATACGCAAGGAACAAAGCTAGAGAAATAGGGATGTCGGATGAGACCCTTGATACTATATACCGCCTTCCTGATATGCCAGAAGAAGATAAAGAAACCGCACTGCGGGAATTGAGCCTTAACGACACAATATATTCCGAACTCTTTCCGACGATTCCAGTAACTGATGTCGATGCCTATGCAAGACCAGTATTTGAAGCCCTTGACCTGCCAATGGGAATTCTTGACAAAACTCCTTACCAGATCAGCGGAGGTGAGCATGTCAGGGCTTTCATTGCTTTGAGCCTTGCAACTTCTCCCGAGTATCTTATGCTTGATGAGCCTTTCGGAGACCTTGACCCTGTAACTCTCAGGGATGTTACAAACTCTTTAAAAAGAATCAACGAACGCTTTGGCACTACTATTGTGCTTGTGAGTCACCACATGGATTTTGTTCGAGAGGTTGCTCACAGGGCTATATTGATTGATAAAGGGGTCCTTGCAATGGATGGAAAACCAGCGGAAGTCTGTCAGGAACTAATCAACAGGAGCAATGCCCCTTACATGGAACACAACCTGGAAGACCTTGTGGAAGGAGGTTTAGAGACTAATTAAAAAATCGTGGAATGTTTTTGTATCAAC
>DUGT01000023.1:29748-33855 GCA_013331275.1 Methanosarcina sp. | reverse complement strand
GCCTTTTTTTAAAAGGCTTGCGGGCAAGCAGTTCTTTTAAAATGCTTGTGATCACGCCTTCGTGAAATTTTCGATCTGGCAGTGATTTTTTCTCAAGCCTTTTAAAAAAGGTTGTTTTTATATGTATTGACTATCCATACGTTTGCAGTTTCTTTATCCTTTACATCTTTGTTCAGTCAACCTTGTTCTCCTCGTACAGACGGTCCCATTCTTCATTCCCATATTTTATGTACAGACTTGCAGGCACAATTGATTTTTCGAGTTCTCTAGTGGTTTTTTCTGAGAGTATTTGATTCTCTACAAGTTCTCTTCCTGCGCATCTGAGGGTTTTTTTATACTTTCCCAAGAGTGGTTTTAGCATGATATTGCTTTTACCTCTGAAGATTTCTCCTTCTCCTCTGTAAATCTCAGCAACGAGTTCAGTGTGAAAAGTTCTTGCAAGCCGTTTGAAAAAAAGACTTTCAACCTCAAAGTTTGTCTGACCAGGCAGCCCGGCATTTGATATCACGGCGATTTTTGGAAGCTTTTCATAGCGTTTTGCGTGCCTGTACTCTCCCATTTCGTCTTCTTCAAAATGAGGCAAAAGTACAGGAGCAAGTCTATCTATAAAATTTTTCATAACAGCCGGAATATTATCGAAATATACGGGACATGCGAACACCGCAATATCTGAAGCCACAAATTTAGGAAGCAGATCATCCATATCGTCCCTGATTGTGCAGCTTCCAGGAGTCTTAAGCCAGCACTCGAATTTTCCCTTGCAGTATCCAATTTTTTTCTCGATCAAGAAAACATTTTCGGTTTCTGCTCCGGCTTCTTCTGCTCCTTTCAGGAATTCGTCTACCATAATTAGAGTGTTTCCTTCTCTGCCCTTATGGCTTCCGCTGAATACTGTTATTTTCATGTGTAATCCCCCATTCCCATTGACTAATGAACCTGTGAGTTGAAGAGAATATCCCCAACAGGTTTTCTAATAAATGGCTAATTATACAGTTATGCGTTTTTATTTATTTGCTTCCAGTCCATCTATAACGAGATTTATTTTCCTTTTGCTTTGTGTTTTCGGTCTTTTTCTCGTTACCGTCTTCAGCAAAATTTTTTCCGATGGACCAGGCCTTGCCCAGATGCTCACCTATTACCCAGTAATTATTATCATACATGGAAAAAACTATAGGCTTGATCTTCTCAATATCAGGAAGTTCATTGCAGAGATACCTTTCCTCTGCATAACTTTCAACAATCTCCCCTATGAAAACCTCACTTTGACCTCCTAGATCCAGGATGTCTACAAGCCTGCATTCAAGATTCACAGGACATTTCCGAATCATTGGGGCTCTTTCAAGTTTCCCATAAAAGGTTTCGAAAATTTCTGATTTATCTATCCTTTTTCCGGAGACTATGCCGCAGTAGTCCGTAACCTCTGCCATGTCCCTGGAGGGAATGTTTACGCTGAAACACTGGTTTTCCCTTATTCCTTCATTTGTATAATGCATTTTCCCAAGAGTCACCGCGATCATTGGAGGACTTGCCTGTACGACTCCGCAAAAAGCTACTGTAAGGTAATTCGGTTTTCCGTTTACACGAGCCCCGACGAGGGTAGTGGGCATAGGGTAAAGAAAATTTCTGGCTCCAATAGCCTTTTTATCTCCTGTCTCCATACTTTAATCCTCCTTAAAGCTGCGCAGATCTATCTTAGTACCGGCTTAAAATAATATCAATTAGTACTAGTTTAAATTAACAATATTGATTAGTACTGGCTAATTAACAATATCGAATCCAGAAGATGATCTTCCGGAAAAATATACTGACAATACTAGTTTCAGTTATTCTTAAGATGATAATTAGTATTCCGACTTTTTACAATATATAAATTAGGACATAATTATTCAGAGAAAAAAATTCTCTATAAGTTAAAATGCAAGAATTATTGTAGAGGAGTCCTAATCCTTAATGCCGCAACTTTATATGAAACTTCACGTAAACCATATTTCAATCTTCAAATACAGTATGAAATATATGGAATACGTTTGTAACAGTTAAAGTTAAAATATATTCCGTAAGGTTCAGTTTTTAGTTTCTTTATGGTTTCGTTTATTTCTTATATATGCTAGCAATATACATATAAAAAATGAAGAGCATGTATAAGTGTTATAAATTTAGAAAGATGGTTGTGTATTGCTTTGAGTTCTTCAAATGATTTAAAGCACTTAAATTGCCTGACATTGCTGAACATCAAAAGCCTGAAATCGCTAAACATTAAAATTTGCCTCTTTATACTCTATCTCATACCCTGTTCAAGCCCAGTTACATAACATTGAAACGCAATCTGAATATGGAGGGGAAATATTTTGAGGAAAAATATTGTTGAAGACTCCGGTTCTTCTTTAAAAGCTCCGCAGGGTCACCAGATCTCTGCCGTATATGAGGACGCAGAAGGACTGATGGAACTATTTGTTACCTATTTTAAGGACGGACTTGAAGGGGGAGAATATTGCTTATGGTTTTCCCCGGATAAGCTGGCCACTGAAAGGGCAAAAAATGAACTTGTAAAGGCAGGAGTGGATGTCGAGCGCTATCTCACTTCATCTCAGTTAGAGTTCCTGCCTGTTAATCCGCTTCCGGAAGATCTTACTCTTCTTGCAGTAGTAAAAGAACTAACAGAAGAAGGATATAGAAGAACCCTTTCTAGAGGATTTTCAGGGTTTAGAACAAATCTTGAGATTAAATATACTGGAAATTCTCTTCAGCTTTGTCTTGAAACGTGTGGAAAGGTCATTGAAACAATGGCTTTGGAAAAAAATAAAAACATAACACTTCTCTATACCATTCCTCTTGAAGAAATCTCAGGTAGAGTCTTGCTCGAGTTAATGGAGGAAAGCAATGTTTTTGCTAAAAGAAAAGGAAAATTAAAAAGTTTAAGAAGTCTGGATGAAAAAATAGAACTAACGACTAATTTTCTCAAAATGGAAAAAGATATAGAAGCTTCAAACTGGACTAAAAATGGGCTGATAGTTAACATGAACCATGAGCTTCGGACTCCCCTTAACTCGGTAATAGGTTTCTCCGATCTGCTGCTGGAAGGAGCGTTCGGGTCTCTGAACACGAGACAGTCAAAGTATGTAAGTAATATTCTTATAAGTGGGAAAAACCTTCTGGAAATTATTAATGATCTACTTGATATATCGAGGCTCGAAGCCGGGGAAAAAAGCCTTAACTATGAAGACGTAAATGTTGCCAGTCTTCTAGAAGAGGTAAAAATGAGTCTTCTCTCATTTGCCTCAAGTAAGAAGGTCAGTGTAGAAATAAGGGTCGATATTTCTGAGGATATCCGGGCTGACAAGACAAAGCTGAGACAGATTCTGTACAGTCTAATAAATAATGCTATAAAACTCACTCCTGAAAATAAAAAGGTTACTGTAAGTGCCCTCAAAAAAGAAGGGATGCTCGAGATTAAAGTTTCAGATAGTGGGATAGGCTTGTCAAAAGAAGATCATGAAAGGATGCTTATGCCTTTCATTCAGACAGATTTTTCCACAACCAGAGGATACGGTGGAACTGGATTTGGACTTTATATCGCTAAAAACTTCGTAGATCTTCACGGAGGAAAAATCTGGGTGGAATCAAAGGGAGAAAAAGGCAGTAGGTTTATCTTTACTCTTCCGATAAATAGTAAAGAAATAATTTGAAAGGAGATTGTTAAAGCCGAGACCAATAATCGTTTTTACGTTTTCTAAGGGTAGAATTGAAAAAGCCGAATGCAGCCTGAAACTGTTCCGTATGTTTCAGGAGATCTGCTGAGCGGCACTATCTTCAAAAATTTTCCCAAAACTTTGAAATTCAATTTTCCAGAAGTTTTTGTTCTCCTGGATTTTCATTTTCTGCTCTGTTTCTTCTTTCTGTAAACTAACATACCAGCAATAGCGATGACAACAAGCAGTAAACCTGGGACAATCATGCTTGAACTTTCTCCCTGAATTTCCTCAATGGACTGAATATACATGTTGCTTACTATGTTTTCGTGCTTGTTTATTCCGTTGCTGTAATTTGCTGAAAGTGTTAGATTTATAGGCTTGGATAAATTTCTTCCGTCATCTGATAAATCATCTG
>DUGT01000023.1:20061-29626 GCA_013331275.1 Methanosarcina sp. | reverse complement strand
TCATCTGATAAATCATCTGTTGCTGTATTAAATTCAATTGTAAAAAGTTCGTCCGGGTTCATTGGTCCTATGAAATACTCAACAGGATAAAATGTGACGCCTTTAGCTTCAGGTTTTATGCTTACCGAGCTAAGCTCGTTCGGATGTGTATTGGCTACATCGAACTCAATTGTAGATTCACCATTTGTCAGTTTGAGTTCTTTTGAAGGAATTACTCTTATGTTTGAAGAATCTACCTTTAGAGGAATATTTTTTCTGCTATTGTAATCGAAGGAGTTCCCTTCTATTGCAAGTTCAAGGTTATGAGTTCCTTCTGGAGCGTCTTCTGCAACTTTAACATTGAAAGTCAACTTGATGCTATCTCCGGGTCCCAGAAGGCCCATATCTCCGTAAGGAGCATCAAGAACAATTATCCCTTCAGATAAAGGTCTTAAAACTGCAGCCTGAATTCTGGCATTGGTATCAAAGTCACTCCCACCAATAGTGACAGTAGGATTAGTTGCAGTGTTCATAAGAGTTACAGTGACAGTACCCCTGTCTCCAGGCATGAAAACCTCGGGGTCCGAAGTAATTTCCTTAAGTTCAACTGTACCCTTGCTGTCAAATGTTTCAGTGCCTATTCTTATGTCAAAGCTTTTCTCACTCCAGGGACTATCTTTGCCTATTTTTGTTCTGATGTCAATGGAACGTACTCCTTTCTGCGCATTTTTGTCTACATAAAGGTAAAATTCCTTTGTAGCAGTTCTTCCAGGATTGAGGGCTCCTACATTTTTCACGGCATTTGCCTCGGAATCAAGAGAGAAAGGATACTGAGGCACAACTTCGATGTCAACATTGTCAGCTTTATCTCCCCCAATGTTTTCTACCTGAACAGTCAGATTCAGATATTCTCCTATTTTCGCAGGATAGGGATTTGTTTCAACTATTGTAACTTTCAGATTTGCCCCCCCAACAGCTGCAGAGGCAGGAGCTGCAAAGAGCAAGGAAATCAAAAGCAAAGATAATACTAGAGAAATAAATGAATTTTTGATAATTGTCATTCTAATTCCACACCCAGATTAGCTTGAGTTTTAAAGTAAACACCAGGGATTATTCCGCATTCTGAATAATTCCATCCTTTACGAGCACTATCCTGTCTGCGTATCCTGCAATTTCCGGATCGTGAGTAATCATTACAATGGTTCTTCCGTCTTCGTTAAGTTTTCTAAATATATTTAGAATCTCACAGCCTGTCTTCGAGTCAAGATTTCCAGTGGGCTCATCTGCAAGGAGGATCGCTGGGTCATTGATAAGAGCTCTGGCGATAGCAACTCTCTGGGATTGGCCACCTGAAAGCTCACCAGGCTTATGATACATTCGATCCTCGAGACCTACAAGTTTAAGTAACTCCTTTGCTCTTTCATGAGTATTGACTCCGTTCCTTGTGTTAGCATAGGTTGGAAGCTCAACATTTTCAAGAGCTGTGAGTCTGGGGATCAGGTTGAATGTCTGGAAAACAAAACCGATTTCTAACCCTCTGAGCCTGGCAACTTCTTTATCAGATAGTTTATTGATATCCAGACCTCTGATTATGATTGTCCCTTCCGTAGGCCTATCAAGAAAACCTATAAGATTCATAAGTGTGCTCTTCCCTGAACCAGAGGGCCCCATTATGGCAAGGAACTCTCCCTCTCTCACTTCAAGGTTTATATCATGAAGAATTGGAACCTCCAGCTCTCCAAGAGTATAGCTCTTTTTGACATCAATAACTTCAATAACGGGAGTTGTTGTTCTATGTTCGTCACTCTGCAGACATTTAGAACGGCCCAGTTTACATTTAAATGATTCTTTGTTTGAATTAGCGAGACCTTCTCTAGAGGGCAGTTCTACTTTAAGTGTAGGATCATCTGTTTCTGTCTCCAAGATTAAATTTCCGGGAGCAGAAACGTCTTTAATCGAGGTCTTCATTTTCATATCTACTCCTCTGTTTTTAAATTAACAAATATGTTCATTAAAATTCTTAATTCTACATAATATAGTCTAATATGATTTCTATGCTTTAAACATTAACCTTAAAATGATTTCTCGGTGAGCTAAATTCGTTAAGTGGGTTCATGGAGATACTCTTTAATAAGTTATTTTGAAGTTATTTTTAGCCAATTAATACCTGGTTGAGCTGATTAAGAAGAACGGACTGAAATAGAAAAGGGCTATTCTACAAACAGAGTAAGCCCTATTCACCAAACAGATTTTCATTCATATCTTAAAGCATCCACAGGATTCATGCGTGCAGCTTTTCTTGCAGGATATAAACCAGCAGTTACTCCAACAAGAACCGAAACTGCAATCCCTATTTCGATCAATGTTAAGGGAAATACAGGAGGAAGTTTAAGGGTAATTTCAAGAGCATAAGCTCCCAGAGCACCGATCATAGTACCTACAATTCCTCCAAAGGAACTGACCATTATAGATTCTAGCAAGAAAAGAGATAGAATATTGGAGTTGCTATAGCCTACAGATTTCATTATTCCTATTTCTCTAGTTCTTTCAGTTACGGTCACAAGCATAATATTCATAATTCCTATGGAGCCTACAAAGAGAGATATTAAGGCAAGAACAAGCAGGAAAGAACTCAAGGCATCCCCTATTTTTCCAGTCTGCTCAAGAACTTCCTCCTGATTAAATACGTAATAGGGTTTTAAATCCTCTTCATCAATGTCTCTTTCCGGCACTCCAAAATTCCTGGCTAATCTGCTATCAACTTCATCCGAAATGTCGCGAACTTTTGCAGGACTCTCTGCCATTGCAAGGAAAGCTCCATAGTCTTTTTCCCCTATTATTTCATTCATAGTAGAAACGGGAATGAAGACTGTCAAATCATAGTCACTGTCCTCACTCACAACAGTCGGCTTGGAATTTTTCAATATTCCTTTTACCTTAAAACTTTTCTTTACAACCGTACCGTTCTCCTGTCGAAAAGCGATCTCTACAGTACTCCTGTGGGAAATATTCTTACTGAACTTGTCACTTGCAATATCGTATCCAAGAACAGCAGCAGCGCTATCTTTATCTGTCAGGAAAGTGCCTTCTTCCATTTGCAGTCCCTGGATTTCTTGAAAATCTTTGTTAACTCCTGCAATATTTACATTTTTAGTTTCAGAAAGATACGTGAGATCCCCACTCATCGATTTTCTTGGAGATACGCCGGAAATTCCCGGCGTATTCTTCATTATATTGTACTCGTTATCAAAGAAGAGATTTGGCTGCTCACTAGCTGCGATAATAAAGTTAGAGCCTACAGAAGATATTTCATCAGTAAAAAACTGGTTAAAACTGGCACCAAGAGAAGCGTTAACAACTACTGCAGCTATGCCAATTACTATTCCCAATGTTGTAAGTCCAGACCTTAGCTTAGAACTTCCTATACTCCCAGATGCTATACGAGCTGCCTGTGCAAATTTTATCATATTTTCCCCCACAAATATGATGTCAGCTAACCCTTCTTTAATTATTGTTTTCTTCTTCGATAGAACATGAAAGCGGCAGGAATAGAGATTATAATAAGTCCACCGGTCAATATGGTTTTTGAATTAGACTCTGGAATTTCTGAGGCGTTTGCAAATCTCAGGTCTCCTACAGTATTTGCATGTCGATTGATCCCATTATTGTAGTTTGCAGTGAGACTCATGTTTACCTCTCCTTCCTTACTGGCACTCCATGAATCGTTTGCGACAGCATTAAATTCAATCGTAAAAAGCTCGTCCGGGTTCATTGGTCCTATGAAATACTCAACAGGATAAAATGTGATGCCTTCAGCTTCAGGTTTTATACTTACCGAACCGAACTCGTTCGGATGAGTGTTCGCTACATCGAACTCGATTGTAGATTCACTATTTGTCAGTTTGAGTTCTTTTGAAGGAATTACTCTTATGTTTGAAGAATCTACCTTTAGAGGAATGTTCTTTCTGCTATTGTAATCAAAGGAGTTCCCTTCTATTGCAAGTTCAAGGTTATGAGTTCCTTCTGGAGCGTCTTCTGCAACTTTAACATTGAAAGTCAACTTGATGCTATCTCCGGGTCCCAGAAGGCCCATATCTCCGTAAGGAGCATCAAGAACAATTATCCCTTCAGATAAAGGTCTTAAAACTGCAGCCTGAATTCTGGCATTGGTATCAAAGTCACTCCCACCAATAGTGACAGTAGGATTAGTTGCAGTGTTCTTAAGAGTTACAGTGACAGTACCCCTGTCTCCTGGCATGAAAACCTCAGGATCCGAAACAAATTCTTTAAGTTCAACTGTACCCTTGCTGTTAAATGTTTCAGTACCTATTCTTATATCAAAGCTCTTCTCACTCCAGGGGCTATTTTTACCTGTTTTTGTTCTGATGTCAATGGAACGTACTCCTTTCTGCGCATTTTTGTCTACATAAAGGTAAAATTCCTTTGTAGCAGTTCTCCCAGGATTGAGGACTCCTACGTTTTTCATTGCATTTGCCTCGGAATCAAGAGAGAAAGGATACTGAGGCACAATTTCGATATCAACATCGTCAGCTTTATTTCCTCCTATATTTTCTACCTGAACGGTCAAAGTTAAATATTCTCCTATTTTCGCAGGGTAGGGATTTGTTTCAACTATTGTAACTTTCAGATTTGCCCCCCCAACAGCTGCAGAGGCAGGAGCTGCAAAGAGCAAGGAAATCAAAATCAAGGAAAAAAGAGTTGCTACAGTAATCTTCTTAATTATTCCCATATACTTGCACCTTCAGTTGTATTGAGTTATTCCATCTTTTGCCAGGACAACCCTAGTATATTTTGTAATTTCAGGATAGTGTGTAGTGATTACTAATGTTCTCTCTTCGTTATTCAAACCCATAAACATACGAAGGATTTCGGCTCCTGTTCTGGTGTTAAGGTTTCCAATCGGCTCATCCACAAGAAGGATTACAAGATTATTAATAAGTACACATGCAATTGAAACCCTCTTGGACTTACCTCCTGAAAGTTCTCCTAGTCTATGACGAATACGGTTATGAGGCTCCGTTACTTCAAGAGGTTCTCTTGCACGACCCTCTTGATCAATATTGATTTTCAAATTTGCAAAGGTTGGGAGCAAAACATTCTCAAGGTCAGTCAGGTGTGGAGCAAGATTAAAAGTCTGAGAAACAAAACTAATTTCAATCTTCGTAAGATGGGCAAGCTCTTGATCTGACATTCTATTGAGGTCACGACACTTTACAAGAACTTGCTCTTTAGTAGGTCTGTCAAGGCAATCTATAAGGTTCCCAAGAACACTTTTCCCTGAGCCTGATGGGCTCGATGGGCTCATTATAGCCACAAGTTCTGCTCTCTCAATTTTGATATCGACGTCTGAGAGCACGGGAATTTCCAAACTTTCACTGGAAATCTCGACAATAGGGAATCCATCTTCAGGTAAACTATTTTTGATAATATTTACATCCCCCTTTCCCAAAGTTACTGAAATGTGATGAAAAGTTGCATCGAATAATCTCAACGTTTTTACTTATTATGTAAGGAAGTCCATTTTAACTTATGCTTTCTTAATTTTCCCCCAAAGAGTCAATTTATGGGCATTCAATTACCGACTTCTAGCACTGAAAGCAGGGGTTCAAAACTAAATTTTCAAAATTGATAGTCTACATACTGTGCTGGATTTCTTGGCGAATTTATTACGTACAAAACGCTTTTCTTTATCAAAAATTACTGTAAACGGAATCAAATAAAATAGAGGCCGTGAGAATAGAAAGCTGTAGTTATTTCATGACAGAAGAGGCTTTTCACAAGAAATTTATAATCTCATTCAGGCATTTTTTCTAATAAATTTATACTGCTTTTATATCACACATTTTTCTTAAAAGATGATGGTAGAACTAAGACGACCATATCATACATTTTAAAGTATTTCATCTCTAAACCTGGGGCAACAATATAATATTTAGATCTAAGTTGAAATAGATCTAAAACTTTTGAACATATTGTATGTTTAAAAAATATATACATGTATGTTAAACCTTTACTCTAAACATTTAAGGAGTATTATTCATAAGGAGATGATTTTCTATTGAGCTTATATAATTTAGTATATATAGCTATATACAGTCACTGTTAGCTAAAATTTCTAACGGTAGATCCGGAAATAAGATGAAATCTACCATATGAATCTCATTAAGTGGCTGACAGTAGCCGTACGATTTGGGGGCTTGGTAAACGAAAATTATATCAAAACTAAACAGAGGTTGCAAATAAAATTGTTATCTACAGTATGCAGGCATAGATTTTGAAAATACAAATATGGAGGGAATAAACATGGTATTACCACAAATTATCTTTGGATTTAACCTTAGCCAGTTATTTTCATTTGCAAACGACATTGGCTTCTTTTTCCAGTTCGCTTAAATGAGTTTCTAAAGCAGAAGTGGAAAAAGTCTCTGCAGAGAATGACAAATTTATTGTATGTTCAGATTGCAGAAGACGAGTATAATAGAGATAAACAAAATCGAGAAAAAAATCGGAGAAGTGATATTATGATATTTGCCATTTTCTATTCACAGATCACAAAAACCTATACAGCTGAAGTCTTCAAGTTCTTTTACCAAGACTGATGCTAATTAGGCTGTAAATTAAACGGCTTCTGCAATCAGGAGAATGACCATAAGGTTTATTATTCCCTGATTGCGGAAGAAAGCTAGGGTACAACGGGGTATAAATAAGTAGGAACAATCGGAGAAGTGATATTATGATATTCGCCATTTTCTATTCAAATGTCAACTATTCCTATGTGGCTGAAGTCTTCAAGTTCTTCTACCAAGACTGAAGCTTATTAGGTTGTAAACTAAACAGTTTCTGTAGGGAACGACGCAAGGTATATTATTTCCTGATTGCAGAAAGCTGGAGGTATAACGGGAGAGAACAATATAGTAAAATATTGGAGAGATTGATATTATGATATTCGCCATTTTCTATTCACAGATCACAAAAACCTATACAGCCGAAGTCTTCAAATTTTTCTACAGCGATTAAGCAAGAATGTGATTAAAAAATAAAAATAACTTGTGAAGTTGCCTGCTTTTCAGGCAACTTCGTCTTTACAAAAGAAACATGATACTGCCACTTTTTTACTTCCTTTTTATTTTCTGAATATTCAAGTTTTTGAAAGCTTCTGCAGTTTCAAATATACTTTTTGAAATATGATATAAGAAACGGTGCAAAATTTAAAGTCATTTTTAAAAAGTACAAAATCAGGACAGTATAGTATTTTTTGGATATTATTGCTTCTCTCAGACTGCATTTTTTCTCTGAGAAACTTAAATAGAAACCAAAAACGATATGCTTGGTAGTTCTATGTAAATATTGCAGTAAAAAATTCTGTATCCAAAAACTAAGAAACTATTATTTGTAAGGAGTTTTCGTTCATTACATTATATATAAATTTGGTGTCTACTTTGGTATTGATGCTCCTTAGTAGTTTATTGTTGGAATAAACAATTATTAATGATATAATGCAATCTACTGTAGGCAAAGGTAAACATCGATAATCCAGTTGTCCGACATAGAACGCTTCAAATTCACAAATCTTTTGGCTGGAAATCTTCAAGATTGTTTATACTTACCTGTAGCTCCAAAAGTAAATTTCTGGGAGTATAGTTTGGGAGTATGATATAAAATGCACGTCTAAGGGGGTTTGGCGAAGATACATACTATCCGAAGTGATCCGTAAACCGGGTTAAACTGGAAGAAGCGGGTTAAACTGGAAGAAGCAGGTTAAACTGGAAGATAAGTTAATTTTAACTGAAGGAAAACAAATTAAAAAAGACATCTTTGAAAGTAGATATGTGGAGGTACTTACAATGTCAATGCTTTATGTAAGTTATACAAAAATCACCTTATTTCTAGAGATAGTAAGATTTAAACTGATGTACATCGATGGTTCTAGCTTTGGCAGTTTCGGAAGATTTTCCAGATGAAATAGATCTCAGATGTTTACTAGTCAGTTACCGTTCTCTATGATATCCCAATACAGGTTTAGATTACATGCTCATGCATGAATGTGACCTGTATAATTTTTTCTTAGCAAAAGTGACTGGATTCATGTTTTTTCTAGAGAAACTACTAAAGTGATTGATCAAACAGTTATAAGAATTCAGTAGAATGAATTTTTACATACCAGCTCTGTTCTTGTATTTGCGAGTCCAATAAGAATATAGCTTAGGCAGAGGAACTGAAATTTAAAAGATATTTTTAAAAATCAATTAAAGAGGACTCAGTACCAAAATCAAGTGATGGATGTAAAATTCAAAATTACTGGACTTTGTAACTAGTCACAATTCTTGTAGTACGACTTTAGGTTTGAAGTCTTTAGATGTCGAATACTGATTTTGATGAAAACGGGATTATTCTTGATAATTCAGATTTTCATTCAAAAAGTGTAAAAATCACTGGATTTTAGAACAGAGTCTTAAAGAGTTCTAAATAATAAAATTTTAAGGTTTTTAATGAAACCTTAGTTTGACAGTTTGATTTTTATGTGGGAAGATTGTTTTCATATCTGTTGGAATGATAAATAATATTATTTCAACAAATTTTTGCCAATTTTTTATGATTCTATTTGACAGATGATTCTCTTTCTCCTGATGGCTATTTTTATGATTTTTGACCAAACTTGTAGTATAGAATTTGACAGATGGAGTGAATTTCAGATAAAATATAGGTACTATCCCAAAAGTCAGGTGCCAAAAGTGATAAAATGGGACAAAAATCTCTACTAATTTGCTTTATAGTGATTGTGAAGCTGGAAAATCAGAGGCAATTTTACGAAATTTATGAATACTGTCAATTGATTTTTGACAAAAAATTGAAGCCTCTTACTTAATTTAGTTTATACTGTCAAACTAAGGATAAAAAGTAGGTTTAATCTTTTAAAGTGACAGAAGATTTGAATATTCAAACAGCTTATTCCAAAATCAGTTTTATCTTCTAAATATATAAAAATTTTAGAGCTAGTTTTTGTGATCCGAAACTCGTTGATCCTTTCTGATTCGAGGCCTGGAGAATCAGTTTTGAGTTATGGAATAGACTCAAAACAAAAAGATTTGAACTTTTAATTAAAAAATAAGGCTTTGTAAAAGCCCTTAATTTCAACCAAAAGTCATTTTCCTAATCTTAAAACCAAGTTCCTACGATTAATTAATTGTCACCTATAGTTATGGAAAAATCGATGAGTTGGATGACGATCGTGAGCTTATCTAACTGCTTAATACACTGGAGGCTGGAATCCTCTTGTGCCGATTTACTTTTTATCCCATCTTATCGAGGTTTAGCTGGTTCCAGACTTTCATACCTTGCAGCCTTAAAAGGGCATAGAAAGACCTGATACAAATGCTATAACCAAAGAAAAATCATTTGTAACCCTGAAACGATGTGCCTTTTTACCTGTTTTCCCTGCTTTAGTTGTTTATATGTAGTTTAAGACCAGGTGAGGGGTTTTTATTTAGATCTAGTAAAAAGTTCCGATTCTATACTATAACTGCAGTTTTAAACTTTGGATTTTAAAATTAACCTGAAAACTGAA
>DUGT01000023.1:0-19867 GCA_013331275.1 Methanosarcina sp. | reverse complement strand
TCCTCAAATAAGAAGTAGCAGAGAGTAATAGTTGGTAATTTCGTAGGAAAGAAACCTGAAAAACAAAGTTTTGAAATCGAGTTTTCAAGCCTGTTCCGTGTTTTCACTATTTAGTCCAAGAAAGAACAAGACTCAAAGCATCCTCTTGAAAAGTGTTATTCGCGTAGTTATATAGTGTTTTACTGTGTTTTGTTAAGCTTAACTGAAGGATATGTCTCATTAAAATGCCTGGGGTTATGAGTCATAACTATTTACTAAATAAAAATTGACTGTGTATCTAAAATTCTCTCCAAATATAAATTAAATATTTCATATGTAATTCAAATAAGTATAAAAACATGGTGTTAAATGAAAACACTTTCCAGCTTTCAAGAAAAATTAAAAAATAAGCAAATCGTGGAAATTATATATCTACTTTATTAAATCTCCACATTGCAGCAGATAGCATTACAAGGGCGAAGAAAATGAGGCCGAGGAAAGCCACAACTATATCTACTGTAGTATAGATATAGTGATTTCCCATCACGGAGAAATTGGTCCCCAAAGCAAAATAACGAATTCCACCTGCCAGAAGGCTCATCGGGTTAAACATCGATAGAACCTTGAGGAAAGTGGGAAAGCCGTCAATGGGATAAAGGGCGGTACTTACAAAGAAAATGGGCATGCTAACCAGGGTGAGAATAGACTGCATTCCTTCTGGATTTTCAACGGTAATTGCAATCGAACCTGATAGGAAAAGGAAGCCAAGAGTAAAAATCGATACCAGTAACGTGATACCCACTATTGCGATAAGAGTTTCAATGAGGGTATACCCCTTAAAAAACTCCATTCCTACAAGTCTTCCGAACCCTATTATTATGAAAGTTTGAAAGAGAGCTTTAGTCACAGCGGAAAGTCCAATTCCGAGAATGATATGAGACCTGGGAACTGGACTTGCAAGGGTTTCCCTCAAAAGGCTGAATTTCTTGTCAAACATGAGGGTAGTTCCTCCGAACAAACTGCTGAACAGCACATCCATTGCAATTATTCCTGCACCCATATACGAAATGTACGCGACTACTGGAACGCCAGGTTCATTTGGAACAAGTGAAGTTAATTTGTCAAAACTATCTGACATAGCAAGCCCAAAGAATGCCAGCCACATCACAGGCTGGATCATTGAAGTGATGAGCATTGATTTATATCTGAAGTATTTCAACATCTCTCTCCAGTATATAGCACGAAATTCGAAGCTCATTCAGAAACCACCGCCGTTTCTATTCCTTGCTGTTTTTCATTTCCATTTCCATTTCCATTTCCGTTTCCATTACCTTCCCTTAATTCATGTCCTGTATAATGAACAAAAACATCATCCATTGATGGTTTTTTAATATTTACAATTATAATCTCGATCCCCCCTCTCCGAATTTCATCCATAATTTGAGGAAGCACATGAGTGACATCCTCTCTGATCATAATTCTCAGGGATTTCGTATCTTCTGTTACATTTTTAACTGACACCAGTGACCTTAATATCTCTGCAGCAGCCTTATTATCACTTGTTTCCAGGTAAATAAGGTCTTTACCAAGTTTATTCTTCAACTCATTGGAGGTTCCAGTTACGATTATTTTTCCATGGTCAATTATACTTATTCTGTCACTCAACTGATCGGCTTCTTCCATATAGTGTGTTGTCAGGAATATGGTAGTACCCTCTCTCTTAATCTCTCTAAGGTATTCCCACATCCTCATTCTCGTCTGGATATCGAAACCTATCGTTGGTTCGTCAAGAAAAAGGACTGCAGGTTTTGTCATCAACCCTCTTGCCAGCTCAAGCCTTCGCTTCATGCCACCGCTCAGATCTTTTCCCAGGGTATCCTTTTTACTTTCCAGATCTGTAAGTTTTAAAAGTTCCTCGATGCGTTTACTTCTTTCTTTTTTCTTCATCGAGTAAATCCTACCATGATATTCAAGATTCTCAGATACTGTCATTTCATGATCGAGGCAAAGCATCTGGAATACAATGCCTATCGACCTCCTTACTGAGTTTGGTTCCTTTGCAACATCATACCCGTTAACTCTCGCTTCGCCTTTCTGGAGTTTCCTGAGTGTGGTGAGGATATTAATAACAGTACTCTTTCCCGCTCCGTTTGGGCCAAGAAATGAGAAAATCTCTCCTTGCTTTACAGTAAAACTGATATTGTCAACAGCTTTTATAGAACCGTATGAATGCTCAAGATTGTTTACTTCTATGACGTTTCCGGTCACTCGTTAATCAACCCCTTCCCTCTACCTTATTGGATTACTTCTGTCATTTATGTTAGACCCCAGTATTAGATCCCCTGTTTTAAGTAGGTATAAATTTAATAAGTAATTTATTGAAACTATTGAGTTTGAACAAATATCTTGATAGTTTTACACAATTAGTTATGCCTCAGATGGTTTATATAAATAGGAAATAAAGTTTCTAAACTAACCTCTTAGGCACTGTTCTTTTTTATTTAAAAATCTCTAAAATTCCTGATAGATCGTCCTGCTCAATATGACTTCTTAAAATTTGATCCCTAATAATTTTCCGCTTTTGTTTTCTATTAAAAAGTTTTTTCTTTATTACATGACAAATAGAAGATTAAAAGAATATATGAGAGATATCTTTATATTATAGGACTAATTTTCGAATTATAAGTTGATTAAGCTAGAAAATAGACTTATTTTAAAAATAATAAAGGATTTTTAATATTATTTGAATATCTGTAATCAATAATTCTGTAATCAATAATTATGATTATAATTATATATTTCCCGGTTTATGGGTGAGATATGTATAAATACGTTAACCGATAATGTTATTTTGGGGATAAATAATGGTAGATATTTTGTGACTATCATCGATTATTAGTGTATATCTTAATAATGGATTTAAAAATCTGAAAATATAAATAATTCTTCTAGAGTAAAAAAGAAAACAATACCTCTAAAATTAATGAAGATGGTTTCTATGTAAAAGCTACCACAAAAGGAGTTGAATATGCAGACAGTTACGCAATCTGCTGTCCTGTAAGCCCGAAAAAAGCAGTCGTTAATTATTCAAACCATATACTTAAAGAAAAGGTACTTTAGTAGCATCCTTTTGAGAAAGCAGTGGACGTCAAATCGAGTAAAGAAAAAGATTTTAATGGAGTCTTCTTTAAGGAGAGAGTATCATGGAAAGTGCAGTACCCAGAGTATTGAAAACTCCAATACTAGCAATGTATAATGATGATAAACATCAATATCTTACTTTGGAAGTTGAACTTCCCGATGTGGAAAGTGAGAATATTACACTTTTAATGCATGAAAACAGTTTTTATCTAAAAGCGTTCAGTAAAACCGTAGAGTACTTGGGATCTTTTTTTCTGGATGGGCCTGTAGATCCAGAGAAAGCAGTTGCAGCTAACAATAGAGGAATGCTTACTATCAAAGTTCCTTATAAAGAAGATTTTACGTGTGCAAGGTATGTTCCGATTGAGTAGGGCTATGAAGAAATAGATTATTGAGAATTTCGATAAACCTCCAATATCAAGAAGTTGCTTATATGCCATTTATAAGCAACCAGCCATAAACTGGGGTTTATCGAAATTCTCTATTGTAAAATAACTAAAAAACTTAATTTTATATCCTATTAATCTTTATTATATTTTTATTTAATTAACAAAGATTGTTTCTATTAACACCTATTTGCATAGAGGAGATTTTATGAAAATAATAAAATGTAGTGATCTGGGGTTCAAGTGTAACTTTATGGCTGCTGGCAATGAACTGGAAGAAGTTGAAAATGCTATGCTCGGTCATATAGAAAAAGAACATAAAAAAGAGCTTCAGAACATGTCCGAAGACGATATTCACCATCTGAATCACCGAATATCGACTCTTCTAGGAAGAAGCTGTGGCTGTGGAGCTCTGTAACACGATTATATTATTTGAAAAACGAAAGTTTACCCTGGGTATTTAGGCAAACTTTCTTTACAACTTTTTTAGTAATTAAGGATATCATTCCAGGACTCTAATCTAAAACATGGTTTAGATAAAAGTATATTAAAATTAACTAATTTAAAAATAGTTTTAAACAGTCTATATAACTATAGGTAAAATAATTGATAGTTGTTACTATTGAGATTTAACGTACAAGTTTCAGTGAGTTTATTTTTTTTATTAGCAACAGGGTGCCTTTTTATCTGTTCATGAGTTAGTTATTAAGTTTCTTGTTTTCACCAAAGTCGATATCAATCAACTTTTTTGGTAAGCTGGTAGTATGCCAGTTTGTCATGAAAATGCTGCCGTCAACATGCATTTTCATATAATTATGCACGTTATTCAAGGAATCTCATTTTTGTAAAATTATAACTCTTAATAAGTTAGTAACTTGAGAAGCCAATATTGAGAAAACTGATATGCTAAGTACACAAAATTTGACTTTGAATTTATAGATAATTCGGAACATTACCGTATACTTAATAGTTATGACTAATTTTAGATAATTATAAATTTTGAACAAACTACTTTTAAGTAAATTTAACGAAAGCAGGCTAGAATAACTCAGGAACTCAATAATGAGTTTTAAATCTTAGGTCAAGAATTCAGAATCCATAGATAATAATTAAGCAGTGCAGCAAAGCTAACCCACAGGATATAAGGAAATAGTAGATAAGAAGCCATTTTTGAAATTTCTCGGAATTTCAGTACTGTCAGGAAGATTGCAAGCCAGAGTAAAATAATCTCAACAAAAGCATAATAAGGAGATTTTAGCCCAAAAAAGAGAAAAGACCAGATAACATTAAGGCTTAACTGAATTCCGAAAATAAGCATTCCCTTTTTAACTTTTTGTTCTTGCAACCCTTTTTCCCAGACAAGATAAAATGAGATTCCCATAAGTGTATAAAGTGTAACCCATACGGGAAAGAATACCTGAGGTGGCGGGGCAAAAGTCGGTTTTTCAAGCAAAAGGTACCAGTTTTCAAGAGAATACGCTGTAAATATCGAACCTATTGCCCCTGAAAACTGGCAGAGCAATACAGAGGCAAGCAACTTGAAAAGATTAATTCTTTGAACCATACCAAATCCGGAAATAATTCTATACCTCGATCTTTATTAATATTAGGGTTGAAAAACTTTAAGTTTTTGGTACTGTTTTTTACAGTATTTTTGCAAAATACATTTTGCCGGAAAAAATTCGAATCTAACCCCACATTCAGCAGTATTTTTTGAAAATCAACAGTTTTCCTTACGGCATTTTATGGACAGATTTGATTAGTTTAAACTATTATACAGATAGTTGTGAAAATTGATTGATATCCTGAGGGAAGTGAGCTCACTAAGATACTCACTCTTTTTGGAATTAGCTTTAATGAGATTTATATACATGAGATTAGAAATATATCTAACAATTGGGGCTTAATCATACAAACATTTCCAAAGATAATATAACTTACTAAATATCTCAACAGCTTTATATTCTATACGGGATTGGGAAAAGTATATATATTATTATATAGGTAAAAGGATACCTAATGCCTAGTCAGGATGGGAAATCAAAATGGTGCAGATAAAAAAATGTATGACCAAAGAAGATGTGTTAGAGGCTGTAAAAGAAAGAGACGTAAAGTTTATCCGTACCCAGTTTACGGATACACTTGGCATCATCAAAAGCTGGGCAATCCCTGTTGAACAGTTAGAAGAAGCCTTTGGAAGTGGAGTAATGTTTGACGGGTCTTCAATCCAGGGCTTTACAAAGATTGAAGAATCTGATATGAAACTTGTGCTTGATCCGTCTACTTTCAGGATCCTTCCCTGGAGACCTACAACTGGAGCAGTAGCCAGGATCCTTGGAGATGTTTATCTTCCTGACGGTCAACCGTTTGAGGGAGATCCCAGGTATGTTCTTAAGAGCGCAATTGAGGAAGCCAAAAAAATGGGGTACTCAATGAATGTAGGTCCTGAAATGGAATTCTTCCTCTTCAGACTTGACTCAAATGGAAATCCGACCACAGGACTTACGGATCATGGAGGGTACTTCGATTTCTCTCCCCTTGACCGTGCGCAGGATGTACGTAGAGATATTGACTATGCTCTTGAGCATATGGGCTTCCAGATCGAAGCTTCTCATCACGAAGTCGCACCTTCTCAGCATGAGATTGACTTTAGGTTCGGTGATGTGCTGAGTACCGCAGATAATGTTATAACTTTCAAATATGTGGTAAAATCAATTGCATATCATAAAGGATATTATGCCACCTTTATGCCGAAACCTCTCTTTGGAGTAAATGGCTCAGGTATGCATACTAATCAATCCCTTTTCAAGGAAGGCAAGAACGCATTCTATGATCCAGATGGTACAGATCAGCTTTCCCAGGAAGCAATGTACTATATTGGTGGCCTGTTATCACATATAAAGGAATTTACAGCTGTTACAAATCCGGTTGTTAACTCCTATAAGAGAATAGTACCCGGGTATGAGGCACCGGTTTACCTCACCTGGTCTGCAAAGAACAGAAGTTCCCTTATCCGTATTCCTGCTACGCGTGGCAATGGGACAAGAGTTGAACTAAGATGTCCAGACCCAGCGTGTAATCCTTATCTTGCCTTTGCCCTGATGCTCAGAGCTGGACTTGACGGTATAAAGAATAAGATCGATCCAGGAGAGCCGACTAACACGAACATTTTCCACCTTACGGAAAAAGAACGAGAGAATAAAGGTATTCACTCCCTACCTGCAGACCTTAAAGAGGCAATTGATGAAATGAAAGGCAGTGGATTTGTAAAAGAAGTGCTAGGAGAACACGTTTTCAGTAATTATCTCTGTGCTAAAGAGATGGAATGGGATGAATACAAAGCAATTGTTCACCCTTGGGAACTTGAGAAATATTTGGATATGCTGTAAGCATGCCAGAAATCTTAATACCCAAACGAATGTCGAAAAAATTTATTATATTAAAACTATGACAAAATCGTGACAGAATTAAAAGTTTACTTGAAGAGACACATTCCTTCCAGGAAGTGTGTCTTAACTTTTAAAAATAACTCCACAAACTAGTTAAATATTTTTCACGGAATTTACTAATCAGGACATACAAGTCTTTTAATATTTTTCAAAATTAATACCTAAACTGAATATTGATATAAAAATGCTTCCCTTATGAAAAACCCTGGTACTCAAGAACACTACTTTTTTCCAAAGAAATTAATTCAGATATACATTATAGTCGAATGGCTCTGAATCCCTAAAGATGATTGTACTAGCTATTAAAAGGAATATTCTAAAGTAAAAGTACAATAGGGTTCTAAATAAATATATATACAAATCAACTAAAATTGAAAGGTTAAGCCGCTGCGCCTTGCAGCGTTATCTCAAGAACTTTTAGCCTGAAAAAGAAACATATATATATTGTCAAATAGGTACTAAATTACTTACTTCCCTTAGTGGTGACCCTCTCGATGTATGACATGACTATAAACCATATGTGGAAGCATTTCTATATATCCACATTGTTAAATAATTTATACAAATAAACCTAGTTAAAAATCCATAAATTATGGAAATTGATGAAAAGTTACCCCTGAAACCCAGTTTCTCAGCTGGCAAGTTTTTTGAACTAGTTCTCAAAAATGAGCCACGGAAATAATTCAGAAATTACTGATGGATTATATTTATTACATCCATTCCTATCCATTTTTAGAGTGATCAAAATGTGTGGAATAATAGGCTTTATAGACCGAACAAAGTCCAGAATGGACGGGTCGAGCATAAAAGCCGCCCTCAGCCTCATGAATGAAAGAGGTAGTGGAGACGGGGCAGGCTATGCTGCATATGGAATTTATCCCGAATATGCAGACTACTATGCTCTTCATGTTTTCTTTGACAATCTAGGTGAACCAAAAAAGAAGGTAGATGAACTTCTTCAGCAATTAGGAGAAATTGTTCACCAGGAAGAAATCCCGACCACCCCACAGCCGGGCATAAAGAAAGTACATATCCCCTGGAGATATTTCTTTAAGCCTTCAGAAGACCTGATGTCAGGGAAAGTGGCTTCTGAAAAAGATGTTGTTACTTACATAGTCATGGAAGTAAATGCTAATGTAAAAGGGGCTACAATCTTTTCTTCCGGGAAAAATATGGGAGTCTTTAAAGCTTCCGGTTGGCCTGAAGACGTGGCAAATTTTTACAGAATTGAAGATTACAAGGGATATATCTGGCTTGGTCACAATCGTTATCCTACAAACTCTCCAGGTTGGTGGGGCGGCGCTCATCCTTTCAACCTGCTTAACTGGTCAGTAGTACATAATGGAGAAATCACCTCATACGGTACAAACCAGCGTTATGTCGAAGGATATGGATATAAGTGCTCCTTATTTACTGATACCGAGGTTGTAGCCTATCTATTTGACCTTCTTGGAAGGCAGCATGGTCTTTCTTATGAAACGGTTGTCAAGGCTCTTGCTCCACCTTTCTGGGACGATATTGACCGAATGTCTGCGAAAGAAGCAGAGTTAAATAAGGCAGTTCGCCTTACCTATGGGTCTGCCCTCATGAATGGTCCTTTTGCAATCGTGGTCGGAACAGAGAATGGTATTGTTGGTTTTACTGATAGGATTAAACTGCGCCCTCTAGTAGTTGGTGAAAATGGAAGCCGGCTCTATATATCCAGTGAAGAAGCTGCAATAAGAGTACTTGATCCCGAAGTTAAGAATATATACACTCCCAGGGCAGGAGAACCAATTATAGGGAGGTTTATTGAATGACGCTCGGAAGTGTGCCCCCAAAATTTAAGGTCAGCATTGACCGCGATCAGTGCATGGACTGTGGGCGCTGTATTGAAAACTGTTCATATGGCGTGTACAGGAGAGAAGGCGACAAAATATTGATAGAATCCAGGAAATGTACAGGTTGTCTTCGCTGTGTTGCCATGTGTCCAAGGGATGCAATCACGCTTACAGAGAAACCTATAGACTACCGCAGCCACCCTCTCTGGACCAGAGAAGTTAGAGAGGATATTATTAAACAGGCTCGTAGTGGAAAGATCATCCTTTCAGGAATGGGAAACGCCAGGGATTTACCAGTTGTCTATGATCACCTTCTCCTTGATGCCTGCCAGGTTACAAACCCAAGCATTGACCCACTGAGAGAACCAATGGAACTCAGGACTTACATTGGAAAGAAGCCATCCAAACTCAAATTCAGAAAGACCGAAAGTGGTGACGTAGAGCTCGAAACAAAGCTTGCCCCGAATCTTAAGCTTAATACCCCTATTATGATCGGCCACATGAGTTTTGGAGCTATCAGCCTCAACTCTCAACTCAGTATGGCAAAGGCCGTTACAGAGCTCGGAACTTATATGGGAACAGGAGAGGGAGGGCTCCATGAAGCTCTATATCCTTATCAGGACCACATGATAGTTCAGGTTGCATCAGGTCGGTTTGGTGTAAACATTGATTATCTTGAAAGAGGCGCTGCCATCGAGATCAAGATTGGTCAGGGAGCAAAACCGGGTATAGGTGGACATCTGCCTGGAGAGAAAGTAAGTGAAGAAGTCTCAAAGGCTCGCATGATCCCTATTGGCAGTGATGCGATTAGTCCAGCACCTCATCATGATATTTACAGTATTGAAGACCTTGTTCAGCTCATTAGAAGCCTGAAAGAAGCAACCGAATGGAAGAAACCGGTCTTCGTTAAGATCGCAGCTGTGCATAACGTGGCTCCAATTGCTGCTGGTATTGCTCGCTCTTCTGCAGATGCAGTAGTAATTGATGGATTCCGTGGTGGAACTGGCGCAGCTCCCAAGGTCTTCAGGGATAATGTGGGAATTCCGATTGAAGTTGCAATTTCAAGCGTTGATCAGAAACTCAGAGAACAGGGCGTAAGAAACGAGATATCAATTATTGCAAGTGGCGGGATAAGGAGCAGTGCAGACCTTGCAAAGTCAATTGCTCTCGGAGCAGATGCTGTTAATATCGGGACCGCTGCTCTTGTTGCTCTTGGTTGTCGGGTCTGCGGCAATTGTTATCGAAACCTTTGTCCGTGGGGTATTGCTACCCAGCGTCCAGAGCTTGTGAGCAGGCTTGATCCTGAGAGAGGAGCAGTTCAGGTCTCAAATCTTATTAAGGGTTGGACTGACGAACTCAGTGAGCTTATGGGTGCTGCGGGGATAAACAGTATAGAAAGTCTTCGTGGCAATAGAGACCGTCTGCGTGGTTATATGCTGGATGAAAAAATGCTTAATATCCTTGATGTACTGCCAGCGGGGGTCTGATTGAAATGAAGACAGTAAAAATTGATGCCAGAGGTATGCACTATACCCCCTTAAACCAGAAAATCAGGAACGCGGTTGCGGACGGAGCAGAGGAAATCATACTCGATAATGTACTAGGGCAGCGTTTTATAGGAGATGGGCTTAGAGGCAATGTACGTATTATAGTCAATGGGGTTCCAGGAGGAGATCTGGGAATGTTCATGAGCGGGCCGACCTGCATTGTACATGGGAATGCTGAACATGCTCCAGGCAATACAATGGATAAAGGAATGCTCGTGATTCACGGAAGTGCAGGAGATGCAGTTGCCCACAGCATGCGAGGAGGAAAAGTCTTCATTAAGAATAATATTGGCTATCGCGGCGGCATCCACATGAAACAGTATGAAGTGGAAGCCAGACCTATACTTGTTGTAGGCGGCACAGCCCATTCCTTCCTTGGTGAGTATATGGCAGGTGGCCTGGTGCTCGTGCTCGGTATTGGCAAGGATAAAGCCATGACAGACAGGGGTATCGGAAGCGGAATCCACGGTGGGGAAATTATCATCCGTGGGGAAGTTGACGATTTCTTACTTGGGGGAGGAGCCAAAAAATTCAAGTTTACCGAAAGTGATCTTGAACGCATTGCCCCTATAATAAAGAGTTTTTGCGAGCAGTTTGGGTATGACGCCGCAGAGTTCCTGGATACCAACTACACGAAGATCGGACCTGTAAGCAGCCGTCCTTTCGCAAGTAAATACGTATGGGAGTGATCAGAAATGGCAGAACAGAAACCAATCAGCAAAAGTTACCTTGACCTTAAGTCAAAAGTCTGGGACGAAGGCCTTTGCTCAGGCTGTGGGGCCTGCATTGCAGTCTGCCCTGCTGATGCCCTGTACTTCGAAACAGGCGGCGATTCAACACATCCGAAGAGTAATAACTACTGTAAAGCCGCTGTTGACGATGTNNCTCTGCTCAGGCTGCGGAGCCTGCATTGCAGTCTGCCCTGCTGATGCCCTGTACTTCGAAACAGGCGGCGATTCAACACATCCGAAGAGTAATAACTACTGTAAAGCCGCTGTTGACGATGTTTCCTGCGGAGCCTGTTACGAAGTTTGTCCGAGACTTGAAGAACAGCCATCAAGCTTGCTCGGTGACTACCTTGAAATTACTGCTGGAAAAGCCGAGTTTGCTATTCCGAAAAAGCAGAGTGGAGGAGCAGTCACAGCAATTCTTGCAAACGCTCTTGATACAGGCCTTGTAGACGCTGTAGTTACCGTTACTGAGGATCCCTGGACCCTCAAGCCGCACTCAATGGTAATTACCAGGAGTGAAGCTCTTATCGGCCAGGCAGGAAGCCGTTACAACTGGTGGGTTCCTCTTGTTTCTTCTCTGAAGGAAGCAGTTGTAAACAGGAAATATAGGAACATTGCAGTCGTCGGAGTTCCCTGTGTTGTCCAGGCAGTTCGTAAAATGCTTGAAACCGACCACCAGCTTGTAGGCCCATACAAAAAATCCATTCGCTTCATCATGGGGCTTTTCTGCACGGAAAGTTTCGATTATGAAAAACTTGTTGCAGGCAAGCTAAAAAGTGATTACGCTCTCGAACCCATGAAGGTCTGCCGTATTGACGTTAAAGGCAAGCTCGAAATCACCCTCAATGACGGAATGCAGTATGTAATTCCCCTTACCGAACTTGAGGACACTGTCCGCCCAGGCTGCGGCGTCTGCACGGACTTTACAGCCCTCAAAGCTGATATTTCAGCCGGTGCGGTTGGAAGCCCTGACGGCTACACCACTCTTGTTGTCCGCACTCTTGTAGGACAGCACGTTCTTGAAAGCGCAGTTGCTAACAAGAAATTGAGTATAGGTGGAGAAGTCGATACCGGGATAATTGAAAAACTCGCTAAGAAAAAGCTTAAAAGAAAACCGGAATAAAACCGGAATAATTACTACTTCAAAACAGATTTGGATGGAGTTACACTCCATCTTTTTCTCTTTCTATTTTTCAAAGGCAGAACCAAGAACGTTTTAAGCATACTAAAACAAGTTTTCTGCCTCCAGACAATTAGAGTTCGAATAAACCTTCCAGAGAGGATTTGAGCTCCATCAAATATTATTTTTAGTGTTTTTTCTAGGAACTTACTTATATAACTAATTTGTGACCAAATCATCCAACTAAAGCATAATCAACCTAAATTTGAGTTCCTTTCGAGATTTACAAGATTATCGCGCTGATAGTTGGACTATTTTGCCATAAAATTTAAGTAAACTCTTTTAATACGTGTTATCTGAGAATTAACAATGTCAAGCAGGATATTTTTCATTATATTGGTAACTTTACTTTTTCTGTCTTCCTTTGCGGCAGCAACAGTTGAAAATCTAGATGAAAGAGGGTCATCAAGTAACTATACAGTAACACCGTCATTTGATACTGAAATCGGACTAACTAACAAGAATGTAGACGCCCTGGCAGCCTATCGTTTTGATTCCAACATGCAACATAACAACACATCTATATCTTTTGATGTTTCTCAAACCAGGCTTGAAAACTCAACTCGAATTATATCTTCTTTTGGAGAAAGAAAAATTGGAAGTAAAAACGCTGTTGAAGCTTCCCTATTTATTAAAAATGAAATGGAAAAAGCAGGCCTGCGGGTTTCTCCGGACAATTTTTCCGCGAGGGTACGCACACGTGACTTCAATTACTGGAATGTAAGCGGCACAAACGTAGTGGGGATTAAAGAAGGAAAAGCTCTTAAAGACGAGATTATTCTCGTAACCGCGCATTATGATTCAAGAATAATTGTACCTCCAGAAGCAGGTTTGAAGGATATTTTTGATTCTGAGATAAGAAAGCCCTATCTCTGGCCAGTCTGGTCCAACACCTATGTTTGCGAGTCGGCCAACGGAACCGGAGCGGATGACAATGCCGGAGGGGTGGCCTGCATGCTTGAACTTGCAAGGGTCTTGCAGAATAAGTCTTTTGACAGAACAATCTATTTCATTGCTTTTTCCGGGGAAGAATACAATCTTCTTGGTAGCCAGGCATGGGTTGAAGCTCATCCTGAGTTGAAAGATGATATCGTTGCAGTTATTAATGTGGATTGTGTGGGAAACGAACCTCTCTACGTGTGTTATCTCCCCCAGTATGCCTGGCTTAAAGATATTTTTGAAAACGAAGCAAAAAACTCAGGAATCAGAATTCAATCTGCGCTTATAGAAAGAGGAGATCATGAAATCTTTTGGGAAAACCACATCCCTGCAATAGTCCTATGCCATCATAACTACGAAGGTCATGATAATTTCCACAAACTTAGTGATACAGTTGACAATATCGACTTTTCGGTTATCAGGAATGCAAGTACTCTGGCTGCTAGAAGTGTTATTTATCTTGCAGATCCAGATGAGAGTCAAGCTCCTCTCCTTAATGTTTCCAATCCGGAGGTTTCAGAAGCTTCATTTGAACTAACCTATAACGTCTCCGACCCCGAGAGTACTGTGGAAGTCTTCTTTGACAACCAGAGCCTGGGAAATCTCCGATCAGGCAGAACCTTTTCGCTTCCGGAAGGAGAACATACCATCAAAGTTCTGGCAACCGACCATTATGGGAATAGAGGTACCGAGAGCATAAATGTTGTAAATAAGGAAAATCAAAACAGAAGTTCTGAGCCTCTTCATCAGGAAATAGAGAGCTCTGAGAACGAGGTAACATATGTAATCGGGTATCTAGAAAATTCCATGTACTCAAACAGGACTCTTTATTATTATCTGGATAATTTCGGGCCTCTGTACCCGGGGAATCTTTTGATTGTTACTCCTGGCAGTCATAATCTAAAAATATGGTCAGAAAATGAAAATGGAACTGTGTTTATGGAGAATAAAACTTCTGATTTTAGAAAATATTCCATGGAACAAGTTCAGGTAGATAACCCGATTGCTGATCGTAAAAATCCACTTATTTTCATCTCAGGTGTATTTGCAAGTTTGGCTATTATTGCTTTTTGTGGGAAGCGGGTAAAAAGAAAATTGTTGAATCTAAAAGGTTCTAAAGATGAATAAAAATAAAGGCTCTGTTCATACCAAAAAATTTTATTTATTCAACTCTTATAATGATATTTTTATTCTCAAAATTATGTTGTTAAGTCCTCTTACTTCAAATATTATCTTAAAACACTAATGGATTAACCTGTAAATTCAAAATTCAAACGGATTGTATGAAAAATCTGGACTTATAAGAAGGTCTATGAGTACAGAGTGACTGGAACAGAAGCTTATATGATTTTATAATTTAAACTTATAATAAAATTATCAAATTATGAGACAGCTATGTGGAAGATGAATTTATTTTTTGTTTTGATCTGAGTACTGTCACAGGTATAACCAGTGCAGACACCGGAGGATATACCGTTGGTCCCTGCCCACCCGATGAAGAACTTGAAAAATTGGGCGATGCTGTTGACATGAGCGGTGCTGACGTGACGTACTCATTCTGGGAATTTTCTTTGTCAATCAAAATCGATTACATAATCGGGTATTTGACTATTTTTCCACGTACTTATCATGGGCATCTATGGCGTATTGTGGAAGCGAAGAACCAAACATATATGTGGTAGTTTTATCCGTGTTATAGCCTTCAACCCCGCATCCGATACCAATGAATACCAGATCTCCTTTTTTCAGTTTTCTGTCACGGCTTCCAATAGGGGGAACTGCAGGGCTCATCCTGTAAATTCCACCAGGCCCGTTAAAGTAGGAAGGATAAATCGAGCTTTCACTGAAGCAGACATTTCCCAGGACCATCTCGGTATCAAACATCCCAAAACGGCACAATCCATGATGTCCTTCTTCAACCATAACTGAGTACAGTTCAGTTGACAGGTCTACTTCACTCATTTCTTCCTTGGTGAGTATATGGCAGGTGGCCTGGTGCTCGTACTCGGTATTGGCAAGGACAAAGCCATGACAGACAGGGGTATAGGGAGCGGAATCCACGGCAGAGAAATAATCATCCGTGTTATGTTTTTAATCAGTCCTCGGGGAATTTACTATTTGAGACAATTTCTATAACCGTTTCAACTGTTATCCCTTCTTCTTCGTCAACCAGGAAATCTACTGCCCTGTTTCTGACTGTATCCTCAAAGCCGGAGTGCACCAGGGTCCGACGTAACCTTCAGGAGTTGGATGACAGGAATAAACCACGCCTACAATCGTTGCTCCTTCCCGGATGATAATATGGACAAAAGGAAAAAAGTTTCAAGGCGAAATCATTTCAGGACAAGACACCTTTTAAACAACAATTGTTCCTATAATTATCGGAGTTTCATGATCCCAATATAGATGTATAGTAGCGGTGCTCCAGCGATTCAGAGATACTGAAGTTGTTTCCTCTGCAAAACCGTTGTCTAATATAATTCTAAACATATACTCTTTCGATTCAAAAGAACTTCTCAGGTTAGACGGTTTTTCTTTTGATATTGATTCGTTTGGATGAAGCTTGTATGATTCTTTGAATACAGATTCATTATCAGAATCCAATATTTCAACAGATATTTCATGGGTCCTGACATCATTATTTGTTAATTCAAAAAAATTAGGTAAAGCCGGACCGCCCAGAAGAAATATCAATGCATAATAACCCACAATTGCAATTATAGGTATGATCAGCAAGATGAGAAGTATTTTTCTGATATTTTGCATTTGAAATCCCTCTCTATAACAGAAGGAGATTAGTAAATCTCTTTCTTAGCCAGTATTTATTTTGTGGATAATTTTTGTTACTCTGCGAATATACTCTATTGATTTCTCGGATACCATTGATTGGCAATTTTGGAGTACGATCAATCAATATTTTTATACCGAGATTATCCCAAACCAATTTTATTCCCATCTTAATAAGAATTTCAGAACCTTTTCCAAGATAAGGAACTTTAATTATTATTTTAAGGTGGATATTTTGAGTCGAATCTTGAATTTTGTGACTTGTTCACATAGAACTGAAGACTCAGTTGTAGATGCCATTATTTACTGTATTCCCACAGGAAATGCACCAGATATTGGCACCTCCATATGCGTGTGCATAATTCATTATGCAAGTAGGATGTAGTGCAGAATTTTGATCTAAAGCACCAAAATTATGTGAGATCTCATGCTGCACGATGCTATCATGTTTTACTGATTAGTCAGCGGATTCATAATGCATATCATAATACTCATTATTAATTTTTATATAATTAGTTCCGTTATCATACATAATATTAGCAAACTCTGTCATATTTCCGTCGTCATTATCGAAAGGGAGCTTAATTTCTGTTCCTGGGTTTTTTACTGCTTCTTGAACATAGGGATATTTCTCGATATTTTCTAAACTGAACTCCACATATTTCTCTGGTGGATCCTGAAGTTTATCTGCGCGAACATACATACCTGCTCCAGGCTGATAAATCACTAAAAAGAAAACCAGAAATAGTGCAAGAACTCCAAAAGAAATAATCATTAAAGCTGTTGTTGTTGATTTCATATAACTCACTTCAAGCAACCATAAAATAAAATGTAGGATTAAATCCTACACAAACAATTTAAAAATGATTTCTATTGGTTTCGATGGTTTGATCGCAGTCTACACACCAGTTAGCTGTTATCATCATATTGGCGTAAGTCATTATACAGACAGGACCAGTGTATCCATTATCTGGACATCCATAGTTATGTGATGCTTCATGTTGCCCAACATGCCAATCCCAATCTGCAGTGATCTGATGTTTCATTATCCATGCATCACCGAGTCTCTCAGATCTACCTCTTTTATCCATGCTTTGGTCGGTGAAAATGGCAAGCATATCCATGCCTTGATGGTTAGAGTTCCACCCTGATTCACTTTGTGCTTCTCTGAGAAGTACACTGCAATTATCCTCACTGTCAGTACTATCCCATGTTGAGTATTTACCTACCACAAAATTTATACTATGATCATTATTGAATGCATCATCGGCACCTTCAATGGTGTTGTATGCTTTAGTTTGCCAATTACTCCCAAAAGTGCTCCTATATTCTTCATCTGCGATTATCCAAACGTTAACTGTGTTTGTCGTTGTTGCTTGTGCAATTGATGATTGTAGATTAACATTTTTTGCTGAGATATTTCCTGTTATTATTTTCTTTATGTCCTCAGGATAATTAGCAGGAAGATTTTCCAAGTCCTTGGAGTTTTCAATTCTCACAGGTTTAATCTTTAGATCTTCCTCGATCATTTTTCTTACTGTTTCATTTTTTTCAGCGAGGGCACGACGTTCATCACCACTAAGCCGATTTAATTAGTCACCCTTCTTGAACCACGGGTCTCCAATAGATTCATCTTAACTTTCTTTTCCGGTACTGTTTGTTGCACTCACAGCTGGTACAAATGCCACGCTCATCAGTAGCATTGTCAAAAGCAGTATACCTGTTCCAAATTCCGTCTTCGCCGTCATTCGTTTATCTCTTTTGGTTTAGTTTTCCATGAGGCAGGATCCGGCAAACCTTAAGTACCCTTAAAACTAATATTTTCCTGCCTCCGGGCAATGTGGAGTTCGAATAAACCTTCCAGAGAGAATTTGAGCTCCACTGAACATCTTTTTAAATGTTCATATTTTTCTAGGAACTTACTCTTATAATTAATTTGTGACCAAATCATCCAACTGAAAGTACAATCATATCTAAATTTGAATTTTTTAAGATTTATAGAATCATTTGCTAGATAATTGGACAATTTTACCATAAAATTTAAGTAAGCTTTTTTGATAAGTGTTAACAGAAGAGTCGAAAATGCCAAGAAAGATATTATTTATTATATTGGCAATCCTGATTTTTTGTCTGCCACTACATCAATAGCAGCTGAAAATGTGGAAAAAGTAAAAACCTCAAGCAACTATATAGTATCATCTTTACATGATACTGAAATTGTATCGTTGACACAGATATAGGTATTATGACAGTTTATGATTCCGTCAGTCAGGGAGAGACAAATCTACATGGAAAAAACGCTGGTGGTGGTCTTACCCTTCTGGCTGTAGATCTTAATTGGGGAGAATCGCAATACTAGTAGCTCAGTGCTAGGTTCTTATTATGATAACACTGATAAGATGTTAACGAGAGAATTCGCCTGAATATTCAAAATTAAAATGGAAATGAAACAGGAACTTGGAAGTATGAAATATATGGGTACAGGGTAACCGGAACAGAAGATTATTCAATCTAAATTTACAAATAAATTAATCAAATTACGGGCCAACTATGTTGAAAAATAGCTTACTTTTTATTCTTTTCCTGAGTACTGTCACAGGTATAACCAGTGCAGACACCGGAGGATATACCGTTGGTCCCTGCCCACCCGATGAAGAACTTGAAAAATTGGGCGATGCTGTTGACATGAGCGGTGCTGACGTGACGTACTCATTCTGGGAATTTCCTTTGTCAATCAAAATCGCTTACATAATCGGGTATTTGACTGTTTTCGTTTCCTTTTTTAAATTGGTTCCTATAATTCTTGGTCAGATATGGAGCCTAAGTAAAAAGGTTACTCAAACGAAAATTATTAATTATGTTCTGAGTAAACCAGGATGTACACCGTCTGAAATATCAAGAAACCTGAAAATTAGCCTCGGATCTATAAGATATCAGATCAAAACACTCAACGCTGAAGGGAAAGTGACCTTAACGAAGGAAGGAAAATTTACAAGAGTGTTTCAAAATTCCAATGTTTTCACAAACAATGATAAAACAATAATATCACACCTCAAAGGCAGTACAAGAAAACAGATACTACTTAACATTCTGGAAAATCCTGAGATTACAAATCAGGAAATCTCCGAAAAGCTGAACTTAGACAAAAGCACTACTCACTGGCATATACAAAAATTAAGGGAAGACAATGTTATTTTCTCTGAAATAGAAGGCAAGTTTACAAAATATTTTGTGAATCCGGCTGTGGAGTCGGAGTTGCTGAAATGGCTCAAATATTGAGACGGCTCAAATATAAACTTTGAGTAGCCTTTTCTTAATGTTTGAAAAAAAGAAAAAAGCTGCTGCAAGGAATACATTAATTATCTAGTCCATGTTTATTCGTAAAGAGTGTGACGCTTCATTTTTCAGTTTTCTATAAACCAATTGAAATCTCCGGCTTTATGCAGTATTTCAGTGATCAAAACACATGAATCAAGCCCGGATTATCTCCTGTAATACACTCTCCACCTTTAGCAGTTACTATGAAAGTATTTTCAATTCCTACCATTCCTATATTTTCAATTCCTTTTTTAGGTTCGAGAGCAAATACCATTCCTTCCTGGAGTGGCTCATCAAATCCTTCAGCAATCACAGGCGTTTCGTCGATTAGTAATCCAACCGCATGGCCTATGAATTTAACTTTGCGGTTGCCAAAACCCATGAAATTCTGCAGAAATTCCGAATCGAGCTTATTCATTATGGTGGTGTAGATTTCCGAGGGTATAGCATCTGGTTTTAACATTGAAGCAGCTTCGTTCTGTATTTCCACACATTTATTATGGGCATCTATGGCGTATTGTGGAAGTGAAGAACCAAACATATATGTGGTAGTTTTATCCGTGTTATAGCCTTCAACCCCGCATCCGATA
>DUGT01000004.1:15288-15570 GCA_013331275.1 Methanosarcina sp. | reverse complement strand
ATAAATTATTTTTTATTTATAATAAAAAAAAAAAATTTCTTTTTCCCATTTTTTTTTTTTTTGGGGAATCTTCCTTCTGAAGTTGCTGTCACACCAAATGGAAAGAGGGTATATGTGACTAACGTTATTAGCGGCACTATCTATGTAATTGACACGGCTACCAACAAGGTTACAGCCACAATTCATGTAGGAAATGGTCCTATTGGAGTTGCGATCACGCCAGATGGATCAAAGGTATACGTGGTGAATGGTAATGACGATACTGTTTCTGTAATTGACACA
>DUGT01000004.1:14758-15003 GCA_013331275.1 Methanosarcina sp. | reverse complement strand
TTTCCCAGAAAGCAACTTCAAGAATCTGGGACTTCAATGGCGACAGACAACTCGATTCCAGTAGTATAAATCCGATTTATATCTATGCAAACGCTGGAACTTATACTGTCAACCTAACTGCAAGCAACGAAAATGGAACTTCATCAAAAACTGCTGTGATAAACGTACTCACAACTAGTAGTTCAAGTGGTGGAAGTAGCCATAGTAGTTCCAGTGGTGGTTGAGGTGCAGGAGGTTCTCCTGAG
>DUGT01000004.1:14450-14595 GCA_013331275.1 Methanosarcina sp. | reverse complement strand
AATGTCCAGGTAAAGGAACTTTTTCATAGACTTTTATTACAAAAGGAAAGCCTGTAAAAACGAAAACTGTACAGAGAATAAAGAACCACAAGCTGATTAAAAAAGATCTTGAAACTACCAGGCTTTGAAGTATATTACGGAATAG
>DUGT01000004.1:12387-14261 GCA_013331275.1 Methanosarcina sp. | reverse complement strand
GTTTAAAAGTAGTTTAAAAGTAGTTTAAAAGTGGTTTAAAAATGGTTTAAAAGTAGTTAAAAAAGATTAAAGAAAACCTGGAAGATTTTTTGTTCCTATTACCTATCCCCCGGTAAAGTAATCCAGAGACATACCCTCAATATATCTTTGAATTAGAACATCTTCCAGGCAATTCTTTACTCACATACCCCAGTCAGTTCCCATTTGTGTTGACTTCTTCTTTTTGTCTTAGCGGTCTGTCTATTCGTTTTCTATCCGTTTATTTGGGTTTACTCTCTTTTCTCGTGAGGTTGAATCTGTTCTCTTATTCTCTTGGAGTTACAAACTATAATTATTTCCAAACTTATTTAAAATAATCTATATAAAAAATTGGTTCCAAGCAAATAATATTCTCATATAAAATGTTTTTTTAGCAAAGAACATTTTAATATTAATGATTATTTTTAAATTGTGCACCATTTTTCTTCATTATAAAAAACAGGACTTATTTTTTCACATACAGAGCCTATCCCAAAACACATCTAATCTGCTATTACCACCAATATTATAACTCTTATTCTGGCATTATATTGGTTTCGGGACAGGCTCGATGTGAAACTTTGTAATTTCTACATCTTTTTTAGTGCTCAGAGATCTAAAAAACGGAAGATCTATAAAAGTCGAAAATCTAAAAAACAAAAGATCTAAAAAAGTAAAAGATTTAAAAAATGGAAAATCTAGAAAATTGAATAAATGTATAAATTTTGACTTCCATCGTTGCCTATTTTATATCCCTAAATTCAAGAAAGGTTTTATAATTCTGAATCATATTTTCATTATTCTATATAGTAACATTTATGATAATAATAAATTGTTTTCAATATAGGATAAACTTAACTGGGGATAGCAAATTATTTGGTGGAGTATATGGGTGATAGAGAAAAAAATGTAGGGTTTGCTGCAGCTTTGAACATACTCTTCACAGTCATAGAACTGATCGGAGGATTCTTAACAAACAGCTTAGCACTGATAGCTGATGCATTGCATGATTTTGCTGACAGTTTTGCGTTAATAATAGCCTGGTATGCGGAAAAGAAAGCAAAAAAACCTGCAACAAGCAAAATGACTTTTGGATATAGAAGGTTATCTCTTTTATCTGCAACATTTACTATTATTGTACTGGTAACCGGATCGTTGTTTGTACTTACTCAAGCTATCCCGCGTCTAATCAGTCCGGAACCTGTAAACGCCGAAGGAATGGTTTTAATTGCAGTCATTGGAGTCACTATAAACGGACTTGGATATTTTCGATTAAAGAAAGGGATGAGCCAGAGTGAGAAAGTATTATCCTGGCATCTTCTGGAAGACATTTTGGGATGGGTAGTTCTGCTTACCGGGTCAATAATCATGAGGTTCTGGAACAAACCAGTTATCGATCCTATAATGACAATAGGATTCACTGTTTTTGTATTATGGGGAGTTTCTAAAAACGCAAAAGAAGTATTGAATCTTCTTCTGGAAGGTGTTCCTGAATATATCGATATTGAGGAGATTAAAAAATCTATCTTATCGGTTGAAGGAGTGAAGATGGTTCATGATCTCCATGTATGGTCTCTGGAAGGAGAAACCGACCTTTTAACAGCTCATGTTGTTGTGGAAGATAAATATTTACAAACACCGGATAAAATGAGGCAAGCTATTAAAATCAAGTTAGAGGAGCATCATATAGACCATTCAACTCTTGAACTTGAAAGTGAAGGACTTTGTTCTGGAAAAGAATGTATTTTTGAATCGAAGAAATAATGAACAAGGAAACATATAAAGAAATGTATAAAGAAATGTATAAAGAGACATACAAAGAAACATACAAAGAGACATACAAAGAGACATACAAA
>DUGT01000004.1:1462-12268 GCA_013331275.1 Methanosarcina sp. | reverse complement strand
TACAAACAATTACAAATAATATGCAAAAAACGTAAAAGATTGCGATAAAGATAAATTTCCAATACTAAAGATTTTGTGCAGTAAGTAGGATCTTGTGCAGCCGGAAGATTAATCCACGATTGAATAACTGGTCACGAGGCACTGACCTGTGAGATCATACTGTATACTCAGGTAGTGATACCATTGCGCTCAGGAAATATCGAACCATGATTTATTGAAAATACCAAAAATATAACTATAAGATAATATTTTATTCGCAATCTTGCGCAAACTGTCTTATTCTGTCAGTTATGGTCCCGCAGCCAGCGAAAAATGGTTTTTCGGTAACTGTGATAGTAAGCTTTGATCTTCCATCCCATTCGAAATTCGCAGTAATCCCATTACCGGAAATTTCTCCGCTTTCTCCCGACGGAAGGGAGATGCCGTAGTCCTGAAGACCCTGCTTCATGCACTCAAACCTATCAGGTGTAATACCGGAATACGTTACTGGTCTACAACCACCTCCTCCAAACTGTGCTTGTGCTAACCCAGTAGAATAAATTGAGCATAACAATATCAGGCAAGCTATTGATATCTTTTTCATTCTTAACCCCCTAGTACGAATTTGGCCCTTTAGTCAACTGTTTATGCAGACACAGACTGAACCACAAAAAGCATAACTATCAGGAATTATTTTATTTGTAATTCCTTGTTGACATCCTCGGCTCTGGTGTATTCTTTGTCTGAAATGTTTTAAAGAGTTTCTAATACCTTATTGCTTGCATTATTTTTTAGCATGTTCAATAAGATCCTGTTTTTTTTGCAGGATATTTTACATATTACAAAAAGTTATGAGTTTGATTTGGATTGGTTTCCATAGATCCACCATACCATTTACTTTTTCAAACTCTATAATGACCTCTCCATTATGACCTCTCCATTACTGGAATATATTTTCATAAGAGCTTTCTGAACCTTAGAGATTTTTAAGCCTTTAGTCTAAGTTATAGAACATACTACTCAGGTGAATTTACTTGACCAAAAACCTATTCCATAAAATTCAGTAGTCTGACCTGTTTACTCTTTAATACACTGGCTTTCCAGATGTTCGGTTTCACTGATAACTCAGAGCATTATATTCTGGCATTATATTCCATTTCAGGTATTCTCTTCAAAGTATCCAAAGTCATTTTCTGTCTGTTTTCCCTTAGCAAACCTGAGAAGATTTTTGTTAGCAGGATAAAACAGTACTCGCACAATCATGATTTCCTAATCTCTTGTTTATCATTTTGATAGGCAACCTTAATAGAGATTCAGATAGATACCTCTTTTCCCCTTGCTGTTCACCTCCGAGAAATAATATAAATATAATTATATAAAAACAATTCAACACAAACATTTGTTGCAGACAAAATTATCCAATAAAATATAGAAGCAGATATGACGGTGATAAAGGTTTGAACCTATCATGAAGCAGTTCTTAACTGCCACTCAAAATGTCATTTTAAGCCTAATTCTAATGGTTGTACATGCTGAGAATTTTTAAAGTTAAGAAGGGAATTACACTATTAGACGAAAAACTACTTTAGCTGAAAGACTAACGGTAAGATTTTTGAAGAGGATCAGTATCCTGCTTATATACTTTAATAGCCCCACTTATAAACTGTCTATAGATTCCGCAGTACCCTTTATCAGAAGCTTTTGTACACGTATATGAATTATCTCGATACGCAGCACACTTTAAGGCGTATTTACACTTGATGTTAGACATGTCTTCTCCTTTTAAACTTCAGTGTCCCACTGTCTCACTCCATTTTCCTGAATTTATATCATTAAAATCAATATTTATATTAATTATTTTATAATATAAAAAAGATCGTCACAACATTAAACAGCGTTCTGAAACTAAGCAGATTTGTAAAAGATTCCTACCAACGCACAAAAATAACTGATTCATACCAAAAGATGGTTCTGTAAAAATTTCCTCTAAACTTGTCTCCAGCTCCTCACGCATGAACTGCTCTTCCGTGCTCATCGAATAACCACTCTAAACAAACAGAGAGTTATATATTTTGTAGCGATTATTACCAGTTATTAAAAACAATTTTATCCTCGACCGCAGGTGAGACTAATATGGGCATACTTGATACGATTAAGGATAGGAGAAGCATACGGACGTATAAAAGCGAGCACATACCACAGGAAAAGCTTGAGAAACTGCTGGAGGCCGCAAGGTTAGCACCATCGGCTGCAAACAGGCAGAACTGGAAGTTTATTGTTGTCGAAAATGAGCAGGTAAAAAAACAGCTTGTTACTGCTTGCAATAATCAGGCATTCGTAGGTACTGCCTCGTATATTATTGCAGGCATAGGGGATCTCTCCCAAAAATGGCACCAGGTTGACCTTGCCATTGCTCTTGAACACATTGTTCTGGAGGCTGTCGAGCTAGGACTGGGTACCTGCTGGATTGGCGCTTTCAACGAAGATGAGGTTAAAAGATTACTCAGGATACCTCAGGACAAAAAAGTAGTCGCTTTACTGACTGTCGGAATCCCAGACGAATCACCCACCGCCAGACCAAGGAAAACTCTGGAAGAAATCGTATATTACAATGAATATGCATAAGCTAACATTTAAGCTAACACTTCTTTACTGTCTTAGATTTTAAACACTATGACGCAAAACCAACTCGATGGAATAATTACGCAAACCATAGGCAGATGAAATGTTGGCTGAACCTGTTTCAGTTTTCTGCTACATCTTCAGGTTTCGTCAGTGTAGGTCTGCCTCTGCTACAGTAGTTTCTTCCGAAAGTGGCATAAAACCAATGATACCTCTTCTACTCTAAAACCTGATTTATAGAAGATATCTTTTAAACCAGTTACATGCTAAACGAGCAACTTCTTCTATAGCCCCCTGTTCTTCAAAAAGATTGTTAGAACCTGGAATAATCTTAAGTTCCTTGTCTGCTATAACTATTCTATCTAAAGCCCATTTATTATAGTCTACTATTTCGGCATATTTTCCGCCTACAATAAACAGAGTAGGTGACTCTACATACATTAAAGCATCTTCAGCAAGGTCAGGTCGTCCTCCCTTAGAGGCAACTGCTTTTACAACGTCCTTGAGCTCTTTTGCAGCTATTAATGCAGCTGCAGTCCCTGTATTGGTCCCAAAATAGCCCAGGTTAAGTTTTTTAGTGTCAGACCTGTTTAAAAGCCATCTGCTTACATCAATAAGCCTTATTGAAAGCATTTCTATATCAAAATGGAAGTCACGCTTTAACATCTCGATTCCTCCTTCATCTACTGTCAAGAGATCGAGTAAAAGAGTTCCGAGATTGTTTTTATTAAATTCCTGTGCAATGTACTGGTCACGTGAACTTAAGCTTTTGCTCCCAGTACCGCGCGCAAAAACAACAATTCCCCTGGCTCCTGTAGGAATATCCAGGTCTCCGTTAAGATAGATTGGCCCAATTGGAATTTGGACCTCCTTACTCTCTTGTTCTATATTAGATAATTCTTCCATTTTATCCCCCACGCTCTAATAATTAAGCTATAATAAGTAAAATTCGTGTTTCCCATGAATATATTTATGGCATAATATAAGCTATCACCGTATCAGGTAAACAACGGTTTTTTCTTCCTAACGTGTATAAAGAGTCTGTTAACGTTTTTAGAATACAAATTACTCGTTTCCTGACTTTCTTGAATATCTTCCGTAAAGCTTTGTAAAATAAGTTGCAGTTATCCCGTGAAGTATAATAGAAACACATATTACAAGACTGACAATTGGCCAGAGTTCTTCTTTTCCAGTTTGTATCATTGAAAACTGGGAATAGTAAAAAGCCGCTACTCCAACAGGGCCAAACCAGCCCGCAAAAAGTACATCCAGATTACTTCGAATATTAGGTACAATAGGATTAATAAGATACAGAATAGGTATTCGATGAAGTAACTGTATCAAAAAAGCTACCAGTAAACCCTCCAATCCAAGACTCATCCATTCCTTCCATGGTGCTATCAGGCCGAGTAGGGTAAATATAGGAGTTGTGAAAAAGAGGTCTACACCTTCCACAACACGATCTTCATCAAGCCTCTGTCCTACCGTTGATGTGGTACTAAAAGCAGTTCCGGCAGCAAAAACTGCAAGAATACCATCAGCTCCTAATAACTTTATGCTGGAAAGTACAATCAAAGCCAGAGCCAGCGTATAAGTAACGTAAGAAGATTCATCAATAGTCCTTTTGCTTAGAGCTATTTTAAACAAGTATCCGGCTATATAGCCGATTATGGCTCCAAAAATAACAGCGCCGACAACTTCCCAAAGGATTGTGTGGATAAACCAGTAGTTTAGTGCTTCTTGAGGTCTGTAAGTTATCAAGAGAATAGGAAGTAGTACAAAAGGATAACCTAGACCATCATTAGAAGCTGATTCTACTGAGATTAAGTTCCTCAGCTTTTCAGGAATATTCTTTTCAGCAACTCTTCCGCTTAGAATGGAAGCTGAAAGAATAGGATCTGTTGGAGTCATAATTGCACCCACGAGAAGAGCGACTATAAAACTGAACCCCAAAATCCAGTAAATAAGCATACTGTTTATTATCCACATAAAAGCCATTACTATTGTTAGCATGGGT
Organism: Methanosarcina sp.; assembly: GCA_013331275.1. Classification (GTDB taxonomy): domain Archaea; phylum Halobacteriota; class Methanosarcinia; order Methanosarcinales; family Methanosarcinaceae; genus Methanosarcina; species Methanosarcina sp11020u. The sequence continues at coordinate 7,650 of DUGT01000004.1, read as the reverse complement.
GCTACTGACCGCCAGTTTTTGAAAGTATAGGTATAAGAGACTTTTAGTGCGACACCCATCACACCAATTGCAATGGATATTCTGGCAGCTTCTTGCAATATGTAATGATTCCAGAAACCTGGACTAAAAATATCAAGCTCAAATGAGCTCAGTAGAAAGCCCACCATCAAAGCTATAAAAGGTTGTGAAAAGTTCCACTTCCTGATAAGCTTGGAAACGGCTCCGAGAAAAAGAACCAGTGAGCCTATAATTAAAAGGATGAGATTTAGTTCAGTTTCTGTCATTACTACGCCCCATTAGATATTATGAAAATCCGAATGAGCGCTGACGATATAGTGGCATTGACTGGTGACTTTAAAGGCAGAATATATGTACTCTTGGGTAGCATGGTACTCTTTCCAGTAAAAAAGTATAGTTCATTAACTGGAAAATACTGCAGTTGTGTTTATGGCAATTTTCTGCAAAGTGTCCCGAGAGTCACCAAACAATCCCTACAAGAAGGACTCCTGTCAGAGTAATGAGAAGAGACCATGAAGTAAAAATTCTGCATTTTCCAAGTAGACTTAGGCTGTCATTTTCATCATGATTTTCCTCTCTAGCCATGGTACTCTTTCCCCAGAGTATAGCTATGGTTTTTGTGTAAACTGTCGCTAACAATAATTTATTAATATATCAAATTAGATTTATAAATATCCTGACGTTCAAAAAAAGAATATATAAGCTCAATATTAAGAGAGGCAATAAACATATGTAATAACGTAACTTCTTTTTTCGGATAAATCTACTCAAAAAAATGATATATCTCAAAATATATAAGTTAGTTTGTTTATAAACCTGCATTGTTTATCATTTCTCAAAATAATAAACGAATAAGTGGAATCAAAATTCTTCTTACTGCATTAAATGTTTTATCTAAAAGCAAGGGGGCAAAATCTGGATACGCAAGAGATTGAACATGCTATTAGAAAGTTTAATAACTTAATTGATAAAAACAAGGAAAAACTGGCTTATTCAGATTTTAAAGAAGGAGTAAACAAAGGTCTGGATATCGCAAAGTATAACTTTGGAGATCATATAGAAAAATTTGATTTGTTCAGTTCGAAAGAGAATCAAACCACAAAGATACAGAATTTACAGAACGAATATAACTTACTTATAGACACGCTTAAGATAGGAAAACCAGGCTGTTCTGCAGACTGTTTAGAGGGAATATATGAAGGACTTGAGAAATCAAAGATAATATTTGGAGAGTTTATAAAGGAATTTGTATAATATTAATACTTACTTGATATCGGACTGTGTATTTACTTTGAAATTTTTAACCTCAAAGAATTATTTATTGGAAGTCCAATACATAATACAACAACAGGCGATTTAAAAAATCAAATGTTGAGTAAGTTCCAATTTGCTTTCCCACTATAAGTCTTCTCACAGATCGTTTTACCAATTATTTCAGTATAGATTTTCAAATCCGTGTTTATTTCTCGCAGGATAAGGATTCTCTTATCGAATGTTCTAGCTACCCTTATAATATCTGGGAGATAACTATTGTTTAAAATAACCTGCTTTGAGTCATTTTATGGGACTTTTTGAGATCCTCATAATTAACTTATCTCAAACTAGAAAACTTTGCTAAATTAAAATTTCTGCTAAATTAAATGCCAACTGCAAAATCGATAAGCTGTAACATAATAAAGCTAATAACAGCTAATACGGGGAGTCTCAGTGGCTAATAGCGAGAAGAAACCTGAGTTCTGGAATGTTCCAGCATCGGAGATGCTACAAAGGCTTCAGACAACGGATGAAGGTCTTAAAAATTTTGAGAGCACTGAACGGCTCGAGAAATATGGAGCCAATATTCTTAAACCAAAAAACCGGTTCAACACCATTAAAATTTTGCTTTCTCAGTTCAAGAGTCCGATTACTATAATTCTACTGTTTGCAGCAGGATTATCTTCTTTTCTCGGTGATGTTACAGACACTGTAATTATCGTAACTATTATTTTAATTAGCAGTATGCTGGGTTTCTGGCAGGAAAAAGGAGCTGCAGATGCTTTTGAAAAATTGCTAGGTACCGTGAGGGTAAAAACGACCGTGCTCAGGGATGGAAAGGAAAAGGAAATCCCTATTGAGGAAGTAGTGCCAGGTGACATAATTATTCTCCATGCAGGAGATATGATCCCTGCAGACAGCTTGATTTTGGAATCAAAAGAACTTTTTGTTAACGAATCTACCCTTACAGGAGAGACCTATCCGGTAGAAAAGTCAACCGGGGTACTGAAAGCAGAAACTGCTCTCGCACAGCGTACAAACTCCCTCTGGATGGGAACGAGCGTATCCAGTGGAAGCGGGAAAGCACTGGTCGTATCTACGGGGAAAGGAACAGAATTCGGGAAAATATCCGAGACATTAAAACAAAATATCCCGGAAACTGAATTTGAAAAAGGTGTTTCACGCTTTGGCAATTTTCTGGTAAGAGTTACAGTGATTATGGTAGCAGCCATCTTTGTAATCAATATATATCTTCAGCGCCCTCTACTTGACTCATTTCTTTTTTCTCTTGCTCTTGCGGTAGGACTAACTCCCCAGCTTCTACCTGCGATAATAGCAGTTAACCTTTCACACGGAGCAAGAGAAATGGCTCAAAATAAAGTCATTGTCAAAAGGCTGGCTTCAATTGAGAATCTCGGTAGCATGGACCTTCTATGTACTGACAAGACAGGTACTATTACCGAAGGAGAACTAAAACTCCACTCATTTCAAGATCTCAAAGGAGACCAGAGTGAAAAAGTTCTCCTTTATGCTACTCTTAATGCCTACTACCAGAAAGGCTTTGAGAACCCTATCGACCGGGCAATCCTTGCAGAGAAAAAAGCAGATGTGCCCCAGTATGAAAATCTGGATGAAGCTCCTTACGATTTCATCCGTAGGCGGTTAAGCATCCTTGTTTCAAAAAATGGCAATAGCATAATGATTACTAAAGGCGCATTTCCTAATGTCCTTGAAGTCTGTTCAGTAGCAGAAACCGAACCTGGAAAAGCTATAGAGATCTCTGAAGTTAAGGGACAAATCGAACAAAAGTTTGAAGAGTTTAGTCAAAAAGGACTTCGGACACTGGGACTTGCTTATAAAGATATGGGCCAGCAAAAAACTATCAAAAAGGAGCAAGAAACAGGAATGACTTTTCTTGGGTTCCTCGCCTTTTATGATCCGCCAAAACCGGATATTGCAAAAACGATAGATAACATGGAAAAGCTCGGAATATCTCTGAAAATTATTACTGGGGACAATAAGTTTGTAGCTGCCAGTATTAGCCAGGAGGTAGGGCTTAAGAGCTCGAGAATTCTAACAGGAAGCGAAATTGCTCGGATGGATAAGGAAACTCTGATAAAAAAAGTAAACGACACTGATGTCTTTGCCGAGATAGAACCAGACCAGAAAGAACACATTATCATAGCATTTAAAAATTGTGGGAAAGTTGTTGGATATCTTGGGGACGGCATTAATGATGCAAGTGCTCTTCACGCAGCCGATGTGGGAATTTCGGTAGATAGTGCTGCAGACGTTGCCAAAGAAGCTGCAGACATTGTGCTGATGGAAAAGAGCCTGAATGCACTTGTCGAAGGTATAAAAGGTGGACGAAAAACTTTTGCCAACACTCTGAAGTATGTCTTCATGGCTACAAGTGCCAATTTTGGAAATATGTTTAGCATGGCAGGAGCTTCACTTTTCCTACCTTTCCTTCCTTTACTGCCCACACAAGTCCTGCTAATTAATCTATTAACCGATTTCCCGGAGATGACAATAGCTACTGACTCTGTTGATAAGGAACTGGTTGAAAACCCTCGTCGGTGGAATGTAGATTTTATCCGCAGATTTATGATAGTGTTTGGCATTACCAGCTCGGTATTCGATTACATGACCTTCGGTATCCTGCTTTTTATATTCCCAGGTATGGTAGAGCAGTTCAGGACTGGCTGGTTTATAGAATCTGTTATTTCTGCATCCATGATAGTCCTGGTAATAAGGAGCAGAAGACCCTTTTTCAAAAGCAAACCTGGAAAGTATCTTCTGGCAGCTACCCTCTTTATAGGAATATTTACGCTTTGTTTTCCACTAACTCCTTTTGCAGCACCTTTTGGCTTCAAACCTCTTCCGATCTCCATTATCCTGTTAATTGGAGTTATAATAGGAATATATATTCTTACAGCTGAAATAGTGAAGAGACTTTTTTACAAAAGGGTAAAACTTTGAACTCAAATCTATACTCATTGGTCATCAGTTAAAGAATTTTCTTGTTTGAAAGCTATCGATTTTGCATTAGAAACCAGCCTTAAACTTTGGCCTATTCACATGAAATCGATATTCCGTTATAGCTCAGAATTTATTAATATTTGACAAATGTTGAAGAAATTGATGTAGTTTCTCACGATTCCTCACTTAACCGAAGACGCATATATTACCATTACTCGTTGGGTTTTGTTGCAATTGCGAACAACGTAACGATACCAGACTCAGCAAAGGTCGAGTTTTGGATCTTAATATATTCTTCGTAGATCTCCTGTTTAATCTTCTCTTTAATTTCGTCTGGGACATCCGTCAACCGGTTCCTTGAACTATCCCTCTCTTCCAGGCGCTTCAAAAATTCTTCTGGCGAACGATGCTGCCTTGGTATCATCCTTGATTCGATTGAGATAGAGGTAAAACCTGTCTCAGACAGGAGGTTATGGAGTTCAACTGCATTGACTCTATTAATGCCCTTATGCAATTCAAAGTTCCTGGTAATGTTATATTTTGCCAGAATAAGATCTACAAGCTTTCTCATTGTATTAGGACTGTCTCTATCAAGTGTAGTCATACCTACACTACCGCCTGGCTTAAGCACCCGATATGTTTCACTGAGAGCGATTTTCTTGTCATCAACCCAATGAAATGAAGAGCAGAAATAGGCGTGATTGATTGAGTTGTCAGGTATGGAACTAAGATCTTCAGCCTGTCCCACAAGAAAACGGATGTTATTGGAAGAATTAACGCCAAACTTTTTCCGTGCAAGTTCTATTCTATACGAGGAGGGATCAATACAAGTAAGCTTGCCGGATTGCCCAATAATTTCCGAGACGTTTAAAGCCTGCCATCCTGTCCCGCAGCCGATATCAAGTACAGAATCTCCATTTTTAATTTTCATCATTCTTATCAGTGTTTGACCTTTCTGAAACTGGTGGTCACAATTCTGATCATAAATTTTAGCACTTTCCGGGGTATCCCAGTCAATCTCACTCATTAAATTCACCTTCTTGAGTACGTTAAGCTAATGAAAAGAAAGTAATTCTGGATGGCTTATGCTTCCATCCTGGAAAAAAGCACTGCGCCTATCAAACAGATAATAACTGACAGCGAGCCTATTAATGCAAGGTCACTGGAGACGCCGAAAGTGCTTATACCTGTGATGGCTCCCCTCAGACCGTCAACTCCATAAGTTAACGGATCAATTCTGCTTATGAAATAAATTGCAGGAGGCAAGTTTTTTAGAGGAAAGAGAGCGCCTGAAAGGAAAAAGATAGGCATGATTAGAAAGTTCAATATCATCTGAAAACCCTGCATATCTTTCATTTGTGAAGCTATAGTGAGTCCGATCCCTGTAAAGAAAATGGCTATCAAAAACATAAAAATTAACCCGATGATAAGGCTAGTTATACTTGGAATCCTGAACCCAAGAATATAAGTCAGGCCAAGTATGATTAAGCCCTGAATGATGGCTATAGTTGCGCCTCCAAATGTTTTTCCTATCATAATTTCTGTTCTTGAGATCGGAGCTACCAGAATCTCTTTGAGAAAACCGAATTGCCTGTCCCATATTACTTCCAGACCGGAAAAGACAGCTGTAAACAGAATTCCCATAGTGACAATTCCTGGAGCAAGAAAATCGATGTAATTTGCTCCTCCGCTAACCTTGGAATACATAGGACCGAACCCAAATCCAAAGGCAATCAAAAAAAGCATTGGCTGCCCTAGAGTGCCTATAAGTCTGGCTTTGGAACGCCAGTAATGTTTTAGCTGCCTCAGACAGAGAGCGTAAATAACCTCGATCATTATCTCATCCTTCCCATACCTCGCATCATTCTCTTTCCACTTGTTCCATTGTCATCGCGGATGTTCCTTCCTGTTAATTTCAGAAAAGCCTCTTCTAA
>DUGT01000004.1:756-1249 GCA_013331275.1 Methanosarcina sp. | reverse complement strand
CCGCAATTGCTTCGGCTTCTTCCATATAATGCGTGGTTAAAAAAATTGTCATGTTTCTTTCTTTGTTCAACTTTTTGATATGATCCCATATAGAGTTTCGAGTTTGGGGGTCCAGGCCAACTGTGGGCTCGTCGAGGAAAAGAATTTTCGGATAATGGACAAGAGCCCTTGCAATCTCAAGTCTGCGTTTCATGCCGCCTGAGTAGTTTTTAACATAGTCTTCCCGCCTGTCCCAAAGCCCAACAATTTCCAGAGCTTTCTGAATTCTTTCTGCTCTTTCTTTTTTAGGTACTTTATAGACAACTGCATGGTAGACAACATTTTCATAAGCTGTGAGCTCGTCATCAAGACTGGGATCCTGAAAGACTATCCCAAAAGATGCACGCGCCTTGTCCTGTTCTTTAAGAACATTGAAACCGTTGATAATAATTTCCCCAGAAGTGGGCTTCAAAACCGTCGTGAGCATTTTGATAGTTGTGGATTTGCCTGCTCC
>DUGT01000004.1:0-544 GCA_013331275.1 Methanosarcina sp. | reverse complement strand
GATTGGACTGAAAGTATGTTTTGCATGTTTGATCCTTGAACTAAAGTGGTTTAACAGAAATATTCGGTTTAAATAACGGAAATTATTTTTTAAAAAGTTTACATATAACTTGACTTTTACCTGTATCGGTGGCGTGTGTTTGTTAGAGTTGAGCTGCATTCAATGCAATCTTCCTAACTATTTCGATAGCAGATGGTAAATCCTCCGAGTCAAAATCCTTGAGCAGAAGAGAGTTCAGTTCGAAGCCTATCTTCCGCATCTCAGGTTTTAGTTTTCTACCCTTTTCAGTAAGGTAGAGTCTTTTAATTCGTTTATCTTCCGGGTCTGTTATACGGTATACAATGCCTTCTTTCTCCAGTTTCAGAATAGATTTTGCAATCATCGTTTTGTCAAAGCCTCTTGACTGTGCAAGACTGTCCTGACTTCGGCCTTCCTGATGATACAGAGACATCAGGATAGAGAAATGTCCCCATCCTATATGGTAAGGAGCAAGTTCTTTTGCAAAATGCTTCTGGACAGAGCGATACGTAAACGAGATCAGTGC
>DUGT01000007.1:7064-17363 GCA_013331275.1 Methanosarcina sp. | reverse complement strand
AGAACTGGCCTCCGAAGAAATAAGTCCGAATGCGAATTAAAAACATAAGTTCGTGTCATTTTGACACAGAACTTTCTTTTTTAAGTTGAGCTTCCAGTCTTCTTCTACGAGTTCTTTCAATAATCGTTTTCCTATGACTCTTGAGGATGAGAGTAATCCATAAAATATATATAATCTATACATTTTATCTATAAAATTAAACTATATATTTTGTGTTCATTTAATACAAATTCGTTTAAAATAAGTCGTTTAAAAATTATTTAAAACAAATTCTTAAATTAAAACTGTTAAAACCGTTCATTTAATAGATATTATGTATTTTCTAGTTTTAGATTCTAAATTTGGGGATAATAAAAAATTAAAGGAAATTTGCAATCCAGCTATTTTTAAATAGCATGAGCAGATTTAACAGGTCAATTGGTTAAGTTTAAGAACTGGTTAAGTTTAGGTCAATTGGTTAAGTTTAAGAACTGGTTAAGTTTAGGTCAATTGGTTAAGTTTAAGTCAACTGGTTAAGTTTAGGTCAATTGCTTAAATATAGGTCAATTGCTTAATTTATATTGTAAATTTCTCTTCCTGAGAATTTCAAAAACCTTTCTTCAAGAAAGACTATTGTTCAGGAAGATTATTACATTCCAAGAATATCATTACTATTTCAAGACGACTATTGCTATTTCAAAAAGACGACCATTGCTATTCCAAGAACATCATAAAGTAAGGATTACAGATGAATTTCATCACATGCCCTAGATGCGGCAAAGAATGCTACAGGCTCTTTGATTCAGTTTGTAAGGACTGCTTTTTTGAGACTTTCAAACTGATTGAATTGCCCCATGTACTCCATGTAAGGATATGTTCAGCTTGCGGAGCATACTTCCATAGAAGCCGGTGGGAAGATATTGGTAACATTGAAGATGTGGTGTTAAAGGCCGTAGAAGATGCCCTTTTTATCCACAACGAAGCCGGAGACGTGGAAGTTTATCTTGAACCCAAAGAGATTACGCCTTATATATATCGAGTGAGAGCCGAAGTCGATGCGATTGTAAGGGAAGAGCCGGTGCATGCAGAAGCTGAGACTGAGGTCAGAATTCAGCGGACAGCTTGCGATATGTGCAGCAGAGAATCCGGAGGTTACTTTGAAGCGATTATCCAGATCAGGGCAGCAGGCAGATTTCCTACTGAAGAAGAAACAAAGCGCTGTATGGTTATTGCCAGAGAATCTATGGAAAGTATGAGAAAAAAAGGCGACAGGCTAGCGTTTATAAGTGAGGTAGTTGAACAAAAGGAAGGGATAGACTTTTACATGGGTTCTATGAATGCCAGCAGGCAGGTCTGCCGTTTAATCACTTCCGAGCTTGGAGGCAACTTTTCCGAATCTCCTACTCTTGTGGGAATGAAAGATGGAAAGAACCTTTACAGAGTTACTTTCTCTGTGCGTCTTCCAGAATTCAGGCCTGGAGATGTGATAAGGTTTAGAGGAAAGATTATTCATATCAAAAGCTCAGGAAAAAAAGTTAACGGAACCTCCCTTGAGGACGGCTCAAGATTTATCTCAACTCCTGAAGAATTAAAAGGAGCAGAGAAAATAGGCAACATGGGGAATGCGGTTTTAACAGTGCTGGTCTCAATTGAAGACAACGCAATTCTAGTGCTTGACCCTGAAACTTATGAGACGGTAGCCATAAAGAAACCTATGTCGTTTAATGCAGAATCAGGAAGTGAAATTCCTGTTCTGAAGACCCCATATGGAATCTTTGCGCTGTCGCACTCCGAGATCCCGCAGGCTAAATGAATATTCCTGAAAGAGGAAACATGCAGAATATCCTTGTAATCGGATTTGACACCCGAAACATTGTCTGCTCTGCAAGCCGGGCTGGTTATACGGTCTGTTCTATAGACGCTTTCTGTGATTTTGACCTGCGGGAATGCGCCTATGAATCGGCGTTTCTTGAGTGTAGAACCATACAGGAACTGCACCAGCTTAAGACTTCAAGGATAAAGGCTCAGATGGCTGAGTTTGGACTTGAGTTTGATGCACTTGTTCCGGGTTCGGGACTTGAAATGCTTGACCATAAAGATTTTTCTTGTCCTGTACTTGCCAGCAGTCCGGACGCAATGCAGAAGGCCTCAGATAAACTCTATCTCTCAAAAAAGCTTGAAGCTCTTGGAATCCCTCATCCACGCTGCTATTCTCCAGAAGAACTGGATGCAATAGAATATCCGGTTATGATTAAGCCAGTTTCAGGTGGAGGAGGAGTTTTCAACCGAATTGCCAGGAGTAAACAGGAGCTTTTAGCTATCCTTGAGGAATTACACGGGCTGAACCCAGAGCTTAAGGAGGAGACTGTTGTTATTCAGGAGTTTCTGGAAGGAATACCTTCAAGTGTTTCCTTGCTTTCTACAAAGAACGAAGCTCTGTCAGTAGCTGTTAACGAACAGCTTATAGGAATACCCTGGCTTTCACAGCTGCCCTTTGTTTATTGCGGAAATATAACCCCTTTCAGGAATGAGCAGGCTGAGGAAATGGAAGCCCTTGCTGAAGAACTGATGCTTGAGTTCAGGCTTCTGGGCTCAAACGGAGTGGATTTTCTGGCTTCAAAAAAAGGCCCTGTAGTACTTGAAATAAACCCGAGGTTCCAGGGAAGTCTTGACACTGTCGAGATGGCAATGAACATTAATCTTTTTGAAGCTCATTCTGGCTGCTTTAGAGGAGAACTCCCTGAAAAACCCAAAGCTAAAGGTTTTGCTGCGCGAGGGGTAATCTACTCGGATCGAGAACTTTTTATAGATCAAAAACTCATGGAGCTCATTCTGAGGGAAAAAGGCGCTGACGTTCCCTCTCAGGGAACTGTTATAGAGCCTGATGGGCCTCTTACTTCCCTTTTTGCGCGTGTCTCTACCAGGGAAGAGGCAGTTCTATCGCTTGAAAAAGGGGCAAACAGGATAAGGGCTTTTATTGAAAACCATACAAAAATTGAAGGTACCTTAGATTCGCCTAGAGTATACAAAAATTGAAGGTTAAGAAAGTTCAATTTTTCTGGTAAGAAATATTTCTAGTAAGAAATATTTCCATGAAATGTTTCCAAAAAAGGGGAATGTAAATTTTAATACTGGTATGTCCAATTCATACTGGCATTTGCGAGGTGAACATATTGGTCGATATAAATGACAAGGTAATTAGAGGATACCTCCTTAGCCTTGTAGGGGAAGAAGGACTACAAATGATTGAAAGAATGCCTGAAGGCGAGGTTACGGATGAAGAAATTGCGGCAAAGACCGAGGTTCTATTGAATACCGTGAGGAGAACTCTCTTCATATTAAACGAAAACAAATTTGCAATATGTCGTAGGGAAAGAGATTCTAACAGCGGGTGGTTAACGTACCTCTGGCGCCTGGATTTTTCTGATATAGAGCACCAGCTTATGAAGGAGAAGAAAAAACTGCTCCGCAACCTGAAGACTCGCCTTGAGTTCGAAGAAAACAACGTTTTCTATATGTGCCCTCAAGGTTGTGTTCGCCTTCTTTTTGACGAAGCTACGGAAACCGAGTTTCTCTGCCCCATGTGTGGAGAAGACCTGGTTTTTTACGATAACTCCCATTTTATTGATGTCCTGAAAAAGCGTGTAGATGCTCTCAGTTCAGTATAAGTGATCTGCCTTGACTACCCGAGTCGAAGCAATAAAGCTGCTTGAGGAAACCGGATGTGCTTCAAATGTGATAGAGCACTGTAAGGAAGTCGCATCACTCGCAGTTGAGATTGCAAATAAAGCAAAAGCATCAGGGCATAATGTAAACCTGGAACTGGTGGAAGTTGGAGCTCTTCTTCACGATTTAGGGAGGTGTAAAACTCATAAAATCGCTCATGCGGTAGAAGGGTATAGGCTAGCCACGGTCAAGGGAATCGATCCTGAGATTTCCGAAATAATAAAAAGACATACTGGAGCGGGAATCTCTAAAGAAGAGGCAAGGGGGTTAGGGCTTCCGGAGGATGATTATTTCCCACGAAGCCTTGAGGAAAAAATAGTTGCCCATGCCGATAATCTTGTTAAGGGAACAAGCAGGATTACTGTAGCTGAAAGAACTGAGCTCATGCGTAAGCAAGAGGTACCCGAAAATGTGATTCAGAGAATAAACAAACTTGCTGAAGAGGTCGAGAGACTTTTTCTTTAAATTTTGGACTTTTCGGGATATCAGGAGTTTTGAATCTCCTGCAAACGAAAAGAGAGAAAATTGTTTTACTAAATCTTCCTTCTAATTTAAATTTAGACGCGTTCAATAAAAAAGAGAAGGAAAACTTATATATAGCGATATTAATATTGAGATAATGAAGTGCTAAATCCTGCTATTTAAGTTAAAAATACTTACCTCACTAAAACATTTTTTTTAGCGACATTTTCTCATTTTTAACTTATTATGAGGGTATGTTTATGGATAATGACAAATATCTAAAGGGCACAACTACCGTAGGAGTAGTTTGTACCGATGGTATCGTGCTCGCAAGTGAACAGAGAGCCACAATGGGGAATTTCATCGCAAGTAAAACTGCAAAGAAGGTTTATCAGATCGACGACCTTGTAGCAATGACTACTGCCGGTTCGGTAGGGGATGCCCAGCAGCTTGTGCGGCTCGTAAATGTAGAATCACAGCTCTATAAGATGCGTAGAAACGAGTCGATGACAATAAAAGGTATTGCAACTTTAATGTCAAACTTCTTAAATGCCAACCGCTACTATCCCATGATGGTTCAGCTCCTTATAGGTGGAGTTGACAAAAATGGGCCTGGGATCTACTCACTTGACGCTCTTGGAGGAAGCATTGAAGAGACAAGAATCTCAGCTACAGGTTCCGGTTCTCCCATGGCATACGGAGTGCTTGAAGACCAGTACAGAGAAGACATGACTGTAAAAGAAGGCCTTGACCTTGCTATCCGAGCGATCCACAATGCGACTAAAAGGGATTCAGCATCCGGAGAAAACATCGATGTAGTGGTGATTACTAAGGAGGCGTTCAGAAGACTGGACCCTGAAGAAGTAAAATCCATAAGAACTTCATTATCTAAATAATTTAAACTGTTGGTTTTTTATTTTAACACTAAACTAACATCTTTTTCAACCTGTTATTTTTCCAATATCTATATATTTTTTCATTTTTTGACAAAAAGGAAGATTCTTGATGCCTATTGAAGATGTGCTATTAGACCTCAAACATAAAATTGAGAAAAATCTACCCGCGGGAGTTACAATTACCGACGTGGAATTTGAAGGGCCTCAACTTGTGCTATATACCGAAGAGCCCCGCAAATTCGCAGACGATGGGAACATTATTCGCAACCTCGCAAAAGAACTCAGAACGCGGATTGCTATGCGCCCTGACCCCAGGGTGCTTGCAACTCCTGAAGACTCTATTTCTATAATCGAAGAAGTTGTACCAAAAGAATCCGTAATCTCAAGCTATTATTTTGACCCAGATTCCGGAGAAGTAATTATTGAAGCTGAAAAACCTGGTCTTGTGATAGGAAAGCATGGAGCTACTCTCCGTGAAATCACAAAGCAGATTGGCTGGATTCCAAAGGTTGTGCGTACTCCCCCTATCAAATCCCGTACGGTTAAGAATGTTAGGGAATTTATGAGAAACAACCTCAAGGAAAGAAAAGAGATCCTTAAATCGGTGGGGAGGAAGATTCACAAAGAGTGTACCTCTAAAGACCAGTGGGTAAGGGTTACATCGCTTGGGGGCTGCAAAGAAGTAGGACGAAGTTGTTTCCTGCTCTCGACTCCCGAATCCAGAATTTTAATTGACTGCGGAGTCAATGTAGGTTCGGATGAAAACATGACTCCTTACCTTTATGTTCCTGAAGTTTTTCCCTTAAATCAGATCGATGCCGTGATAGTTACTCACGCCCATCTGGACCATCAGGGGCTTGTTCCTTTGCTTTTCAAATACGGTTACGAAGGGCCTGTTTACTGTACGCCCCCTACACGAGATTTGATGGTGCTGCTCCAGCTTGACTACATTGACGTGGCAGCAAAAGAAGGGAAGAAGATTCCCTACGAATCAGGAATGGTAGCAAAAACTCTCAAGCACACAATTCCTCTGGACTACGAGGAAGTAACGGATATTGCTCCTGATATCAAATTGACTTTCCATAATGCAGGGCATATTCTGGGATCGGCTATTTCTCACTTCCATATTGGAGACGGACTCCATAATGTCGTCTTTACGGGAGACTACAAATATGAGAAGACACGGCTTTTTGATCCTGCTGTCAATAAATTCCCAAGAGTTGAAACTGTTGTAAGTGAAGCTACTTATGGGAATTCTAATGCTTTCCAGCCCTCACTTAAGGACGCTGAGAGGCACCTGCAGATGGTCGTTAAGAACACTGTAGAAAGGGGAGGAATTTGCATCATCCCGGCTTTTGCAGTAGGTCGAAGCCAGGAAGTTATGATAGTGCTTGAAGAGTCTATAAGAAAAGGGTTGATTCCTGAAGTTCCGGTCTATCTGGATGGAATGATCTGGGAAGCAACGGCAATTCATGCTACACATCCCGAATACTTGAATAACGATCTGAGAAAACTGATCTTTCAGAAAGGCCAGAATCCCTTCCTGTCCGAATGCTTCAAGCCTGTTGATTCCCACGACATGCGCCAGAAGATAATTCAGAATCCTCATCCCTGTGTAATCATCTCTACTTCGGGTATGATGAACGGAGGGCCGGTTATGGATTATTTCAAAGCCTTTGCCGAAGGCCCGCGCAACTCTCTGGTGTTTGTAGGATACCAGGCCGATGGAACAATCGGGCGTAGAATCCAGAAAGGATGGAAAGAAATCCCTATGGCAGGAAAGGGCGGAGGCACTGAGATCCTCAAGTTAAACATGGAAGTCCAGGTAGTTGATGGTTTCTCAGGCCACTCCGATAGGAGGCAGCTTATGGACTACATCAAGAGAATGCAGCCTCGTCCGGAAAGGGTATTTACCGAGCATGGGGATGAAAAGGCCTGTGTTGACCTGGCAAGTTCGGTTTACAAGAAACTGAAGATTGAGACGCGGGCACTTACAAACCTTGAAACCGTAAGGTTACTGTGACCCCACACGGGGTCCGATTCTTTTTTGGAGAGGTTACTAAGCTTTTTCACGCCTTGAACCCGTGAGCTGGTTCAATACTTAGAAGATGTTGCATTAACTGTCTGTGATCTCCTACCACAAGGTCTGCTCTGTCAAGCTGTGAAGGCTCCAGATATGTGGGAACACCTATGCAGTAAATTTCGGCTTTTTTTGCAGCTTCTACACCCAGAATGGCATTTTCTATTACAATGCATTCTTTCGGCTGCACATTCAGGAGTTCGACAGCTTTAATAAAAGGGTCGGGATGAGGCTTTGGGTTCTTAATATCGTCTCCCGTAACCACAATATCAAATATACCAGGGAAAAGCTGGTCAATGATATCGTGAACAATGAGATGGTCAGAGCCAGAGACTACTGAGAGCAGAAAACGCGTTTTAAGGACTTCCAGGCACTCTTTCATTCCGTCGAAAGCTTTCAGCTCAAAGATCCGTTTGAATTCTTTCCTGTAAATTGAGGTAATAGTTTCGAAATCATATGCTTCTGGTTCTTTTCTGGCTTTTCGGATAAGCAAAGTAAGTCCGTTTTTTGGATTTGAGCCTTCAATTGCATAGACATCCTTGTCCTGGATTTCCATACCCATATCAAGGAAAGCTTTTTTCCAGGCTGCTGCATGGAAGGGCATAGAGTCCACGAGAACGCCATCCATATCGAAAATTAATGCCTTTAACACGGTTTTGACTCCAGAACTGCAAGCTTGGTGATTGGGAAATTAAGATTCCCGGGAAGTAAGTAGCCATTATTCTTAGCAGTTAAGGTAACCAGAATCTCTGGGTTAAGTTATTTGAGATCCCTGGGTTAGGTTAACTGAGATTCCTGGGGATTAAGGTGAAAATGGTTTTGAAGCCTTAAAATTTTCCCTGAAATTCCGAATAAAGTTATAGTTTAATTGAACTATAGTTTACTAAAATTATAATTCAATAGAGTTATATTTTTTAAGTACTTTTCATAACTTCAAAATTTATTTAATTAGTTTGACGCTCTTTCTTCAATCTATCTGGATTTTTTTGATTTTAAATCACTTACTATAACTTTAAAATACTTTTATTATTCACAAAGTTTTTCAATAAGTTGATGTATTTTTTTTAATTTATATTTTATCATTTAACACACTTCTTATCGATTTGGTACTTTTCCGGTTTTATCACACTATTAGTTTTTGATGTTCCTTCCCAAATGTGCTTTCCAAAATATGCACTAAATAGATTGATTCAAAATTTTCTATATGAATAAGTTTTAGGAGAAAACCAGGTGACTACAAATATAGAAATATTTATATTAATTTAAAAAGCATTAGTTGAAGAATCAAGCAAGAGCTTCCAAATTCTGGAACAATACCGAAACAGTTTTTAAGAGGGTAATTCTAGTTAAAAGTAATAATATAAACAGTCTAATTTAATTACAAGAATCTGGTAGAATGTTTTATCAAAAACCAATGGCAGGATTGTAGTGTTAGTTCCTGAAGTCAAGCATGGCATAAAAGAATAAGAAGATATGAAAATTGCCCTGACTTGAGTAATCAGGAGAGTTTTGCGTTGGGACAATAAAACTTTCTATATTAAGTTATGTTGATATATATAAACATTTTGGCAGTCCCTCACCCTTCATCTTTGAGAATTTAATGCTAAAGGTAGTAAAAGAGTGAGTATATGAGAGTTATGGGTGACATATTTAAACTTGATAAACAATTTAAGAATACCATTTAAATAAGTCCGAAATGTTTAAGTTCGGCAGAGTGCCAACTTATTAAAGATAACGGATAAAAAACTTTAATAGATTTTGAAAGTTATCGCATAACTCCACTCAGAGTATTGAAAGATATGTGACCCCCGATGTAACGGGTGGGGAGTCAAATGTAAGAATCAGACACAAATCCAGTCGAGGGGATAGAAGTGCAGTCATTTGTACAGGAAGCAATGAAATTCAGTGAAAAAGAGAAAGAATATCGGAAGAATTCTTCCTCTGATGATGATTTTGAAGATTTCGGGCAACCGCGAATCATGATTGTTGGATGTGGCGGTGCCGGAAACAACACTGTAAACCGTCTATATAACATGGGAATCGAAGGTGCAGAAACGGTCTGTATTAATACTGACAAGCAGCACCTTGACAATGTAAGAGCTGACAAGAAGATCCTTGTGGGAAAAACTCTCACGCGGGGATTGGGAGCAGGCGGTTACCCCGAGACAGGAAAGAAAGCTGCAGAACTTGCAAGGGGCACACTTGAAGAAGTGTTAAAGGATGTTGACCTGGTTTTCATCACTGCAGGATTAGGTGGAGGTACCGGTACAGGAGTTGCACCTGTAGTTGCCGAAGTAGCAAAAGAGCAGGGAGCAATTGTTGTAGGAATGGTTTCAAGTCCCTTTAGAGTTGAAAGAGCCAGGATTTTCAAAGCCGAAGAAGGTCTTGAAGATCTGCGTCGGGCAGCCGATACCGTAATTGTCCTTGATAATAACAGGCTGCTTAATTATGTGCCAAACCTTCCTATAGATCAGGCTTTTTCCGTAATGGACCAGCTAATTGCCGAGACCGTAAAGGGAATTACAGAGACCATCACAGTGCCTTCCCTGATAAACCTTGACTATGCCGATATCAGGACTATAATGAGCTGTGGTGGGGTTGCAGTTATGCTTGTAGGTGAGTCAAAAAACCAGGATAAGAGCACTGAAGTGGTGCGGACTGCTCTAAATCACCCTCTGCTTGATGTTGATTACAAGGGAGCAACCGGAAGTCTTGTCCATGTAACCGGTGGACCTGACCTGAGCCTTAAGGAAGCCGAAGAGATAGCATCAATGCTTACCTATGAACTTTCTCCAAGTGCAAATGTCATCTGGGGTGCAAGGATTAGGGAAGACTATGAAGGTAAGGTCAGGGTAATGGCCATAATGACAGGTGTGCAGTCTGCCCAGATCCTGGGCCCTCAGGCAGAGCCCGGAATTCTGGAATCCAGAACCGATGCTGACTCCATGAAGGAAAGAAGGTTCGGAAGAGTAACGGCAGACCGATTAAGAAATTCTTCAGGGTCCCTTAGAAAGAAACAAGACGATTCAATCATTGATTTTATAAATTAAATCAGGCCCAGGTAAAGTCCTGATTTTAAAAATTAAAAAATTAGGACTTTTCACTCTTTATACTTTTTTTACTAATGAGTTTTAAACAGATACTCTTTTTTATTAG
>DUGT01000007.1:6092-6936 GCA_013331275.1 Methanosarcina sp. | reverse complement strand
TACCGTCAGGAAAGCAATCGGGGAAAAAGCCGATGTCCTCGTAGCCAATATTGATATTGCTGCCTTCATCACTCCTAAAAAATTGATTAAAACATTTCAGGAAGCCAAGCTTTCGAAAGTGTATGACCTTATTTTGCTTCCAGGGCTTGTAGCAGGAGATTTTTCAAAAGCTTCCGACGTATTGGGGTGTAAAATCCGGCTTGGACCAAAGCACGCTTATGATCTTGGCTTTGTGCTCTCCTTTGCCGGGAAAATTGAATTTTCCGACAAAGTCCCTGCATGTGAACTTCTTGCCGATGTTCGAAAAGAGATAGCTCTCGAGTTAATAAAGAAAAACGAAGAAGAAGTCTCCTCTCCTTTTACGCTCAGAGGTGTAAAACTTGGAGGAAAGGCTCGCATGAAGGTTATGGGAGAAATTGTGGGGGCTTTGGAAATGGATCCTACTGCGCTCCAGGCAAAAATCGAAGCTTTTATCGCTCGGGGAGCAGACATAATCGATCTTGGAGCTACCCTTAATACCCTTCCGGAGCAGGCTAAAAGAGCCGTATCCTTTGCAAAGACTATTACAGATACTCCGATAAGCATAGATACCCTTGATTCCGAACTGATTAGAGAGGGAGTAGAAGCAGGAGCAGACCTTGTCCTGAGTCTCAACAGTACGAATCTTGAGACTGCAGGTCCGATCGTTGCCAGGGCAGGAATTGCAGCCGTTATAATCCCTGATGAGGAAAGAAGTCTGGAAAGCCTTATCAGGAATGTTGAGGCTGCCCGTAGGCTTGGAATTGAGAAAATTATAGCCGATCCTGTGCTTGATCCTGTAGGTCACAATATAACCGAATCCATT
>DUGT01000007.1:0-6040 GCA_013331275.1 Methanosarcina sp. | reverse complement strand
AGGCTTGGAATTGAGAAAATTATAGCCGATCCTGTGCTTGATCCTGTAGGTCACAATATAACCGAATCCATTGTACGTTTTCATGAGTTTCATAGAGTGTACCCTGAAATTCCCGTGTTCTTAGGAGTTGGCAATGTTACTGAGCTTATGGATGTGGATACCATAGGAGTTAATGCCGTACTTTGTGGAATAGGTGTAGAGGTCGGAGCAAGCATCCTTTTCACCCCCGAGTTTAGTGACAAGGCGCAGGGTTCGATTATGGAGCTGAAAAGGGCTTCCGAGATGATGATGCTTTCAGGTATAAGAGAAAGTTCACCAAAAGACCTCGGGCTTGATCTCCTCTGCATTAAAGAAAAACGTAGGAGACCGGAGTCTCTACTTCCGGAAAACGCTATTCAAGCCAGGTCTTCAAAAGGTTGGCGTATAGATCCTGCAGGTCCTATCCGCATCCGTACAGTAGCTGACAGAATAAGTGGAAACGGCGGATTTATTGTAGCTGAACACGAGAATACTTCAGTTGTGGGAAAAAACGCCAGAGAAGTTATGGATACACTGCTTGAACTGAAACTGGTCTCTCGTCTGGATCATGCCGCATATTTGGGAAGGGAACTGGAAAAAGCAGAACTTTCCTTGCAGTTTAACCGAAGTTATGCTCAGGACGATGCGTTCTGAGTGCAAAAACACAGACAAAACAAAGAAGTGAAAGAATGAGACTCGAAGATGAAGATAAACAGGCAATTTTTGAAATAGTGGCAGCCCGTTATTTTACAACACAGAGCTGGAAATGGGTAAATTTGAGGAAGGATATTAACAAAATCCTCAAAGCTTTTGATGAGCTGAATGAACAGTATGCTTCTTACTCTTACGTGAGCAGGGACTGGTACGTGGAAAACATGGGATCTAAGTACATTCACATGTGCAGTACCTGGGAAGAACTTAAAAATCTTGTTACGTTCTTGAATACACATGGAAGTGCTTTTAATTTCCTTGTAAATACAGGAAATCGGAAATCATTCTGCATCGTAAGCGATACAAGGGATTTGAGTGAAGTTCAGGCAAATGCAATTAAAGAAGTTCAGAAACTCGGGTACAATACTTTTATATTCCTGGCCACAGTCCCGGATGAAATTGAATTCCAGTTACTGCAGGTAAGAGGAGTTAACTGACTTCTCCTGACCTGTTTTTGCCTGTCTATTTTGTAGTTTGACCGAAAAATATGGATAGTAATTTTGTCCTTTTAAATTTTATAATTTTCTCTTTTTACTTTCTCAGTTTTTTAATTTCGTATTCTTCCTATATTTTAATTTCAGTCGAATACCCCGCTAGCTTGCTGCGGGGATGGAAACGTCCCCGGTAAACGTTGATGATTATATTATTTATCTATTCCATTTTTCGGTTGTTAACTTCTGCTCAAACTAAACTGTTTAGGGTTATTATTTCCTTTAACGGAATTTCGAGCGGTGGCGCGAACATACCCCGTTGCTTGCAGCGGGGTGCGCCAGCGCAACTTTGATTTTCAAAGTTTAAACTTGCTTGATTATTTCAAGTACAGTTTTTAGAGCAGCAAGGCCGAGTTTCAAAATTACTTCTAGAAGTTGCATTTTTCTTTTTTATTAATGTCGTTTGAAATAGGACATAGTATAACGGCGTTCTTTAGTCATATTAGCCAAAAATTATTAAAAAATAGTGTAAATTACAAACGCTGGGAAATTATGAATATTATTAAACAGTACTACAGTTACCGGTTTCCTAATCTTCAAAATAAGGATAAATAAGAACCAAGGTAAAAAAATGAAACAGACAGCAATCTATAGAAAAGGTAAAATTGGAAGATCTACTACCACGCAAAATCTTACTGCAGCCCTTTCGACCGTGGATAATAAAATTTTGTTTGTAGGACGCGACCCGCAAGCAGATTCCACCAGAATGCCGCTTAGTGATCTAAACCTGAAGACTGTACCTGATACATTGAGAAATGAAGGAGGTGAAGGAGTTTACCTTGAGACTGTCTTGCATTTGGGCTTTGGCGGTATAAAGTGTGTGGAATCTGGAGGGCCTGAACCAAGTGCAGGGTATGAAGGCCGAGGAATTATTACTTCAACCGGGCTATTCGAAAACGATCAATCAAACGACCTGGTAAAAAATTTTGTTTTTACGATTTTGTATAGGAACCCGGAAACTTATTACCTTGCTTAATAGGTATATAAATATTTAAAAAATGCAATTTACAAATAGAGTTGCTTTTTTTTATCAAAAGATTGTCGATATCTTTATATATGTAGGAACTTAACTGAAAAAACGTAGATCGGAACTTAACTAAAAAAACGTAGAACGGGCCCGTTAAATACAAACGATCTGGGCTTACCTTCCCGTAAATTCTATTGCCGCAGTTCCATTTCTTTAAACTGTCCAAACAACATGCTATATATTTGCGTTTTGTTGGACCTAAGATTGAAAGTATATACCATCAGGAAAAGAAAATTATTAGAAAACTAATTCAAAAACTCTCGCTCAGACAAAGGTCAAAAAGCTTATATAAAAGCAACTGATTACGCTTTTGTCAAATCCAGGCTTTAACAATCAAAATTTCAATTTACTTCATAATTTATTATCAGAAAATTGCGAGCCGGATTAAATGATAGATTCAGGACTCATGAACATTTATAAGTTAGTTTTAGAGCTGACTTTGCTGATCATGCCTAACTATCACTACTATAATTCCTGTGATGTGCATAAGCATACTCTTTGCGACAAGGAGTACGTCACGAATTGCCTTGCACTACCTTCCAGGGGTAATTCCACATGAGGCGCATCAATAATAACGCAGATCAAATAATAGACTCAAGACTTATTTTTGAAGGCTTTGTTATGAGGTGCATCGGTAGTGTAGACATACACACGCTGACTCGTAATGCATAAATAAAAATGCCTGGAAGTCTGGTCTAAGTCATCTGCCAGGATAGAAATAACACTTGGTTTTAAGGATACTGGGGAAGGGCAGTTATATAGGTTTAACGCATTTAAAAGACCCTAACTCCCCACAAACTGCACAAAACCATAAAGATAATCGTTTACATTTCCATTGAAATTAACCTTTAACCAATTTATTGTCAAAAATGTGATGAGAGAAGTGATCGGCTAAATGGAGATTATAACCAAAAATAAGGTGGTCAAGGCAACACTAGAAAGCCTTATTGGCCTGACCATAATGTCGCTAACACCGGCAATAGCAGCTGCCAGTGAAGCNNAATGTGATGAGAGAAGTGATCGGCTAAATGGAGATTATAACCAAAAATAAGGTGGTCAAGGCAACACTAGAAAGCCTTATTGGCCTGACCATAATGTCGCTAACACCGGCAATAGCAGCTGCCAGTGAAGCGAATCTTAAAATTCCGAATTTAAGCCAGGAGCAAAATAATTTGTTGCTCTGGGGTATCGTAGTCTGTGTATTAGGCATGCTGTTTGGTCTTTACCAGTTTATGAAGGTGAAAAAAATCGGTGCCCATCAGTCCATGCTGGACGTGGCCGACACAATTTACGAGACCTGTAAAACTTATCTTATCCAGCAGGGCAAACTGCTGTGCATACTATTTGTTTTCATCGGCTTATGTATAGCCTTTTACTTTGGCTTCCTTCAGAAAATGCCTCTGAGCGGATTACTGCTTATCATGGCCTGGACCATTTTAGGGATACTGGGTTCTTACTCGGTTGCCTGGTATGGAATTCGTATGAATACTCTGGCTAACAGCAGAACAGCATTTGTCTCTCTGGAGAAAAAACCCCTTAAATTATTAAATATCGCTCTCGATGCAGGGATGAGCATAGGCGTGCTTCTGGTCTGTGTTGAGCTGATAATGATGTTAATTATACTGCTGTTTGTTCCCAGAGAATTGGCTGGCTCAAGCTTTATAGGCTTTGCAATAGGAGAGTCTCTGGGAGCCAGCGCTTTACGTATTGCAGGCGGAATATTTACCAAGATTGCAGATATCGGCTCCGACCTGATGAAAATAGTTTTTGGAATAAAGGAAGATGACCCTCGTAATCCAGGTGTTATTGCTGACTGTACTGGAGATAATGCAGGTGACAGCGTAGGACCAACTGCAGATGGGTTTGAAACTTATGGTGTAACCGGAGTCGCCCTTGTCTCTTTCATAGTTCTGGCTGTACAGCCCGACCTGACCGGCATCCTACTTACCTGGATCTTTGTCATGCGTATACTCATGATCATTACTTCCGTAGCATCTTTCTACATCAATAGGGCACTCAGCCAGGCAAGATACAGTGGCAAAGATGACTTTGACTTTGAACAGCCACTGACCAGTCTAATATGGATTACCTCTATTTTTTCTATAGTTGGAACCTTTGCCGTAAGTTATTACATCTTGGGACCTGGCTCCGGAGTGCCTGCCGAGCTGGAGAATCTCTGGCTGGTACTCTCAATAATAATAAGCTGCGGTACCCTGGGAGCGGCTTTAATTCCCGAATTTACCAAAATCTTTACCAGCCCGAATTCCAAGCACGTAGCCGAAGTTGTCAAAGCTTCCAGAGAAGGCGGTCCGTCTCTGAACATTCTTTCCGGACTGGTCGCAGGCAATTTCAGTGCATTCTGGATCGGTATGGTCTTCTTCTTGCTTATGTTCGTTGCCTACTATGCTAGCGGGTATGGTTTAAGTGACATAATGATTTATCCTTCCATATTCGCATTCGGACTGGTGGCTTTCGGGATGCTTGGCATGGGCCCTGTTACCATAGCAGTTGACAGTTATGGACCTGTAACAGATAACGCTCAGTCAATTTACGAGCTGTCACTTATAGAAACAATTCCCAAAATTAAGGAGCAGATCCAGAGAGAATTTAACTTCAAACCGGATTTTGATAAAGCCAAACATTACCTGGAAGCAAATGACGGAGCAGGAAATACCTTTAAGGCTACAGCCAAACCGGTCTTAATAGGTACAGCTGTGGTTGGTGCCACAACGATGATCTTCTCTTTGGTTCTTGTTATTAGAGATGTTCTTGGGGTACAACCTGAAGAAATCCTGACACTGCTTAACCCCTATACCATCTTCGGACTATTAGCAGGAGGCTGTGTAATTTACTGGTTTACCGGAGCATCGACCCAAGCCGTAACTACAGGAGCCTACCGGGCAGTTGAATATATTAAAAGGAACATACAGCTTGATGAAGACGCCAGCCAGAAGGCAGCTACGGAAAAGTCAAAAGAAGTGGTAAAGATCTGCACCCAGTATGCACAGCAGGGTATGTTCAATATTTTTATCACTATATTCTCCTTTACTCTGGCATTTTCCTGTCTCTCTGCTCCAATAGCTGGAAATGATTCGGTGGCGCTTTTTGTCTCCTATCTAATTTCCATTGCGGTATTCGGACTGTTCCAGGCAGTGTTTATGGCAAATGCCGGCGGATGCTGGGATAATGCCAAAAAAGTCGTGGAAGTAGACCTTCAGGAGAAAGGTACCGATTTACATGAAGCCACGGTGGTAGGCGATACTGTAGGTGATCCTTTTAAAGATACCTCATCAGTTGCCCTCAACCCAATCATCAAGTTCACCACACTCTTTGGCCTGTTATCCATGGAAATCGCTATTTCCGAATCCTTCCGAAATATGGCTCCCTATGTAGGTGGCGTATTCCTGTTGGTTGGTCTGATCTTTGTCTGGCGTTCATTCTATAGAATGAGAATTCCGACAAATGATTAATTAAGGAATTTTATTGGCTGCTAACCAGGAATGTGGGATCAAGCCTTACAACGTCAAGTGTTGTGAGGCTTTTCCTGGATAGTGACTTTTACGAAGCAGCAAATCTTGTTTTTAACTTTTTTACAGTAAAAACAAACACTATTTTCGAGAGAGTACTTCTATCTTTTTTCTTTTCAGTATGGGAAAAAGGAACTTCGGATTCTGAAAAGTTAATAGCAATTCCTCATTTTATATACAAATTTGGGTTATTTTAAAGAAGTAATGAACTGAAAATAGTGGACTAAGAAGTAGTGGGCTAAGAAATAATGAACTAAGAAATAATG
>DUGT01000099.1:48365-48506 GCA_013331275.1 Methanosarcina sp. | reverse complement strand
CTTGCAGCCCTTTCTGCAATTTCCACCCTGAAAAAGATCCTGAGTCCGGTCCAGATCGGCACCTGAATAGACAAAGAAGTACTTGAGATTAATATATTGTCCTATATATTGCCCTTTCTCCCAACCGTTGCGCCGGTTGAT
>DUGT01000099.1:47787-48194 GCA_013331275.1 Methanosarcina sp. | reverse complement strand
ACCTTTTTTCAAAAGGTTTGCGGATAGCCTTTTTTGAAAAAGCTTGAAGGTCAGCCACTTTTTAAAATGGAGCGTGGGACTCGGACAGCGATTAGGAAAGCTCACAAAAATATTATTCACAAATATTATATAGTGCGGGAGAGTTAAGACGTAAGCTCTCAGAAGTAAATGGCATCGTGCAAAAAGAGCGCGCTGGATGGAATTTCATCACATTGCACTCCTTTTTACGTTTATTCGCCTGTTAAAATATATTATATAAACTTATTATTTTAAGCTTGATCTTCAATATCATACCGGATCCTTGTTTCCGGATTTTACTTTAAAAACTTACGGTGGTCCCATGCAGCAAGCAGAGCTAATAGAAAGGATCAAAGAACTCAAAATAAAACGAAATGCAGTTATTCTTG
>DUGT01000099.1:47205-47555 GCA_013331275.1 Methanosarcina sp. | reverse complement strand
TGTCCTGAAAAAACAGTAATCTTGCCAGAAATCGATGCTACTTGCCCTATGGCAGACATGGTGAACATCGAAGGCCTTAAGAGAGAAAAAGAAAAGCACCCCGGTGCTCTGGTGGTCTGTTATGTTAATAGTTCGGCTGCCATCAAGGCTGAGTCTTACATCTGCTGTACGTCTGCAAATGCCGTGGAGGTAGTAAATTCTCTGGAAGCTGATGAGATAATTTTTGTGCCTGATAAAAACCTGGCTGCCTATGTTGAAGCTCGGACTGACAAAAAAATAATTCCCTGGGAGGGGCACTGCCCAACGCACCATCAGATACTGAGAGAAGATGTCCTGAAAATGAAGGAAAA
>DUGT01000099.1:45641-47107 GCA_013331275.1 Methanosarcina sp. | reverse complement strand
GATGTCCTGAAAATGAAGGAAAAGCATCCTGAAGCAAAGTTTATTGCACACCCTGAATGCCGCCCTGAGGTTCTGGAGCTTGCAGACCATATAGCAAGCACGAGAGGGATGATAATGTATGCAAAAAATTCTCCTGCAAAAGAGTTCATCATAGGTACAGAATGCGGACTCCTCCACGGGCTACATAAGGCAGCTCCCGAAAAGAAATACTACTGCATTTCAGAATTTGCCTGCTGTCCGAGCATGAAAATGGTAAATCTTGAGAAAATCCTGCTATCGCTCGAGAAACTTCAGCATATAATCACTGTCCCATATGATGTGAGAATCAGGGCAAAAGAAGCACTTGACCGAATGCTCGCGGTAAAAACTCGATGAGCATCTGACGTTTAAAATCTTGTATGTGAGATTCACTTAATTTCAATGATGGGAGAAATAGTAAGAAGCAGGTGAGAAATCTCACATACTTCATCTAACGTACGTTTTTCTCAAATCTGCACGTTTTCTCAGATCTGTACGTTTTCTCAGATCTGTACGTTTTTCTCAGATCTGTACGTTTTTCTCAGATCTGTACGTTTTTCTCAGATCTTTTTCTTAAATATGCCATATCCAACAAGAATCATGAAAAGCGGTAAGGAAATTGCCATGAGTATCCTGGCTGTTCCCATTGGATTCTTTATTCTACTGTTTCCATTTCCTGCATTTCCATAAAGAGCTGTTTTTCCTTCGCTTCCAAGATTTCTCAGGGTTTCCTGTATTTTTCCTGCCCCACTGACTTTCATTATATTTTGCCCTGTGTATTCCGTTATTGCGAAGAAGGAATAGCCAGGAGTTTCCGATTTAAAGTAAATGTAATTTTCATCTTCTCCAACTTTTTCCGTATAAAGAGGTTGCCAATTGCTATCATACCGTTGCAAGACTACCTGAGCCTTACTGATATTATTATCTTTGATCCATGCCTTTTCAACCTTGAACTCTACAAATCCACTTTTAATGGAAGTAGGAAGCCCTGCTCCACTATCTCCCACCCAGATATTCACATATTTATACACTGTGCCTTCAGGAGAAGTCGGGACAAGAGTGGATCTGTTTTTAAGTTCTTCTACAACTGTTGTTGTTTTTCGGAATGTTTTCTTCGGATTAAATTCAATATTTACAATGCACGTGGCATTTTTTGTAAAATCGAACTGAATAGGATAATCACTCACGATACTCCTGGTGGAAAGTTCCTTAACAGCAATATTGGTTGCAGGCTCACTGGAAACAAGATCCATGCCTGAATCGTCAGAAGAATTCGAATCCTCATCTCCAGTATCGGAACTGCTATTATCTGCACTTTCGGTATCCGAACTTGTGTTACCTGAACTTTTGGTGTCTGAACTTGTGTTATCTGAACTATGAGTATCAGAGTTTCCGCTGTTCAAGCTTACGATATTCGAGTCTTTGGTGCCTGAATTTCCAGTATCCGT
>DUGT01000099.1:45183-45511 GCA_013331275.1 Methanosarcina sp. | reverse complement strand
CAGTATCCGTGCTTGTACCTGTGTCTGAGTTTCCAGTATCCGATTTTTTGTTGTCTGAACTTCCGCTGCCTGAGTCTGAATCTCCTTTTCCAGAATCTCCGTTATCCGAATCAGTAGAGGAACTTTTATCATCCGGGTTAGTATCTGAACTCCCACCGTCTAAACTGGAGTCTGAATTCCCATCATCCGGATTAGTACCTGAATTGCCATCGTCTAAGCTGGAATCCGAATTCCCATTGTCCGGGCTAGTGCCAGTGCCTGAGTTATCATCACTCGAACCGGGATGTGTATTTTTATCATTTGAGCCGGAATCCGAACTACCATCACT
>DUGT01000099.1:44829-45059 GCA_013331275.1 Methanosarcina sp. | reverse complement strand
CCATCACTTGAACCGGAATCCGAGTTTTTATCACTTGAACCAGAATCCGAACTACCATCACTTGAACCGGAATCCGAACTACCATCACTTGAACCGGAATCCGAACTACCATCATTTGAGCCGGAATCTGAGCTACCATCACTTGAACCGGAATCCGAGTTTTTATCACTTGAACCAGAATCCGAACTACCATCATTTGAGCCGGAATCTGAGCTACCATCACTTGAGCC
>DUGT01000099.1:41054-44576 GCA_013331275.1 Methanosarcina sp. | reverse complement strand
TCACTTGAGCCGGAGTCTGAATTTTTATCATTTGAACCAGAATCTGAGCTTCCGTCACTTGAGCCGGAATCTGAACTACCATCACTTGAACCTGAGTCCACTTTGTTTGGATCTGAATCTTCGGTACTCGTGTCTAAGTTTCCACTGTTTGAAACTGAATCTCCTGCATCTGAACTTCCGCTATCTGAAACTGAATCTCCTGTATCTGAACTTCCACTATCTGAGACTGAGCTTCCGTTATTTCCTAGAGCATGGACCATACCGGGAGCCATTCCAAGGATTACTAGCGTTATCAATAGTATATAAAATAGTGAATTACAAAAACCGGCTTTCATTTTTTATTTGCCTCCTCCCACAGTCTGTAAACAGAAATATCTGTACACCAGTAAGTTATTGATAAATGATTATCTAATTTACAGAAACAATATCCAGTGGTTTAATTCAGTAGATTTTCTCCAATAAGCTGTTAGTCTAAGATATACTCTTTGTTCCAAGCCAGTTTTTCTAGTCTGATAGTGACAGAAGCAGAACACGATTTAAAGATCAAGGATCACTAATTATATCTGCCTGCCTCTTTGAAACTGGTCAACCTTTAACAGATATCAAAGGGAAGAACGGCAAGACATAAAACTTTGTTTTACTTAATATTATCCTTTCAGTAAATATACTCTTTAAATTATAGAGTATATAATATATAAGTTGAGTTATCTTTCCAAATAAGAATGGATCAGATCATATCAACTCATATTAAATCACACCAACTCGTATTAAATCACGCCAACTCGTATTAAATCACGCCAACTTATATTAAGTTACGCTAATTAATATTAAATCAAGCCAATATTAAATCGCATCAACTTATATTATCACATTAACTCATATCAAATTATATCAGATCATATCAGATCAAATTATATCACCATATCAGATCAAATTATATCACCATATCAGATCAAATCACATCAGATCATATCAGCAATCTTGAGTGAACGAAGTGAACGAAAAGTACACCAGAGTCTACCGAAGCAAAATCCGGGAAAGAAAATCCGATACCTTTAATACTTTATAACACTGCTTTGTTGTGATGTCCGCAGGCATACGCACATATATGGAGATTATAAGATACGGAAACTGCCTCATGGCAGGTTTTGCAGCCGTAATCGGAACACTGATAGCTTTTAATATTCTGGCTTCCAATGACCCCGGTTTTTATAGCCCTGAAAAATTTCCTTTCTTTTTTTCAGGTCTTGTGTTTCTGGTCGTATTTTTGGTTGCAGGCGCAGGAAATGCCATTAATGACTATTTTGATGTCAGGATAGACTCAATTAATCGTCCAGATAGGCCTATTCCATCAGGCAGGATGAAGTTAAAAGAAGCACTTTATTTTTCTTATATCCTGTTTACCCTCGGGACTCTTCTTGCTTTCTCAATCAACCCAATTTGCGGGTTAATTGCACTATTTAATTCCCTTCTACTCATCTTCTACGCAAAAACTCTCAAAGGCACTCCTCTATTAGGAAACCTGAGCATAGGCTACCTTACCGGCTCAAGCTTTTTATTCGGAGCCTCGGTTTTTGGGCTTGAAGGACTCAAAGACCTTTTTACACTTTTTCTGCTTGCAGCCCTTGCTATTACTGCCAGGGAAATTGTAAAGGATATTGAAGACATGGAAGGGGATAAAATTGAAGGAGCAGATACTCTGCCCCTTCGGGTAGGAGCGAAAAAAGCAAGCTACCTTGCAGTGCTTATAGGGTTTCTGGCAGTATTTTTGAGCCCTCTTCCTTATGTTCTGTCAGTACTTGGCCTGCGTTATCTTTACCTTATCCTTCTGGCAGATCTGGGGTTTCTTGCAGCAATCTACCAGCTTCTTGCTCGCAACAATCCTACCAAGTCTTCAAAAATGTTCAAGATTGCAATGTTCTTTGCGCTTATTGCTTTTATCGCCGGGGTATAAATTTCTCCAGATAAAACTCTTTTCAACATACAGGACATTTTCCTGCAACAAGTTCCATGGAGAAGGCCTGTATATTCTCAATCTCTTTTTCCATTACCTCAGCCACTTCTTTTTCTACCTCACTTGCAGACCCTTTCTTCATTATAAGCTGGGCAGTTGCAATCTGAGGCTGGTCGATTGGAGTTCCTATTTCACTCAAAAGCCAGACATAAACTTCGGAAATGTCAGGCACCTCGCTGTAGATCTGCGCTGCGATCCTATGGGAAAGAAGGTTGTAAACTTTTCCTGTATGGCTTACAGGGTTTTTACCTGCAGCAGCTTCACTGCTAACAGGACGGTTTAATGGAATTATCCCGTTTACCCGGTTTCCACGACCTACCTGTCCACCATCTGCATCCTCAGCAGAAGTACCGGTTACAGTAGTATAAATCCCTTGCAGCCCCCTGCCCGGAATGTCAAGAGTGTTCAGAGAGACTGTAGGTTTCAAGCACATACAGGACTCAAGTTCAGCCCTAGCTTTTTCTGCAAATCCGGCAGTAAATTCTTCAATACGGTTATGCAGCTCGATTTTCTTCTTAAAATATGCTTCTTCTGATTCAACAAACCTATCCACAAGCGGCATTGCAACAGTCAGATGCATGTCATCCCTGTGCCTGAGCCCCATAACTTTTACATCTTCTCCGGATTCCGGATATTCCTTTTTGAACTTTTTTGAGTTCAGGTATCGCTCGCATTCGAAAACAAGCTTCTCGGTAGGACTGAGAGGAGCATATCCAACTGCTGCAGAAGTGTCGTTTGCCCCGAGAATCTCTTCTCCTCTGCTAAAGATATCCGTAAGTTCTGCAGAACCTCTTTTTAGCTCAATCTGATAGATGAGATTTTCAGGGTCCACAAAGCGGAGGTTATCCTGGAGCCATTGCTGCGAAGTACTGACCGCAAGCTCGGGAACGTCGATTTCTATCCCCTGAGCTTCAAAAGTAGCCCTGTCCCCTATAATAAGTTTCATAGGGCTTACAACTCTACCTCCTCCCAGTTTCCCTTCCACTTCCCCTGCAACGAGCATGCCTTTGTCTATATTATAGTGCAGGATACTCCCGAAAGTCTCAAGGTACTTTCGGCTCAGATTTACTGAAATTTGTTCCATTATGGCATCACAAATATAGTCCGGATGTCCTAGCCCTTTTCGTTCTACAACCTCAACCCTCTGGCGGTAAACTTCGGGTGCTTTTAATTCTTCTATAACTATATTTCTCAAACTCTTACCCCCAATTCTTTAAAAGGCACTGTCCCCTTAAATGCAGTCTCTAAAAGTACAGTTCCCCTTAAGGTATATTTTTCTTAAAAGCACGTTTAAAGGTACGTTTTCTTTAAGAAGTACTATTAAAGGCATGTTTTTTTTAAAAGACACTATTAAAAGTACGTTTTCTTAAAGGCATAAGTTCCTTAAGGCTTGATAATAACTGATGTCCACTACTCCTCACTGAGACTTATAGCTCGAGCACATCCTGAAGTTAATTCCCCTTATTTAACCTCAAGCCCTTTGCCTGACTAATCTCAAGACTCTGATC
>DUGT01000099.1:37907-40864 GCA_013331275.1 Methanosarcina sp. | reverse complement strand
GACTAATCTCAAACCTCTGATCTGAGTAATTTCAACCTTCATCTGGTTAAGTATCCAGAATTTATTATTGTTCAGGTTTTAATTTTGATTGTAACAAAGGATTGAAAATTGAAATTGTTAAATGAATTCAATTTCTCCCGATGGTCCTTCTTTACTTTTGTCTTTGTTTCCCGAATCTGGCTCATTTTCGTTTTCCGGAAGATGTTTCAGGTACTCCTGTATCATCATGGGAAAAACGTTTGCAGGTACAAAACGGACTCCAAGCTGTTCGGCCCACTTTTCAATCCCATAATCACTTGCAATTACTGCAGCATCAAGCTCCTTGGCAAGAATGAGAACATCAATATCAGGAGCGCTATCAAGAATTCCATATCTAAGAGCAGCTCGATATTTATTTCGGAATTTGCCAATAATCCCCCCGATTACTTCCCTCTCAACCTCTTCCTTATACTCTTTTTTCTTATTTTGAGGGTTTTCCATAAAGAGACATTCAGTAGCTGCCTCCCATATAGCATCCTCTGCTACTCCCATCCCCCGGTTAATTCTCTCCCGCATATAAGCAACATACTCATGAAAGATCTGAGAAGTTACGCTAACTCTATACCTGTCAGGAGATTTTTTTACAAGCCAGGTATCTATTTTAGCCATAACCTCCCTGTCACAGCCGTTGCGGCTTGCAAATTCGTACATCTCTTTGTATACTGACGGATAAGGTACGTAACAGCTTATCCCGAAATGCAGACGAGCATCGGCTATCAGGTCAAGAATCGCTTTCATTCCCTCGCAAAGGGAAGCATAGCCCATAACCTCACGCGTCTGCAGGTCCGTTAATGCAGTAGTATCCAGCACAAATCTCTGCTTAAGCATTTTTTCGAACCCTTTTGAGTAATCTTCTTTATCGTCTTATGTATTGATCAAAGATGAATAAAGTTCTTTGTTTTATTCTCTTTATTACCTGTATGTTAGTTTATTAAGAGAGCGACTTTTGTTCTATTTGTTTAAATGACCTGCATTCTATTTACGTGATAATTTTAGTTTTGATCACTTCTAACTTTCTTATGATTATTAGTTATTTTCTTTCATAGTATTTACTGTTTCTTTATTTCTCTACTGTTTTTAGAATCTACTTATTACGCTTAGAAGACCCAGTACTTTTTGATCAAAATCAATAACTGTATATAGTTTCAAGACCTATATTTCCATAGGGAAGTTTAAAACCAGAGACTCGAAAGCGGTTTAAACGTATTTTGTAAAGTGTCTTCTAATGTTGTTTCGACTCAAATGCGAAAAGTATTTTCGGAACCACGTTATAAAAAATATTTGTGTGTAATTAGTATTGTTTGCTTTTCCAGCTCTGGACCAATCTTCTCAGGTTGATATGCTGGTAAGCCAACGCCAGCAGGCAAAACGCAACTTAACAGTGTGAAGGACTGTGCCGAATTGGACATCTAAAAATAAAACGATTCGGTATGAGAATGGGTAATAAGCTGAAACTGGGGAATATGATTTGAGTGCAAACACGGAGACATTGAAGCCTTGTGTATGCTCAGCACAAGGTTTGGTGAGAAACCCTCTGGACATAGGAGGTAGCACAATGAAGGAGTATTGTAACATTTGTGGCCGGGAACTTCTGGAAGATGTACTGGTTGTAGACACCAGCCTGGATATGAAACCAATAAAGTTCAAAGATGTTCAAGGGGATAAGTCCGATCTGATATGCATTGAGTGTGCAATTGACTCGGTTGAGAACCCACCTTTCGTATGTTCGAGATGCGGCCAGCCAATCGAATTTAACGAAAAGTTCTATGTGTTCAGGGAGGCAACTACGAAACCGGGAGGCCCAAAAGTTGACTTTAAAGAAACATGTCTCGAGGATAAATATGTCTGCAGCACATGTTTTTGTGAAGTCATGAACCCTGAGGGTGAAGGCAAAAAGGTCTAAACGGAAAAAATCCTATAAACTTCATTCCTCTTTAGAAACTTTTGAATCCTTGAACAAGGACGGGGTTCAGTTCCTGGAAAAAATCTCGCCAAGATAATACAGAACTGGTTCTTCAGTTCTGTCACCCACTTTTTAAATTTTTCATTCTTTATATTGTCTTTCTTCTTTACTTCTATTGTCTTTCCTCTTTCTTCTATTTGTCTTTCTTCTTTACTTCTATGGTTTTTCTTCTTTACTTCTATTGTCTTTCTTCTTTATTTATTTAGGACTTCCCGCTTAGAACTTCTGGATAAAAGAAGCAATCTAAGAAATTTTTTTAAGGAATTTATCTACAGCAGCGTAAACTTTAATTTTACAAAGCATAAATATTAATCTTATAAAAATAGATAATATTGACCTAATAAAAGCAATCTCATATACAAAATACAATGAACTGAATAACTGATTTCGCTAGGCCTGAAACTTGATTAATTTGTTCTGTTAACTTGTTCATAACTTTGGGGGTAATTAATTGAACGGAAGCAATGTTATGGAAATTGGAGATATGTCATGGGGAGAAGTAGTAGAAAGCTCTAAAAAGCCGGTTATTGTAATGTTCTACAGCCCGACCTGCCCTTACTGCAAAGCTATGGAACCTTATTTTATAAACTATGCAAACGAATTCAAAAGTTCAGCCGTTTTTGCCCGCATGAACATTGAAACGAGCCCCTGGACTGTTGAAAGGTTTGGGGTCCAGGGCACGCCTACTTTTAAGTTCTTTTGCCATGGAAGACCTGTATGGGAGCAGGTAGGCCAGGTTTATCCTTCCATATTGAAAACTGCAGTTGAAGATATGATTAACTCCGGGGAAGAGTGCATAAGAAAAAGCACTCCAATTGGCCAGGATATCACAGGATACGCTTGAATCAACCTGATTGAAATATGAGGTATAATTCAACCTTTTGCAGTCTAGCAAATATTTTTTAACCTTTTGAGCCCTCAAGTGAGGGTTCTCAAACTTTTGAATTTTCCAATC
>DUGT01000099.1:17799-37859 GCA_013331275.1 Methanosarcina sp. | reverse complement strand
TCCCTATATTTTCGTATTTTATCAGTTCGTTATTTAAGGGTTCAACAGACATGTTTTTAACATCTTAATTTTGTAGGTTATTAATATTACCTACTTGTTGATAACTTACTCTTGTCGGTTTTTCAGGCAAGGTTGCATTCTAGACCGACGTTCTCGATTACTGCCTGTGCACTTTTCGGCAGACATTTGTAAAGAGAAGGTTTATCATATACTATGTGTTTCAGGTAATCCANNTTCAGAGTGTGTAATGATTTTCAGGCAAGGTTGTGCTCTAAATCAATACTCTAAGTATTTTACGTGCACTTAAAGAAAGAACATGTAAAGAGAAAGTTTATCATATACTATGTATTTTCAGGTAATTCAATATCAGCTCAAAATAATCTGGAATTGATAATTCTCAAAGAGATAGTTCCCAAAGAGATAGTTTTCAAAGAGATAATTCTCAAAAGTAGGTCCTATCATACCTTTTCATGAGGGAAATCGAATGGATTGTAATACTCCAAACAAAAAACTTTCGACCCCAATCAAAGCTGCAAAGATCAGTCCCGACATGAGTGTTGATGAGCTTGTCAGGGAATACAAAGGCTGCGCCTTTGGAGCAGGCAGGCTGGCTGAGGCCGTAGATATTTATTATGAAATGCTGGCTTCCGAAAAAACTACGAAATTTTTCGGACTTGCAGGTGCCATGACTCCTGCAGGCATGAGAAACATTGTTGCAGATTTAATACGCGACGGCTACATCGACGTACTTGTCACTACCGGAGCTAATATGGTGCACGACACTGTCGAGGCTCTGGGCCTTCACCATTATAAGGGCACGGACTGTACAAACGATATTCAGCTACGGAATGAATGCATTGACAGGATTTACGATGTTTATCTTCCTGACCAGCACTTTACAGATCTTGAGGAATTTTTACAGAGCGTCTACTCAGGTCTTCCTCAGGAAAAACTCTCTATCAGGCAGGTGCTTACCGAGATTGGAAAAAATCTTGATGACGATTCCTCTATCCTGAAAACCGCAGCAGAAGTAGGTGTGCCTGTGTATTGCCCTGCCCTCCAGGACTCGGTAATAGGGCTTCAGGCCTGGCTGTACAAGGAAGGAAACCCTCTGCATGTGGACGCATTTGCTGATATGCACGAGTTTATGGAAATTTGCTATGCGGCTGAGAGTGCAGGTGCCCTGCTGCTTGGAGGAGGGGTTCCTAAAAATTATATTCTCCAGTCCATGCTTGTGACTCCCAAATCCTTTGACTATGCGATCCAGTTAACAATGGATCACCCTGAGACCGGAGGCCTGAGCGGGGCAACTCTTGACGAAGCCCAGTCCTGGGGAAAGGTAGATGAAAACGCAAAAGCCATAACCGTGTATGCCGATGCGACTATTACTCTCCCGCTTATGGTTGCGGCTGTGCGTACGCGCCTTTCAAAGAGGTGATTTTATGGAAAAGAAAAGCTGTATGATCCTTGCACTTGATGTTTCCGATAGGGAAGAGGCTCTTAAAATTGCAGAAGACGTCTCGGAGTTCGTGGACGCTATAAAGGTAGGCTATCCTCTTGTACTTGCTACTGGACTTGAAATTATCAGGGAACTTGCCGAGTTTGCCCCGATAATAGCCGATTTCAAGGTTGCCGATATTCCAAATACCAATCGCCTTATCTGCGAGCAGGTCTTTGAGGCAGGAGCCGATGCAGTTATTGTTCAGGGCTTTACAGGTCGGGACAGCCTTGATGCCTGTATTGAGGTCGCTTCCGAGTACGGGAAAGATGTGTTCGTGGTAAGCGAAATGAGCCACCCTGGAGGAGCCGAATTCCTCCAGCCCGTCGGAGAAGCGATTGCAAGGATGGCAGCCCAAGCAGGAGCTTTCGGCCTTGTTGCCCCGGCGACCAGACCTGAAAGAGTGAAGGCGATAAGAGAAATTATAAGTGACAAACTTACCATCATCTCGCCTGGAGTCGGCACCCAGGGAGGAAAAGCGTCTGATGTTATTGCTGCAGGCGCAGACTGGGTAATTGTAGGAAGAAGCATTTATAGAGCAGACTCCCCAAGAGAAGCTGCCAGGAAAATTGCTGCTGAAATCGAGGCCGGAACCAACGGAGAAAACTGAAAAACGTTTTTAAGGATATTTCAGGACATGTTTTATATTTAAAATGTTTTTTTGCTGAAAAATATTTCTTATATTAACCGCATATATTATCTGAATATCAATTGAGTGCCTGTGATGAAAAATTTCGCTGATTTCATGATGAGCCCTATGAGTTCTGAGGCACTAAAACTTAAGTTCAGTCCACACTCTCGTGAGAGGTATGATTCAAATGCACGGATTCCGATCTGCGCTCATCTATGTTTATCCATGGCTTATTTATGATATATGGAATCGAGACACACTTTTTGTACTATCCAATTTTTCGCGATCAAGATCTCTTTAATTTGGAGTTCAGATACTCCTTTAAAACTACGGCGTTATTAAAATCTTCATTTTTTGCGGCGTAGAGCAGGGTCAGGTCGGTTTCTTTCGCTTTATCTATGAGTTTCTGTACATACTCTTCTTTTAGCTCCAGTTCTTCAAGATAACATTTCCTGAACTCTTCCCATTTCTCAGGATTATGTGAAAACAGTTTTCTAAGCTCGTCCCTAGGAGCTATCTCCTTTAACCACAGATCAATCCTGACTTCATCTTTTCGAAGCCCCCTAGGCCAAAGCCTGTCGACAAGTACCCTGAATCCGTCCTGGTCTGATGGCTGTTCATAAATCCTTTTCAGTCGAATCAACTACTTCCCCCCTTTTAATTATTTAAACATTTTTCTGAGTTCATTTAGTCATTTACTCATTTTTGACTTTCTGGATGAGCTCTAAGAGAAACATCAGTTTCTTGAGTTTCAAAAACTGGATTTGTGCTTTTCAACCAATTTCTCATATACTTCCAACGTTTTTTCCGCTATGGTTTTCCAGTTGTATTTCTGTTTAAGAAGATCGTTCCCTTTTTCTCCCATCCTGTTACGACCAAGCCCTTCAAGAATATAATTTAGACCCCAGGCAATAGAAGAGGGTTCTTTATAAGCAATAATACCTGTTTTGAAGTTTTCCACAAGGGCAACTGCATCACTTGCGACTATCGGTTTACTTGCATCCCAGGCTTCAAGCACGACAATTCCGAAAGGCTCGTTCCGACTAGGAATGCAAACAAGGTCACAGGCATTAAACCAGTCTATCACAGTATTATCCGGGGCATACCCAAGAAAGTTACAGGAATTACCGATCCCAAGTTTATGAGCTTGGTATTCACAATGGGCGCGCATTTCCCCTTCTCCTATGAGTACAAACTGTGCATTCTTTTTTTTCAGAACCCTTGCCGCAGCTTCTATTAGCAGGTCAGGCCCTTTCTGATACGCCATCCTCCCAGTAAAAAGCACAACTGGAAGACACGGATGAATGCCATAATGCTTTTTTATATTCCCTGGATCGACTTCTTTTTTAATCTTTCCCACATTTATGCCGTTAGGAATTTTCCAGAGTTTGTAATCGGGAATTTTGTAAATTTGCTGAATTTCTTTTTTTAATATTGTCGAAGTAATGATCACATCGGAGCATTCGTACCCTCCGAGCCATTCCCTATGCGAGATTTCCTTTGCCTCCCACCAGTCTCCATAACGATTTCCATTACGTCCCCATTCAGTGCTGTGAAAAGTCAGAACAAAGGGCAGCCCGAACTCGGCTTTTATTCTACAGAGAACATTTACAGGATGCCAGTCGTGCCCATGCAAGACGTCAAATTCACCTGCTTTCTCTCTCACATTCAGGAACCGATTGTACATATTGTCGCACATCATGTTCATCTGTTCCACTATCCCCCCAATTTGATCACATGTAACTCTGTGATAGTGGACGCCATTGATTATCTC
Organism: Methanosarcina sp.; assembly: GCA_013331275.1. Classification (GTDB taxonomy): domain Archaea; phylum Halobacteriota; class Methanosarcinia; order Methanosarcinales; family Methanosarcinaceae; genus Methanosarcina; species Methanosarcina sp11020u. The sequence continues at coordinate 33,956 of DUGT01000099.1, read as the reverse complement.
ATCATTATTTTCATAGCCCCGTGTAAAAAGGTGAACCTCGTGCCCCTCAGCTGCAAGAGCTTCTGAGAGTTCGGATACATGGGGAGCAATTCCCCCAACACGTATGGAATACAAACTTTCCCAGGAAAATATTCCTATTCTAATTTTTTTCATAGGCTCACTTCTCCTTTTTGTCAAGATGAGAGTTAAGGAACTAAATACCAAACAGGATACTGTGTGCCTGGTGGAGTTTAACTCTAGTTCCCAGGTGAAGGAAAATTCCTTAACTGTTGCATCAGGCCGAGAAGGTTAGCCTCGCCCCACAACTCGACAATCTTACCATCTCTAATACGGAAGATCTCCATGCCAGTCATGGTTATTGTTTTTTCTGTGGCCGGCAGACCCATAAAATCGCCTTTATGTATACCATGGGCTGTGAAGCGAGCAGCCACATTATCTCCTTCGGCAATCATATCTTCTATTGTAACATTAAGATGCTCGAAGGCTGCTCTGCATGAGGTGATTACTTCTTTTATTCCATTTATTCCTGAAGATACAGGAAGAGGAACATGAAGAGTGAAATCAGATGATAGCAGTTCATCAGCAATATTTAGATTTCCTTTAGAGGGCCCTTCCTCAAAGAATCGACGGACTATTGCTTTATTCTCTTCTGTAAACATATTTCTCCTCTATTGTTTTATTTATCCTGTTTTTGTGATGGGGCCTTACAGCAAGCGTGTGGATTCGGTTTGTCTCGGGACTTTAACAACGAGTACTCTAAAAATTCCATCTCCGGGATTCAAAAGGCGGTGGGGAACTTTTGCAGGACTTTCAATTAACGTATCCCTGTTGACCTCCTGTTGTTCATCCCCAATCTCAACAATACCTTTTCCCTCAAGAATATAGAAAAAGACGTCTGTTGGAGTGATATGCTTTTTTAAAGCTTCTCCTGGCTTGAGCTCTATGTGTACTGCTTGGGCATGTTCTGTATCATAAAGAGTCCGAACGCTTACATTGTGAGGATTTGGTTTTTCAGGTGAAGACTTCATCTCAATAACTTTCACTTTATTCCCTCTTTCTAACCATAATTTTTATGTTTTTCAGCATATTTTGATAATTTATGCTAGTGTTGCATCAATGTTTGTTGACGCAACACCAGGTTTTTTCTGAAGCTCACGTTTGATTCAGAAGCACTTTCATATCTGCTTCAACGGTTGTGTTTGGTCTGATATTGAAATTATCAACCAGCACTTTAAGAACGTTTGGAGATATACAAGCCGGAAGTGTTGGGCCTAGGGTGATGTTCTTTACTCCGAGACTCAAAAGAGCAAGCAGAACAAGCACGGCTTTTTGCTCATACCATGCTATGTTGTAGGAAACAGGGAGATCATTTATGTCCTTGAGACTAAAAGCCTCTGCAAGTTTCTGGGCTATTACTACAAGCGAGTAACAGTCGTTGCACTGCCCGGCGTCGAGAACTCTCGGGATTCCTCCTATATCTCCAAGATCCAGTTTGTTATAGCGGTATTTGGCACAGCCGGCTGTCAGAATTACTGTGTCTTTTGGCAGGGCTTTTGCAAAATCTGTGTAGTAAGCTCTTTCCTTATGTCTGCCGTCACAGCCTGCCATAACTATAAATCTGCTGATTGCTCCGCTTTTTACGGAATCTATGATTTTGTCTGCAACTGAGAGAGCTGCTTCATGCGCAAAGCCTCCTACTATTGCCCCACTCTCCAGTTGCTCAGGAGGCTTGCTGGTCTTTGCCTGTTCTATGAGAGGAGTAAAGTCCTTTGTGCCATCTTCTTTTTCGTATATATGGGTAAGCCCTTCAAAGCCCACGACCCCTGTAGTATAGATCCTGTTTCTGTATGACTCTCTTGGAGGGATTATACAGTTTGTTGTCAGCAGGATGGGACCGTTGAACTTTTCGAACTCTTCATTTTGCCTCCACCAGGCATTTCCGTAATTGCCTACGAAATTATCATATTTCTTAAAGGCAGGATAAGAGTTTGCAGGCAACATCTCACCGTGGGTATAAACATCGATTCCTGTGCCTTTCGTTTGTTTAAGGAGCTGTTCGAGATCTCGCAGGTCATGCCCACTGATAAGTATTCCAGGCCTATCTCTTACACCTATGTTAACTACTGTTGGTTCAGGGTTTCCATATGTTTCTGTGTTTGCTTTGTCAAGTAGAGCAAGAGTTAAGACACCTTTCTGGCCACACTCCAGGACAAGGCCGGTTAGAGCTTCTACTCCTAAGTTGTCGTCTGTTGTTGCAACCAGCCCTTTTTCTATAAACTCAAAGATTGCGTCATCTTTATGTCCCAGAATATAGGCATGGTGTGCATAAGCAGCCATTCCCTTCATTCCATAGGTCAGAAGTTCTCTAAGGGATCGGATATCTTCATCTGCAGTTGAGTGAACAGCAACATCCAAGCTTCCTATGTTTTCAGGGGTAACTGTAGCCACTAAAGGCAGGTCTTTTTCGGCATCTATTATTCTCGAAGGAAGCTTTGCCTTAATGTTGTCTCTGAGCTCAAATCCTTTCTTTATAAAGGATTCAATTTCCTTCTTGTCAAAATTAGTGTTAGTAAGAGTGGCAAAGAAGCCATCAAGAATAAAACGATCTGTTGCTTCTTCATTTAGACCTGCAGTCCTTGCTTTAAGATTATAAAAAGAGATGCTTTTGAGAACATAGATTAATCTGTCCTGAAGATCTGCAACTTCTCCTTTCTTGCCGCATACTCCATTTTTCGTACAACCTATTGACTTAAAAGTTTCTTGACATTGATTACAAAACATCTTATTTACCTCAAACCTGTTTATACAAGACATTTGCTGGCATTTAGATTCAAATAATACCAAAAGTATAGTCAATACTTAATATAAAAAACAAGAGATGACAAATTACCTGCAAAGCAAGCAGTACATAAGTTTTAACTCATATCTCAAGTTTCCGCTTATATGTTGTCAATATTTCCGGTCCATCCTTTCCCACAACAACAGTATCCTCAACTCGCACTCCAAACTTTCCTGTATATAGTCCGCAATTCCCAACTGCCAAAACAACATTAGCAGGTAGAGGAGGAGCTTCTTTTTCTCCATGGAAGAAAGCATGACCTGGCGGAAGAGGCGCTTCCTCAAATTCTATACCCACGCCATGTATCGGGGGGCCAAAAATCTGTTCACCACGCCCCGCATCCTGAAGAATAGTATGCAACACTTTCTCAAGATTGCCTATGTCGGCTCCTGATCTTACTTTTTTAATGGTCTCCTGTTGTGCCTCAAGATATATATCATAAGCCTTCTGTTGTTCTTCATTTGGTTTCCCAACGCAAACGGTCCTACATATATCAGCACTGTATCCATTAACGATCGGATGTGTATCGATCATCACGAGGTCGCCAGTCTGGATTTTTCGATTTGATGGAAGCCCATGGGCAATATTTGTTCGGGGGCCTGAACAAACATAAGAACGCCAAAATTCTTCGGCACCTAACTCTCGCATTGCATATTCAGCTTCTGCCGCTACATTTGATTCTGTCATGCCGGGTTTAAGAGATTCTACAGCAGCCTTCATCCCTGCATCACCCACTGCCGCAGCACCCTTTATTAGTTTTATTTCTTCATTATCCTTGACCATCCGAAGCTGTGACATGACATTAGTGCAGTCCTTGACCGAGATTTCTTTCGGTTTGGCATGTGGATGTGTCAACATGCCCATCATTGATTGTGTCAGAAAAGTATATTCAAGACCCACTGTTCCTTTATTTATCCCAAAATTTTTGAAATAGTGAGCTATAGAGTGAATCATTCCTACTTCATTTTCAAAGCCTACGATATGGTCAAACACTGCAAGTTCCTTTACGTCTTCAACATCTGTCTTTGGGACACCAAGTGCGACTTCTCCATCCTGTGTTATCATGGCAAATGAACACAGGCGTCCATCGCCAGTCAGATAGAACATGTTCGCAGGCTTAACAAGAAGCAGAGCATCAAATCCTTCTTTTTCCAAAAGACTGCTGCATTTTTTCAAACGTTCCCTATAGGTCTTGTAATCCATTTCTATATCTCCTTGTTTCCTAGATTTAGATATTTGCGTAGGTTGAAAATAATTCTCCAGTTGATAACTGATCAACCAAAAAGAAAACATCAAATATGAATGTGATTTCTCATACACTATTTATTTCTTTAATTATAAAAGTTATAGTAACATCAGTAGAAAGATATCTTTTTAGCACCGATATATTTAGAATACTGTTTTTCATATGATACTAATTCATATATAAGAGACAGTTTCGATATGGATACCTGAATAATGAAAACTCAATTTTCAGAAGCTAGAACTTGAGACTTTATTCCCAGGCTGCAAACTGTCGGGTTTTTTCCTTCTTTTCAGACTCCATCCCATCTTCAACTGCTTCCCTTATGATATATACCCAGCCTTGTGCAGGATAGTATCCCCGATTTGAGGATCTTTGTCCATGCTTGCAGTACAGGGATAGGAGGATGTGAGCCTGAGATGGTTTCTTTATATTCTGGGATATCTGACCAACCGAGCTTTTTTGCCACAAACCATATAGAATCGCAGTGAGCATCCATTCTTATTACACCCGTCCCCTATGAACATCTTTCCGGAAGGGCTCCTTTCTATCTTAAGTGAGGGTTAAAGCTACTGGCGGCAGGGTTGACGCAGAAAAACTGCGTGCAATTGCTGATGCTGCCGAGAAATACGGACATGGATATATTCACATAACTTCAAGGCAGGGAATTGAGATTCCTTTTGTCAAACTCGAAGAGGCTGAAGAAGTAAGTTCTGAACTTGAGAAGCAGGGAGTTTTGAGAGGCTCATCTGGAAAGCGAGTAAGAGCAGTAGTTGCCTGCCAGGGAAATGAGGTTTGCAGATTTGGGTTGATCGACTGCCAGCAAATCGCAAACAGAATAACTGAAAAATATGTAGGAGAAACTGCTCCCAAAAAACTTAAGATTGCAGTAACTGGTTGTCCATCTGGCTGCGTAAAACCCCAGGATACCGATTTTGGAGTAATGGGTACAACAAAACCACAACTTATCTCAGAAAACTGTGTTGGCTGCAAGCGCTGTGAAAAAGCATGTAAAATGGAAGCAATAAGGGTTCTCGATGATAAAGCCAGTATAGATAGGGAAAAGTGCATCCTTTGCGGGTTATGTATAGCAGCCTGCAGGAAAGATGCGCTGAAGGTGGAAAAAACCGGATGCACAATCTTTGTTGGAGGCAAGCTAGGACGCAAGCTAGGACGCAAGCCAGGACACAGAACAAAGCTTCTTGAGCTTGCTGACGAGGAGCAGCTATTTTCGATTTTAGAAAAAACCTTTGAGTATTACAGGAGAGAAGGTCTTGACGGAGAAAGATTAGGAGACCTCTTTGATAGGCTGGGATTTGAAAAATACAGGAAAGAAGTTCTTCCCTGAAATTCCTGAGGTTTTTCCAGGATAGCTTTGATAAATCTATTTACTCTGCCACAGTAATGACTTTGATTCTGCTGGTATTAAATTATTTTTTAATGTATATTGAGAAATTCAGCCATTATTCGGCTTTTCGGCTACATTCTGAAACATAAATCAATTTATATCTGCATAAATTAAATTAGATGTTTGAGGCACTCAATTTTCGTATCTTATGAGTTAAGGCACGAGAATTAAATATTTTAGAGAGCTAATTCCAAAACTTAAAATTTGCTTCTTTATATTTCGTATTTTAAGTGATTAACCGAGCTTCTAATCGTGAAAGTAATCATGAATAACCCTTATAATTGAGAGCAAAAATGGGTTTTGGGATTAGCTCAAAGTTTAATTTAATGCTACATACTATTGATAAATTAGCAATTTACATGATCCTTTTTTACAAAGTGAATAAATATATAAATAGTAATTATGTATTAAAAAATTGAATTAGTTATTTTTCTTTATTAGATAACTAAGGATTATCATAATTAGAATTATTGGCACAAAATTTCATTAAATTAAATATAAACTACTGTGAACAAATTTTTTTGAAATAGATATTATTATCTAATATTATTGAAAAATAGGAATTTTGTAGAAAATAGTGGAACCCTCAATTAAGGAGTCTCAAAAGAATTAATCGTTTTTCATATTTAAAGCTAAGAATAGCTCTCAATTCACATAGCTTCACGACTTACCGGTGTAACTGAAAACCAACGTACATTTCGAAGTGGAATATGCCGATTTTTGTTGTCATTTAACATCATCCATAGAAGATCTAAACCAAATCTAACTTCTATGCAATCGAATGACTCATAATACCCATCCATCCATCCATCTAACGTTTACTTTTATATTAGTCATAGATTTGAGTCTCCTTATTATATTCCTTATATATGTACCAGTAGGAAGCCATTGATAGTGATCTCACAAGACCGAACAAACCCTTATTTCACTATCAATTGGCCTCAAATAAACAAAAACCCGGAAAGTAATAGATGGTTTCGATTCTAAACTTACTTGAAGATTAGTATACAAAGAATATAATAATAATAAGAGAAATACAGATCAGAAACCGATATTTGAAGACCAAAAGCATAGTGCTGCCAGCAATATTAGAGAGAAAAGGAAGATCAAGATCAAAGCACACAGTATGACGATTTTTGATCAGAAACTTAATTTCCAAAAATATATCCCTCTTTATTCACAGATTTGATAAAAACGATTAAATAAAAATCAATAAATAAAAGAAAAAGTAATGAATTTAGCAGGACAAACAGCCTTTGTAACAGGGGGACAAGGATATAGGAAGAGTTATTTATCTCATTTTGACAAAAGAGAAAAAGAGAGGAAATGAATAATTACAATAGTCATTTTAACTTTATAGGATTAATTAACAAACACAAATTTATAATATATTGGTTAATGACGTTTGGGGGTACATAATGGCAGATGCTTTGAATATATTACCATCTATATGTGCATATCCTGATGATAAATGTGAAAATCTTCAAATTGAAGTAGTCCTTCCAGGAGTTGAAAAGAAAGATATTTCATTTAAGATTTCCGAAAGCGGCTTTTATGTAAAAGCTAGAAAAGAAGGAGTTAATTATATGGGCAGTTATTCAATTGACTGCTCAGTAATTCCGGAAAAGACAGTAGCTACATACTCAAATGGTATACTCAAAGTTACAGTACCTTATAGAGAGCCTTTAAATAAATTAATTGACGTTAAAATCGAGTAAGGTATTGCTGGGACGTAAGCAATTCAAAAAAAGACAGCAAATAAAAAGAAATTGATGGAGAAATAGAGAGCTTTATAACTAATTCTGAAGCTGCCTCTCCTTTTTTAGGCTTTACAACTCTTAATTTAGCATGAAAGTAGATGAGAATATCTTCCTCACATGTTCTCTTCACCCTCTTTTTTCTTTATTGCAAATATTTCACTAATTATTTTTATTCGTTTATCAACTGAGAATATCTCGGTCTCAACAATCTTCTTTTTTTGAATTTCTCCTTTTTTGTATCCAGTTTCATCTTCGTATATCTCATCATTCGTAATAAGATGCCATATTATCGTTGCAATTTTCCTTGCCAAGGCAATAATTACCTTGACATGTCCAATTGACTTATTTTTCCTGTTAAAAAATTTTTGTAACTTACTATTATTCTCTCTTGCTGCTGCTTGAGCAATCTGCGTCAGAATCCATCTTGCTTTCTTTGATCCTCTTTTTGTGATTCGACCATTATAGTATTTATCTGCAGATTGATACACGTTAGGAACAAGACCAATCCAGGAAGCAAGCTTATCTCCAGAAGAAAAATCCTTGAAATTTCCTATCTCAGCAAATAGAACTGCCACACCAAGTTCCCCTATACCTGGAACTGACATCAAAAGTTTCATTTCTCGCTTATGATTTTTATAAGCATAATTGAAAATTTCTTTTTCTAAAGCTTCAATCTCATCGTCAAGACTCTTTATGAGTTTCAGACAGATCTGAAGTCTGAATGCAGCACTTTGAGAGATTTCTGTATCCAGACCTTCTTTTATTTTACTTTTTTTCCGGACATTTGGAGAAAGACTTGCGATAATCTGGTCAACAATCTTACCTGAAGAGATTCATGATAAGATCATTCTGCATTCTTGCCAAAAAATGTCTGTCAGCACATTCTTCAGGTTTAACATATCTGACTGCTCAGGCAAGAAAAATGTTTAAAGAAAGCGTTTTTAATTCAGCAGGATAAATTACTGGGACAGGTGAACTGTATATGAAAATAGCAGTGTGCGGAAAAGGAGGAAGCGGAAAAAGTACGATTTCGGCGCTCCTGGCAAAGGAAATGGCAAAAACTAAAAACGTGCTTGTGCTCGATACTGATGAGTCCAATTACGGGCTGCACAGCCAGCTAGGAATGGCAGCTCCCAAGGACCTTATGGAGTACTTCGGAGGAAAAACAGGTTTTAAGGAAAAACAAAGGGCTGCTCCTAAAAAAACTCAGTTCTGGGGACTTGCAGCCAACGGGAGTACTTCAGGTCAGCCAACGCAGCAGTCACGCTTTTTTAATAAGAGATGGAGTTTTTCCGACCTTCCACCGGAATTTGTGGAAGAAAAAACCGGAGTCAAGCTGATGGCAGTTGGCAAAATTCATAATTTTGGAGAGGGCTGCGCCTGTCCAATGGGAGTTCTAACACGGGAATTTCTTGAAAACCTTGATCTGGGTAAAAATGATATCGTAATCGTGGATACGGAAGCGGGTACCGAGCATTTTGGGCGTGGAGTTGATAAGGACTTCGACTTGATTCTTGTTGTTATTGACCCTTCCTATGAGTCACTCAGGCTTTCAAAAAAATTTGATGAATTTGGCTCTCAGTGCGGGTGCAAAGTTTACTTTGTGCTTAATAAGGTTGAACCGGATATAAAGGAAGAGATGCTGACTTCGGTAAATTGCGTGAATGTCGTAGCTGAAATTCCGGAAAGAAGAGAAATATTTAAAGCGTCCCTTAAAGGCGAAGAACTTGATTTCGAGCTAGACGAAATCAAAAAGCTTGCGGACTTTCTTGAAAAAAGTTAAATTGTTTTTCATGAGCTGGGTAGTACCGGGCAGTGAGCGAACTTTTACCAGCTTTTAAATCTAGTTTTTGTTCTATCAAAAACTGTAAACTTTCATCGTTTCTCTTTTTTCTGCAGGTTAACTGATCGTACAAGAGGAGAACTTCAGGTCACTTATCCGAAAGTATATTATTGATCGTGTTATTTGATAATGTAAAAGTCCTGGTTTCGGACAGCAGATAAGGTTTGCCTGGTTGTCTTTATGAAACCTCAGATTTACTGTCATCAATCAATTAGATTGTCTAAGTTTGCTTATACGAATCAATAAGAATATATTTAATCTGTTATCGTAACGTTATTTTTCCTGTTTAAATACTGGAGACAATAATTATGACAATGCGTGAGTACATGCTTGGAAACGTGGCAATTGCCCGCGGGCTTCTTGAAGGCGGGGTGCAGGTTGTTACAGGCTATCCCGGAACTCCATCTTCGGAAATTATAGATACGCTTGCAGCCCGAAAGGACCTGGATTACCATATTGAATGGTCGGTTAACGAAAAAGTTGCAATGGAGGTTGCAGTCGGAGCTGCCTGGACAGGCGTTCGTTCTGTGGTGACAATGAAACATGTCGGGCTAAACGTTGCAGCCGATCCTTTTATGACTCTTGCGTACGCAGGAACAAAGGGCGGATTGATTGCAATTGTTGCTGATGACCCATCATGCCACTCCTCTCAGAATGAGCAGGATACGAGGCGTTATGCCCAGTTTGCCCTTGTGCCCTGTTTTGATCCCTCAACCCCCCAGGAAGCAAAGGACATGCTGCCCTATGCTTTTGAGTTTTCCGAAAAGTTTGAAGTTCCTGTGATCTTCAGGCCTACAACCCGGATTTCACATGGAAAGTCAGATATTGAGCTCGGAGAGATGCCCGTAGAAAAAACGGCTCCTAATTTTGAAAAACTTCTGGACCGCTGGGTCATGCTTCCGAAGAATGCACGTCCACGCCATACTCATCTCCTTTCTATCCAGCAGTCAATTGAGGACGCACTCGCCGAATCTCCCTGGAATTCACTTGAGCTGAAACCCGATGCAAAATTCGGAGTAATAGGTGCAGGTATCGCCTCAGTGTATGCAAAAGAAGCACTTGTAGAGCTCGGACTTGAAGTTTCTTACCTTAAAATCGGAGCGTATCCGGTTCCGAAAAAACTGATTCTGGAGCTGCTTGAAAGCGTAGATGCCGTACTTGTTTTCGAGGAACTTGAGCCTATTGTGGAAGAACAGGTAAAGATGATTGCACAGGAAGCCGGACTTGAAGTTTCGGTGCTTGGGAAAACTAACGGTTTTGTGCCAAGGGAAGGTGAACTGGATGTGAGTGCCTTCCTTGAGGCTCTTAAGAAAACCTTCGACCTTGAGCCCGAAACTGAAACATCAGGCACAGCTCTTGAGCTTGCTCCTCGCCCGCCTGCTCTCTGTGCAGGCTGTTCTCACAGGGCAACTTTCTATTCAATGAAAAAGGTCTTTGGAAAGGATGCAATTTACCCTAGCGACATTGGTTGTTACACCCTCGGAATCCAGAACGGGACTGTTGAGACCACACTCTGCATGGGCTCAAGTATCAGTGTTGCCTCAGGGCTTTACCATGCAGGGGAAAAAAGACCGATCTGCTGTTCCATAGGAGATTCAACCTTTTTCCACTCAGGCATGAACTCACTCCTGAATGCAATTGTCAATAAAGCAAATATCACGGTCACTATTCTTGACAACCGCATTACAGCCATGACCGGACACCAGCCAAATCCCGGCGTTGGGTATACGGCAACAGGAGAGCCAACCGTACAGGTATCACTTGAAGAGCTCTGCAAAGCAATGGGTGCAGAATTCGTATCGGTTGTCGATCCTTACCGGCTTGAAGAAACCCAGGAAGCTTTTAAGGCAGCAAAGGAATTCGAAGGCGTAGCTGTGGTCATTACCAGGCAGCCCTGCGTAATTTCAGGAAAAAGAGCTGGTATACGTCGGACTCCATATCTTGTTGACCCTGAAAAGTGTGAAGGCTGCAAGCAGTGTGTCAAGTTCGGTTGTCCTGCAATTGAGTTTAACGAGAAAAACAAATGTGCCGTAATTACGTCTCTTTGCAGCGGGTGCGGGGTCTGTGCCCAGATCTGCAAGTTTGATGCTATTTTGGAGGTGAAGCGATGAGCCAGGCTGAGCAAAAGAAATTAGACCTCCTTATTACAGGAGTCGGAGGACAGGGCGCAATTCTTGCTTCGGATATTATAGGAAAAGCCGCGGTTACTGCCGGGATACCTATCCGGGCTGCGGAAACCCACGGAATGGCCCAGCGAGGAGGTTCGGTTGTAAACCATATTCGGATTGGAAATGACTACGGTTCCATGATCCCGAAAAAAGGTGCAGACCTTCTGCTTGCCCTTGAGCCAATGGAAGCGGTCAGGTACCTGGATTTCCTGAAGGACGGTGGAGTTGTTATAGTGAATACGCAACCGATAATTCCTGTAACTGTTACTTCAGGCCTTACGAAATATCCGGAAGTCCCGGACATTCTTGAATTTCTTTCCGAAAAATACATAGTCAAAGCCTTCAATGCCGACGAGCTGGCTTACGAAGCAGGGAGCAGGCTTGCAATGAATGTCGTGATGGTTGGAGCGGTTTCAGGCTATCTGCCGATTCCGAAAGAAATTATGCTTGAGAGTGTTAAAGCCCTTGTGCCGCAGAAAACAATTGAAGTGAATCTCAGGGCTTTTGAAGCGGGAAGGCGAAAAGTAGAGGAAAGCTAAACCTTTCCTTTTACTCTTTGCAAAGGGCTTTTACTTATAGAAAGTGAAAAAATCGCTTATATCGTATTTTATGTCACCAGGCAGGTATGTTAATTGAATAGCCATTCCTTTCTAAAGGTCCCCTTATACCAAATTATGTGCATAGTGAAAACAAATAATATGCCAGTGGAAAACAAATAATATGCCAGTGGAAAACAAATAATATGCCAGTGGAAAACAAATAATACGCCAATATATCAATTTTTAGGAAATTGGGACAACTGGTATTGTAAAGAGAAAAATGATTGTCTGATATTAATAAATATGTTTCAAGACAAAACTTTTTTATACTATTATAGTATTGTATTTTTGAACGTAATATTATTTTTATTATTTCATAGCGTTTGTAATCGGATATCTTTACATTTCGAAAAAGGACTTAATCAGTAGAGGGTGTTAGTATGTTACTTAGTAGTATTTCATCCAGTATGGTTTCTAGTATGGTCTCTTCAAGTGCCGCGTCAAGTGCAATTTCTATGGTGACAACTCCCGGACTTCCTCAGTATGGGGCTGTAGTAATTATCGGTCTTATATCTCTCCTTTCTCTAAAAGAAATTACTTCAGCATCTGAAAAATGGAATAAGAATCTTAATATTTCTTTTAATCAAGCAATTATTCCTTTGTTTCTATGCTTTATGGGAATTGTCTATTTCAAGATTAGTGCTATTGTCTGACTGCACCTTTTACAGAACATATTCTGAGTGTTCTGTTCATCTACTAGCTTTTCAAAAAAGGCTCTACTTTTTTGTTTTTACTTTTTCTGAGAACTTGCTTCCACTTAAGTTCCAAATACAACTTTTGTTTTTCAAGATCCAAGCTTCAAATTTGCATGGAAAAAAATTATAAATTTAAAATCTTAACTCTGAAATTTTAACCCAATTTCCACAGTAAAGCTTCAAATTTCGTAATGAACGTCATCAGGAAAAATACTGAAAAGTACTGACTTTCAAAAAATGCTGCAGAATACAGGTTTTAAGCAAATAAATACTGCTTGATAAGCAAACAGATGCTGATTGATAATCAATAGATATTGACTGATAAGCAAACAGATATTGATTGATAAGCAAATAGATATTGTTTGATAGCAAGATGTTGATTGATAGCAAATAGATGCTGATAATCAAATAGATATTGTTTGATAGCAAATAGATATTGCTTGATATCGACATATGCACCAAAATATAAGCACATCAAATGTAAGGTAAAATATCCAAATTGCAATCACTGACTTCACATATACGGAAAAACAATATATGCTCCTAAAAGTGGAAGCTATGCTCCTAAAAAAGTGGAAGCCAGGTTAAATAAATATGATTTAAAAGTAATACGCTTAATCCGGCTCCCGGAAGTTGTGGTAATACTAAAAATATGACACATATAAGTGTCTGAAAAATTGATTTTTTAATCGGATTTAATAGGTTTCAGAATCCTTTCCAACCACTCAGGTAATAGGGGAGAAATCCGAAAAGGAAGACATTAATAAAGCCGTGCATAACTGCGACAAATGGAAGACTTCTAGTCTTATAGAATATGAAACCTATGACAAGTCCTACAAAACTCGTGTATAAAATTTCATAGAAGGTACCGTATCCCGAGTGCATGGAACCGAAAAGGAAAGCTGTAATTACGAGTGCCACTCTTATATCGAACGCCTCTTCAAGTCTTGTTTGGAGGAATGACCTGAAAATAAGTTCTTCGGTTAAGCCCACAAAAAAGATCATTATAATGGTGAGTTTAAGCAGGTTTTCGGTAGAAAGGTCAGGGATCAGGTAGCCTGGTTTGATGACCAAGTATTCTGCGAGCCCAAACAAAAAACCAAGTGGGATAGAAAGAGTAACATAAGCTAGCAGGTTATTTGAAGTAATTCCGATCTTATCAAGGGATTGCCGTTGATGCATCACTATAATTGCAAGGGGGACTAGAAGAGGACCATAGACAAAAACAAAGGCATAAAGGGTAGTTGAAAAAAACACAGGCATGGAAAGATTTACCAACCTCAGAATCGGGAGAAGCATTAATGCCTCATAAATTCTGTAAACTTTGAGATCCTTTATAACTAGATTGGAAAGAGAAAACGCGATCAAAATTACGACATGCATCCCTATTCCGAGCTCTATTCGGCCTAAAAAGATAAGAAGTTCGGCAACGACTATGCACACTACAGGTATTGCAGTAAAAAGCCTGATTCTTGTGGCCTCGTACTCTTCCTGGTATAATTTCTCAAGCCCCAATTTTTTCCAGACATTATGCGAATAAGGAGCTTGCGGAGGTCTTTCCATCATTTCTTGCTCTTTTGAAGCCATACGGCGGTACATCAAAAGAATCAGAAATGCAGCCCCGAACCCTCCTAAAATATAACCAAGATCGACATATTGTTCGATTACCTGGAAAGGACCTGAACTCTCATTAGATAAAACAAATTTAGAAAATCCCGGTTCTCCAGTGTTGCTAGGTACCAGTTTCAAAACAGGCCCTGTCTGTGATGAGGAGGAATTATTCAAGTCACTACAATATGCAGGAGAAACTGCCAGTAAAGCCAGACTCAGCAATGAAATAATTATTATAAAATTCAGCTTTTTTTGTTTTGTATGAATAATTGTGTTTTTCATTGAAACTCCTTCTTTCACTCAGGGCCACTTCACATCTGTTTGCAGATCTGTCTGATATTCCACAACATCTTATTGTGAATAATATATAAAGTTTCGTATATAGTTCACATTTTTAATAAAAGCTTCAATTTCTTTAAAACGGGTTTTAATTTTTTCAAAATGTTCTTTAATTTCTTTTAAATTAAATAACTGAAAAAGTTAAACTAAAATGCCTTATCCGCTTTGAAGAGACTGTCAGTTGTTACTACTACCAGTAAGATAAGACTTCTTTCTTTTCAATTTAAATGTTAAGTGCTCCTTTTAGTAATCTTTTAGCCTGAATTTAATTACCGTACATTATTGAGTGATTGAATATGTTTTGAGTAATATACAATTTTATTTTTTCGACAGTTTTTTACGGAATTGGCATATAGATTACATTTCTCGAGTTAATTTTTCCAGGAATGTTTTTTCAGTCTTCCCTGAAAGGAAATATGGAAAGTTGAATAAAAAGTCATGATACAAGTCTAAATTACCCAGGTCTACTAAGAAACTCAGGATAAGATATAGATGCCTGCAGACTGAACACAGAATCAATTAGTTCTAATGATCTTGTTTTCATAATTATTTTCTTGTTTTCTGAAATTCTTATATTACTTACTGGCTGAAGGATACTTCTAAAAGATTCAATTTAATAATAAAACAATATTTAACTGAATGCCATTTTATTGTCAGTCTATTTCTTTTTATTAACACATATTTATATTAACTCACTAACTTTATATATAATCAACTAGTTTAGTATATTTATTAAATAAGATTAAATAACTTATATAATTATTCCCTATAGTTTACATGTAGAGCAGTTAAGTTTAGACTTATCTGTCGACCCAAACGAAGGAATACCTTATTGATTAGATATTTTTGTTCCACTTCAGGCAGTAGGGGGCTAAATATCGTATAATTATAAAATAATTATTATATTTAGTTTATAATTAGCATATTAAAATTATAGTTGAATCATAAGTATTTGCCAGTGTGGATTGGAAATTCCATAGTGCTTGAGATAAACTTACGAAGTCCTCCATATTAAATATTTAAAAAAATATAAAAGTGGTTTTAAGAAAGGGGTAATAATAAATGAGTAATGAGCTGCAGATGGGCAACAGCTCGCAGAATGTAACCCAAAACGAAAATCTGCGCGCTAAAGACACGGAACCCCAAAATATAACCGTGATTCTTCCTGCCTACAATGAAGAAATTTCTATAGGAAGCGTTGTCCTGCGGACAAAAAAGTATTCTCACAGAGTTATTGTTGTAGACGATGCAAGTTCTGACCACACGGTTGATATTGCCGAAATGGCAGGGGCACAGGTAATCCGCAACCCCACTGCCAAAAGGAATGAACTTTCCTTGAAGAAAGGAATTGAAGCAGCATCAGACTCTGATATTATAGTAATGATGAACCTTGGAGTTTGTCATGACCCAGGTCTTATACCAAGGATGATTGCCCCTATAAAAGATGGAGATTTTGAGCTCTCAGTAGGAGTTTGTTTTTCCAAACTACAGAGTTCGGAAAATGTACTTTTACTCAATAACAAAAACACAGAATCCAGACCCATTGGTTTTGTTGCTTTTTCAAAAAACTGCCTCTCAAAAATAGACATTTCTCAGATTTCCCTTTTCTCTATGCGTTCTCTCATAAATAGCGCTCAAAGATGCGACGTAAA
>DUGT01000099.1:13795-17608 GCA_013331275.1 Methanosarcina sp. | reverse complement strand
GGAGTTGTAGTACCTGCCTATAATGAAGAACGCCTTATCCAGGAAACAATTGACAACATTCCTGCTTACGTAGATAAAATCTACGTCATTAACGACGGAAGCACTGACCGTACAGCCGAGATCATTAATAGTATGACTGACCCTCGCATAGTCCCAATTCATCACGAAGTAAACAAAGGCGTAGGAGCAGCCATCATAAACGGCTACAAACAAGCCCTTGCCGACGAAATGGACCTGGTCGCAGTCATGGCCGGGGACAACCAGATGGACCCTTACCAGCTGCCCAAACTCATAATGCCCATTATTGAAGGCAAAGCCGACTATGCAAAAGGCAACCGCCTCCTTTCCAGAGAAATGCGGCAAGGAATGTCCCCCTGGCGAGCCTTCGGAAACGGAATGCTGTCCATGCTAACCAAGATCGGCAGCGGCTACTGGAACATCGCCGACCCCCAGAATGGATATACCGTAATCTCAAAGTATGCCCTGGAAACCATAGACCTCGATTCAATTTATACCTATTACGGCTACTGCAACGACATACTTCTCAAAATGAACGCCTTTGGCATGAGAGTAGTCGATGTAACAATGCCAGCCCGCTACGGAAGCGAAAAGTCAAAAATCAGGTACGGCAAATACATTCGAAAAGTAGCTCCCATGCTCTTCAAAGGCTTCTTATGGCGCCTGAGGATGAAGTATATGGTGCTCGACTTCCATCCTCTCGTGCTCTTTTACTTTGCAAGCATGATACTTGTCCCTCTGGGTTTGATTTTTGGATTATGGATCGTCCTGGAAAAGCTAATTTTCCACGGGCATGTTTCCCAGAACTATCCTCTACTGTTTGTGTTTATTTTCCTAGTAGGCATGCAGCTTCTATTCTTTGCAATGATCTTTGACATGCAGGCGAATAAGACGAATTATTCAAAAATGGCGTGAAAGTTGTTTGCGTTTACAGATTATAGTTTTTTAAAAGAGTGAAATTTATAATAAAGTTATGAAGTGAGATCCCATGAAAAAAAGTCTATCTATCACAGTTGACATTGAAGACTGGTATCATATTCCTTCAGTATGCGGCTCTCCATTTTCCGTATTCAAAGATGTTAACGAATTTTTTAAAAAATGGAGTTCAAGATATGACTATTTAACTGAACCCACAAAACGAGTTCTTGATCTTCTTGATAAGTATAATGCTACTGCTACTTTTTTCGTAGTTGCTGATACTGTTGAGCATTATCCGGAGTTAATCGAGTCAATTGTAGATAAAGGGCATGAAATTGCTTGCCATGGGTTACATCATATGTGTAAAATTGATCCTAAGACAAAGGAACCCCTTGTGACCAGTGACGAGTTTGAATCAAGAACATTAAAAGCAAAGAGAATTCTTGAGAAAGTTTCCGGAAAGAAATTGATCGGATACAGAGCTCCAAACGCTTTTGTAGGTGGCTGGATGCTTGATTCTCTGGAAAAATTAGGGTTCAAATATGATTCATCGGTATGTGTAAACTCAATATACAATAAAACGGATTCTTATCTCCAAAATGTATCCTCTTCTCCTTATTATCCAGTCACGAATGGACTTGAGCCGGCTCGATATAGAGGCATTGTTGAGTTTCCGTTTGCTTATTTTAATGCTGGAGGCTTTAAACTCCCCACGTCCGGTGGCCCTATGTTAAGATTCCTTGGAGGCCACATGATTTTGAAAGGACTAAAACAGAGTTTAGAAAGAGGACATACTATATTTTACTTTCATCCGATTGACATTTCGTATGAAAAATTTCCAAAAGTTGGGAAGGGAAGGCCATTTTACTGGGTTATTAAAGGCAAGATGATTGAAAACCGAATTCATTACCTTCTAAATAGCTTGAAAGATGTGGAATTTATTCCACTTAAGGATTGTTCGCAATTGCAAATTGAGAATCCAGAATACTCAAGTATTATTTCTCAAGAATCTCACTTTAATTTGCCAAATATGGAAGCATAAGTTTGAATCAAAAGGAGGGGTAGCTGTGTATATCTCAGGAATCGGAAGAACAAAATTTGGGGTATTATCTAAATCCTTAGTGGAGCTGGCATATGAATCAATGTTCAATGCTATCAATGACAGCCCATTAAACATAACCGATATTGATGCCATATTTGTTTCGAACTTCTTAGGTGGACCTCTAAACAGCCAGCTACATCTTAATTCTGTAATTGCGTCTCTACTTCCAGGCCTAAATATCCCAATAGTTCGAGTAGAGACTGCGTGTGCATCAAGCAGTGTTGCATTAAATCAAGCAATATATTCCCTGTCTAAGTTCTCTAATGTAATGGTTGTTGGCGTAGAGAAAATGAACGGAACACATCTGATTTCTACTACCGATGCAATCTCTATGGCATCAGACAACGAACTTGACTCCAAAAACGGACTAATCTTTCCTGCTGCTTATGCGCTTATAGCTCAGCAATATATGAACAAATATGGAGTGTCACACGAGACTTTAGAACAAGTATCTTACTTAAACCACAAAAATGCAAACTTAAACCCTCTGGCACACTTTTATCATAAAGAAGTCTCGCTTCAAACAATAAGAGATTCTCCAGTTGTTGCAACACCTTTCAATTTATTCGATTGCAGTCCGATTTCAGATGGAGCAGTATCTGTTATTGTCTCCAACAAAAGAATGTCCGATAGGGATGTCCGCATTCTGAGTTCGGAAATTTCTACAGACTGTATTTCATTAACCCAACGTGAAGATCTTACATCTTTTAAAGCAACAAAGATAGCAGCCAAAAAAGCTTATGAAAACTCAGGAGTCGGGCCAAAAGATATTGATGTTCTGGAGGTCCATGACTGTTTCACAATCAGTGAACTGATTGCTCTGGAAGATCTGGGAATATGTGATCCAGGCAAAGCTTCTGAACTTATTGAAACAGGAGACCTGGCATTGAAGGGGTCAGTGCCTACTAATATAGACGGCGGACTCAAAGCAAATGGTCATCCGATAGGAGCAACCGGTTTAGCTCAGATTTTTGAGGTTGCTACCCAATTGAGGCAGGAAGCCGGCAAAAGGCAGATTGAAAGTCCTGAAATTGGCCTGACCCACAATATCGGTGGAGTTGGAGGCACAACAGGTGTTACAATTATGGGGGCATAAAAACGGTTTACCATTGTAAGAATTGTGATAAATACTGGCAATTTCCGGTTGAAAAGTGTATTTTTTGTGGGAATCAACTTGAAGAAGTTGAAAAAATAAGCAGCTACGAAATTATAGGCTATTCAGAAGTCAATGTCCCTTCTGAAGGAAACTATAAAGTTCCTTATTATACCTATATGCTGAAAGATAAAAACGGAAACAAGATCCTTAAAAAATCGTTCCGTAAACACGAAATTGGAGACAGGTTTGAATTAGACAATGAAAAACCAGTTAATATTACCATAGGGGTTATAGGAACTGGTTTGCTTGGCTCCCAAATTTCTCAGTATATGCTTGAGTATGGTTACTCTACCGTGATAAAAACCAGATCTGAAGAGAATAAACGGTCAATTTTTGACAAAATAAGGAAAAAACTTGGAAAAAAATTGAGCGAAGAGGAAGTTAACAAAGCGTTAGAAAAACTCCAGATCACAACTGATTATCAGGATATTAAAAAATGTGATCTCGTAATTGAAGCTTCGGCTGAGGATATTGAGGTCAAAAAAAGCATTTTTCAGGATTTATCACAAATCTGTGATCCTGAGACGATATTTGCAACTAATACATCTTCACTTTCAATTGATGAAATTGCAAAATCTACGGATAGGCCGGATAAATGTATTGGAATGCATTTCTTTAA
>DUGT01000099.1:0-13409 GCA_013331275.1 Methanosarcina sp. | reverse complement strand
GGAAGAGTCAAACCTGCAAAATTACTCTACAAGATGGTAGAGGAAGGAAAACTAGGATACAAGTCAGGAGAAGGATTTTACAAATATTGAGGTGAACTTATGACTTCAGATTTTATGATTTCAGATCGAGACCGAATCGCCTACAAAGAAACACTTGAGTTTAACAAATCTAACAAATTCCTTTTCGGATTTCGCTTCATAAAAAACTGGTTTCTAGAAAGGCTTGCATCCAGTTTTCCAATTCCTTCTTGGAGAGTCAGACTTCACAGAATGCGCGGAGTCAACATCGGAAAGAATGTCTACGTAGGCTATGATGTTATTTTTGACCGCATTCATCCTGAACTGGTTACAGTAGAAGATTATGCAGAGATTGGAGATAGATGTATTATATCCGCACATTCCAGAGGTTCCCTCCCTCTGCGAAAAATGTATCCCAGAACTGCAAAACCTGTAAAAATCGGTAAAGGGGTCTGGATGGCTCCCGGATGCATAGTTATTCAGGGCGTTGAAATTGGAGAAAATTGTGTTATCGGGACCGGATCAGTTGTAAATAAAAGTATTGAGCCTAACAGTGTCGCTGTTGGTGTGCCTGCAAGAGTTATTAAAAAAATGAATTTCACAGATGAATAAATTAAGAACCAAAAAGTGTGCTTGAGGGATAAATGTGTTTAATTTAGAAACACACGATTTTACAATATCAAAGTATTCGAAACTATGTGAAACTATAGCTGAGAACTATCCCACAATAACAATGTCAGAATACATAAGTAAGCGGCACCCTACAAAATTCATATTAATGCGTCATGATAGTGACAGATATCCAGAAAATGCTCTCAAAACAGCATTTGTAGAAATGGAATTGGGTATAAAGGCAACCTACTATTTTAGAATGAACAACAGTGTCTTTCAACCTGATATTATTGAGAAAATCTATGAAATGGGACATGAAATCGGATACCATTATGAAACACTAAGTGACGCTAAAGGAAATTATGAAAAAGCCATAAAACTATTTGGTCAAAACTTAAAAAAGTTCCAAAAATTATGTGATATAAAAACGATTTCCATGCACGGAAGATCTCTTTCAAAATACGATAATAGAGATTTATGGAAAGTATATGATTATACAGAATTCGGTATTCTCGGTGAAGCTTATTTGTCCGCTGGCAAAGAACTTAATTATTTTTCTGACACGGGACGGAGTTGGAGCTCCAAAAATTCCGTAAGAGATTTTATCCCAGGAGCTCCGAAACAAAATGATGCAGACACAACAGATGATCTTATTGAACTAATTAAAAGTAAAAAACTAGATAACTTTTATCTTTTGACTCATCCAGAAAGATGGTCTTTAAACAACTATCGATGGCTTTACTTTTACTTGTTTGATTTTACAATTAACCTTGGAAAAAAGGGGATAATGGCGGTGAGAAAATGAAAATACTTTTCAACATGGGCCATCCAGGACAGATCCATTTATTTAAGAATTCTATTCGGGAATTAAAGAAAAAAGGACATGAATGTAAGATTACTATCATAGATAAGGATGTTTCATTAAAGTTACTTGATGCTTATAATTTTGAATATGAAGTTGTTGGTTATGCAAAGCCCTCTATTTTTGGAAAAGCAACAGAACTTCTTAAGATTGAGTCCAGACTGTTTAAAATATGCAAATTGTTTAAACCTGATATTCTTGTGGGTGGTGTAGGTAATGCATATGTTGCTCATGTTGGGAAACTGATAGGAAGACCTTCTATTGTTTTTGATGATACTGAGCATGCAAAATTGGAACATCTTTTGACAGATCCTTTTGCTACTGTTATATGCACTCCTTCATGTTTTCAAAGTAATCTTGGGAAAAAACAGGTCAGGTATAACGGATATCATGAACTTGCGTACCTTCATCCAAATTATTTTACTCCAAATCCTACCGTATTAAATGAAATAGGCTTAAGTGAAGAAGATACTCTTATAGTTCTGAGATTTGTTTTATGGAATGCAGATCATGATATTGGCCAATATGGAATAAAACACAAAATTAAATTTGTTAATGAGCTTGAAAAATATGGGCAAGTATTGATAACTTCTGAGGGGAAACTTGAACCTGAATTAGAAAGATACAAAATAAAAGTTTCTCCAGATAAGTTACATGATCTGTTATATTATGCAACTTTATGTATTGGGGAAGGGGCTACAACGGCAGCTGAAAGTGCGATCTTAGGTACACCTTCTATTTATGTTTCATCGCTTGTTGGAACAATGGGTAATTTTTCTGAACTTGAAGACAAATATGGTTTGATTTTTAGCTATGAGGACTCGGATGAAGCTCTAAAAAAAGCAATCAAACTTCTTCATGATTCTACACTAAAAGATGATTGGATATTAAAAAAAGATGTATTATTGAATGAAAAAATTGATGTAACAAAATTTATGGTTCAACTTATAAGTAATTATTCGGAGATTTTGGTCAATGGAAATCAAAGTGTGTGATAAAATTCGTGTAAATTTGATAACACTCATAAATAAAAAATAATATTTATAATTCCTGATATTGCTAAAAAATGTGCTTAAAGTAGTATATTCGTTAAAATTCTAAGATATATCTCATAGTTTTGGAGCTTATCATGTATAATTCACTGAGGTTAAATCCATATATTTGGGATTTGTTCACTAAAAAAGAAGAATATTCTCCTTCTATATTAGATAAACATCATCGTTTTACTTATTCATTTAGTAATCATAAAAATGTTTTAGAACCCGAGGTTTCGAAATATTTAGTGAATAACAGATTACACGTGGAGTATCCTGGCAAAAAAAAGTTTGCTGTCTGTTTAACGCATGATATCGATGAAATATATCCCCCTTTAAGCCATATTATTTTGTCTTCGATATGTGATATTAAAAATTTTGACTTATATAGAGCAATGAATCAATTTTTATGGATAAGTAAAGGGCAGAATTATTCTCCTTATATCAATTTTAAAGAAATTATGGATTTAGAAGAAAAATATAATGCAAAATCATCGTTTTATTTCATTACATCTGAAAACGATCCGTTAAGATTTAGATATAACATTGAGGATGTCAAGGTTGAATTAGGGAATATAATAGATAGAGGCTTTGAAGTTGGTCTTCATGGAGGATACTACTCATATAATAATCTTGAGGCTATATGCAAAGAAAAAAAGAAGTTGGAGTGTACTATAGGAAGAAAAGTTTTTGGATATAGGAACCACTACTTAAGGTTTAGTGTTCCTAATTCATGGGAATTATTGTCAAAAGCTGGATTCAAGTATGACTCAACTTTTGGGTATAGTGATATGGTGGGATTTAGAAACGGTATGTGCCATCCATTTATACCATATAATTTGAATAAAAATTGTCATGTTGATATCTTAGAAATTCCTTTAACAATAATGGATTTAACTTTGTTTGGTTGCACTAAATCTTTTTATGAAGCTTGGACATACGCAAAAAAACTTATTGATTCAGTAGAAAAATGTAATGGAGTTATCACTCTATTGTGGCATAACAATATATTTTCTTCTTCTTACAGGGAAAAATGGAAATTCATGTATGAAAAAATTCTAAGGTATTGTTTTGGAAAAAATGCTTGGATGACAAGTGGAGAAGATATCTATAATTGGTGGGAAAATGGTTATAAAAATTCTAGTTACTGATGGCTCAAATAAAAATACCTTGGCAGTGTTGAGATCTCTCCGATCTGAAAGATATTTAACCGACTTGGTCAATGTTTATCCACGTTTATTCACTCTTGGTTCATATTCAAGATATTGTAATAAAACTTATAGGCTAAAATCAAAAATTAGCAATATTGATGATTACGCAAAAGAATTAATAAATATATTAGAGAAAGAAATCTATGATGTATTAATACCTGTTGGGTTATATAGCTATCTAGCAGTATCAAAGCATAGATCTGAATTTGAGAAATATACAAGAATATTAGTTCCAGATTGGGATAAAATGCAAATTGCTTATAATAAAGATATCTCAATGGAATTTGCAAAAAGTCTCGATATTCCTATTCCAAAAACAACAATTTTGCACAATGAAGTTGATTTTAATGAAATTATCAAGTTTCCAGTTGTAATTAAGTCCTCTGATGACTCAGGAGGTTTTGTTAAATATTGTAACAATAAGAGAGAGTTAGAAGACAACTTTAGAATTCTTAAAAACTCCAGCAAAACTAATATTATTTCTCAAGAATACATAAAAGGTTTTGGATGTGGCTTTTACGGAGTGTATTCTGAGGGGGAATTAATTGCACATTTTTTACATAAACGAATTAAAGAATTTCCAATTACTGGGGGATCAAGTGCTGTAGCTGAATCTTATTTTGACGATAGATTATTTAAATATGGAAAAGTTCTTTGTGATTCTTTAAAGTGGAATGGCCCAATAATGGTGGAGTTCAAATATGATACTGAAGAAGATGATTATAAATTGATAGAAATAAATCCTAAATTATGGGGCTCTTTGGACTTAACAATCGAATCTGGGGTTAATGTCCCAGACATTCTGGTTAATAAGGCTCTTAATAAGAATATCAATCATATTAACACATACAAGTATATTAAATATCGGTGGCTATTCCCAGATGAATTTAAAGTATTAATGTCTCATTTCTCTATTAGATCCTTATGCGATTTTTTAAAAATGGATCAAAATACAAGAACCAACTTCTATTGGATAGATCCCTTACCTTTTGTTTTTCAGTTAATTTATAGTTTAGTGTACACTATGTCAATGACTTTTAATAACAGTAAGAAGTTCCCTCATGGGAAATTGAAAAAATAAACAAAATACAGGGTGTATTCTTGAGAGCAGATTTCCACATTCACTCCAAATATTCTTATGATTCAATGATGGAGCCTCTAAAAATAATGAAAATTTGTAAAAAAATAGGACTTGATGCAATCTCTATTACAGATCATAATACAATAAAAGGGTCCATTAATGCTAAAAAGTATGAAAAAGAATTTGGGATCGAGGTATTGATTGGAGAAGAAGTAAAGACCAATTTAGGGGATATAATTGGATTAAATTTGAATGAGGAAATAAAATGCAGAAATTATTTAGAAGTCCTTGACGAAATAAAGGATCAAGGAGGAGTTAGCATATTTCCTCATCCTTTTCGAGGACATAAAAACATCGAAATGATTTCAGATAAAGTAGATCTTATTGAGGTATTCAATTCCCGTTCTAATATTTATGAAAATCAAAAAAGCATGGATCTTGCTTTAAAATTTAATAAACCTCCTGTGGCAGGCAGTGATGCCCATGTTTATTCAGAAATAGGTAACTCAATTATGAACTTTAACACAATTTTTGATCATCATAAATATATTCAATTCAAAAATTCCACCAATTATCAGAAAGTCGTGAGTTATATTATAAAAGATGTTAAGTTGTATAAACTCCACAAAATACCTATTCACATAATCAGGTTGGTATTATAATGAGTAAAAAAAGCTTGCTTGTTATTTCAAATCATTATTTAACTTTTATAAAAGATCAGTTTGAAATAATATCTGAATATTTTGAAAATATTAATGTGTTAGTTAGGTTTCATAGGTATTATTCTTTATTTCCTGAAAAATTAATAGATTTAGCTAATAAACCATTAAATGTAAATTGTATCAAATCTCCCATGATATATATTCCTACGAATTCAAGCTATATAGATCTTGGAGAGAAACATTTTGAAATTGTAGATCAAATTATTAGAGAAAAAAATCTTAAATTTGATTTAATTCATTCACATTTTACCTGGTCATCTGGATATGTTGGTGCGAAGTTAAAAGAAAAGTATGGTGTACCTTTTGTAGTTACCGCTCACGGCTATGATATTTATGATTTGCCTTTTAAAGACGACAAGTGGAATTCAAAAATCGAATATGTTCTCAATTCTGCCGATGCCATTATTACAGTAAGCAAAAGCAATCTTGAATGCATCAAAAAACTGGATGTAAAAACGCCTGTAACAGTAATTCCAAATGGATACAAAGATGATCTTTTTTATCCATTAAGTCCATATGAGTGCAGACGATCATTAGGTTTGCCTTCTGACAAAAAAATAATTCTTAGTGTAGGAAATCTAGAAGAAGTTAAAGGGCATAAATATTTAGTTGAAGCTATGGGTCATATTGTGAAAACGCGGAAAGATGTGATTTGTTGTATTGTAGGCGGGGGCAAATTAGAGAATAAGTTGAAAAAACAAATAAAGTCTGCAGGGTTACAAGATCATGTAAAGCTTGTTGGTGGCAAGCCACATAATGAAATTCCGTTCTGGATGAATGCCTGTGATGTTTTTGTTTTGCCGAGTTTAAGGGAAAGTTTTGGAGTAGTTCAAATTGAAGCAATGGCTTGTGGTAAACCCGTTGTGGCAACTAATAATGGTGGAAGCGAAGAGATAATTTCATCCAATAATTATGGATATTTAGCTCAACCTGGAAATTCAGAGATGTTAGCAGAAAAAATAACCCTTGCAATTGATCATAAGTGGCATTCTGAAAAAATTCTGGAGTTTGCAAATAAATTTAACTTAGAAAATCAAAAGAAGCAAATTTTGGATCTTTATAGTCTTGTAGGTGATAAAAACGAAAGTTGTATTAATAGGTCAATATCCAATTGATCCTGAAAATATTAATGGTGGGGTCGAGGCCTGTATGTTGGGAATAGTTAACGAATTTAAAAAATATCCCGATATAGATCTTCATGTTGTTACTATACAAATATTAAAAAAAGATATATATCAAAATATCGAGGGTGTTTCTGTACATTACCTTGCTTCACCGCCGCTCCCAAGATTTCTGACAATTAATACGATAGATCGATATAAGGTAATTAATAAAATCAAGGAAATAAACCCTGATCTCGTCCATGGTCACATTAGTAATTATGGTTATTATGCACTAAAAAGTGGATATCCTTCGATTGTAACAATTCATGGAATTGCAAAAGAAGAGTATGATCCTAAATTAAGACCTTCTATACTTGATAGCATTAGAAGAAAAAGTGTTTTACCTCTCGAAGATTTTTGCTTAAAAAATGCGAGAATCATAACTACTGTAAGCCCTTACGTCGTGGAGAAAATTGGATCTATTTGTAAAGGTGAGGTTCATGTTGTTCCAAACAGTATAAGAGATGAATTTTTTGAGATTCAATCTCAGGAAGTCAGTGACCGTCTGTTGTTCATAGGTGGCATTGAACCAAGAAAAGGTTTATTAAATGTAATTAAGGCAGTTGAATTAATATGCGCAAAAAGAGATAATGTAAGATTGCATATTGTAGGGGGAATCAGAAAACAAGGATATTACGATAGCCTGGTTGAATATGTTGAACGAAATAACTTAAGTTCTTATATAACTTTTATGGGAGCGTTGGATAATGAGGAATTAAAGAAAGAACTATCCGAATGTTCAATATTCGTATTTCCCTCAAAAGAAGAATCTTTTGGAATTGCTTTAGCTGAAGCTGAAGCATGTGGAAAGCCTATTGTCGCGTCGAATATAGGTGGCATTCCTTATGTTGTAGACAATAACAAAACGGGCTTTTTAGTAGAGTATGGAAATATTAATTCTCTAGCAGATAAAATATTGATGTTGCTTGAAGACAAAGATTTAAGAAGAATTATGGGTTTTATGGGAAGAGAAAAAGCTAGGGAATTTTCTAACAAAAGCATTGCAGAAAAATATTATTCATTATATCAAAGAGCGGTCCAAAATGGCAAGTAAACCTAATTTTGAAAAAGGAGAGTGTATAAATTGCATTGGAATTAAAGCTGATACAATCTTTCCATTATGCGGAATTTTATTAGGTATTATTATTATTATTTTATCCTGGTTATATGGGATTCATCAGCAGGATATAGCAGCTACTATCTTTTTTGCTTCTTTAATATATCTTTTATTGAAAGAAAAGTTGCTAAAAGGAAATGAGATCTTTCAACTTCAAACTGCAGGCTGGTTAGCTTATATAAATAACATCTCTTTTTTCTTTATAATTAGCCTTAACTTATGGATATTATATACAAATCTTTATACAAGGCCTTTAAGCTATTTCATACTCGTAGCTATGGCATGTGTTTCTATTACCTTTGAGATTCTGCACTCTAATGAAAAAACGTTGGAATCTGGATTTATTCTTTTCAAAATTTTGGTTGTTGGACTTCTTCTCTATGGCGGGATTTACTACGAATTTGCCGACATCTATGGTGTCGACACTTATCTTCATAATGCTGAGATTTCAATTTATATTGCTGCGGGTCACGTTGTTTTAGATGCTCCTCAGGGAACTTTTAATGCATATTATTATTTTCCTATATTTCATATACTTGCTTCAGTAACAAGTATACTGACTGGTTTGAATGTTTACAACTCGATATTCTCGTCAGTCACTTTTCCATATATTTTTTCATCTGTTTTTGTTTTTTTAATAGGAAAAAAACTTGTTAATTCAAAAGTGGGATTATTAGCAGCTCTTATGCTAGTTTTTGGAAACTATAGAATTACGTATGGTGCAGCTCCAATACCTATGAGTTTGGGGAGTATTTTTTTTGTGGAGATTCTTTATTTACTCCTTACAAATGTTTCAAAACCGACTTATAATAAATCTATTGTTATTTTTTTACTTGCAATTTTGGCGTTGACACACACCATTGCTGCATTCATAATGCTTGTAACAATAACCTCTCTATACTTCTGGAATAAAATTAACTCTCGTTTGGAGGGTTTTAATGTAACTGATTCAAAAATATTTCTTAATACTGTAGGGATGTTTGGTGTTATGCTTCTTGCGTACTGGATGTATGCAATTGCAGATCCGGGAAGATCATCGGCTACATTTTTTGATCAGATTATGAGCTGTTTCCATCATGCTCTCACTTACGATGCAGAATTTGCAACAAGCGTTAGCGAAAAAGTTTCACCTTACGTATCGACAAGTTACTTTGAATATTTACTAGATCATCTTGGATATATACTTTTTTTGGGAACAGGCATAGTTGGTACTTATACATGGGCTGGAGATAAAAATGGATCCAAAAGTTCATTGAGCTTAACAATGATTGTACTATTTGCAGCATTATATGGTTTTTCACTTATGGGAATGCGAACAATAATTCCAAGTAGATGGTTTATATTTGCTTATGTGATTTTAGCTCTTGTCTCTGCTTCTGGAATCTTAAGAATGGCAACTTTGATTAAAAATAAATTTAATGTTGTAACAGTCTTAATGATTATTTTTTTGATGAGCTTCTTTATGGTTACATCCACAATTTCAAATGGAGATAATCCATTATATAATAAATTATCTTCTCAACGGTTAGGCCATACAAAATCGGAACTCCAAGGAGCTGAAACTATTGAAAAAATGTGTGATGGAATCCTTACTCCATCTGGTGAAACCATATTAAAATCAATCGATCCTGATATGGTTTCACCAGATTATAGTTTTACTGGAGATAGAGGTAAATTGTATGTCTTAGATAATGATGCATTTAGGATTCCAATTGTTTTAGGAAAAGTAAGTCAAGGAATTTATTATCCAGTAATCCTAGACTACTCTTTTAAGGTGAAGTTCGAATTAAATAGTTCAAAGATCTACAATAATGGGGAAGTATACGGTTATTTGGTTTAAGTCAAATAATTAAAATATATAGTGAGCAAACATGAAAACAATAGCACAGTACAATCCACGATTCAGTCCCTGTGTAGGAGGAGGAGAAACATATGTTTCGAACCTAGTCCTAAATATTAAAAAATATAATTTTGATATAATAACGAATTCATTGCCAGATTTTCTTTTAGAGGAGGTTTTTTCTGAAAACACATTAGTAAAAAGATTTCTGCCATATGATAGAAATTTATCTCCTTTTAATAACTTCATCATTAACAAACTTTCATTTCCATATAGATTCTCTTCAGATATTTTGAGATTAAGAAAAAAAAATGAATATCTTAAAAAATCAACTTATGATCTAATTCATTTCCACGGAATCGGATTTTGCAATGATTTACTTAGAGTTGATACTTGGATCAACGCTACGATTTTTTCCAAATTAATTGATTTTAATGAGATTAATACTCCAAAAGTTATTACTATTCACAACCTGTTTTCTTCTTTAAATCCTGATCCGATTTTTAAAGCGTATGAGCAAAACATTATTGATCAGTTTGAATATATAATCTGCGTTGATAAAAACATTGAAACTTACGTTAGGGACTATTCCGATCTAATGAATGAAGATAAAAAAATATACTTTATTCCTAACTCTGTAGATATAGACAACTTCTCTTTTTCCAAAATTGAGTCAAAAAACAAACTTGTTATTGGCTTTGTTGGAAGGTTTGAGCGCTCAAGAGGTATTAACATGCTTAAACTATTGATTGAAACCCTTCCTAATTTTTGTGAACTCCACATAACATGTAATCAAATTCAAGGAGTTAATAATACGAATGTGTATTTCCATGGCGTTCTTCCAGAAAATAATGTCCCTTCTTTTATAAAAAGTATGAATATCATTTTTAATCCTGTGCTAGTGGAAGGAATCTCAAGAATAACCCTTGAAGCAATGTCTTGTGGAAGACCTGTAATAATGCTAAACAACGGTGATAGGTATCCTGTAATTAATGGAAAAACCGGATATCTTATAAAAGAAGATATCAATGAACTTCTTTCTTTACTTGAATATCTGTATAGTAACGAAAATGAACTAAAAGAAGTAGGTTACAATGCAAGGCAAATAATTGAAAAAGAATTTAGTAATGAAATTATTATTCCAAAGATTATAAGGATATATGATGAGTTAACAGAAACATGATTATTTGGTATATAGGATTAATGTGACAGTAGTCAGTTTATAGTAATTTCTTAAATACTGATACATCATCTATATTTTGACATCCCTATTAACAATTGAGTAATGATTTCTGTATATGGTCATTTAGTAATAAGATCTTAACAAAGTAATGTTTTTACCATGAATTTGTACAAAATTGTCACGTTTTATCAGATAATTGAGGATTGACAAGACACTAGCTTCAAGGTCAATGTGTATTAAATAACGGAAAAACTTAAGATATGAATTTTAAGTTAACGTTTCCGTTATTTAATTGTGAAAATGGTTTTAATTTCGAGACAGCCTCTAAGATTTGATCGTTATGGATAAAAAATTCACTAAATCCTTCAAAGAAAAATTTGTTATAGATAGTGGTTACATATTTACTTCCATAATATTTGTCAATATTTTTACCACTATTAATTCAATACTAATCGCACGAGTTCTTGGTCCTGAAAAATTGGGAATTTTTTCAGTAATTCAATATTTAGGGGGGCTAATTATAATGTTCTCCTCATTAAATTTACCTGTCACAATTACAACATTTATTGCAGAATACAGGGTGACTGATAAAAGTAAGATTGGAAAAACAATAGGAACTCTTTCTTTAATTTCGATAACATCTTCGTTTATTTTGATTACTCTTATAATATTATCCTCAGATTTCATTTCTAATTTTTATAACGAGCCCTCAATTGGTTTTTTGATAAAAATATATACTTTGACTATTTTTTTTACTGTTTTTAGTAATCTTTGTATTTCAATCCTTGCTGGATTTCAAGAGATGAAGTCAGTATCAAAGTTAAATGTTATATTGGCGATAACAAACATCCCAATTACTATTATGTTAGTATACTATTTTAGCATACTTGGTGCAATATTATCACTAATAACTAATTCAATTGTTTCACTTTTAATTACTTTAGTCTTAGTTTTGAATTTATTAAGTACTGAAAAAGTTAAGATTGATTTTTCATTTGACAAAGAACTACTTAAAAAAATCATTCAGTTTTCGCTCCCACTGTTTCTTTCTGGAGTTGCATATACAGCGTTTCAATGGTTTGGGCCCACGCTACTTTCAATGGAAGAGAATTTTAAAGATGTAGGATCTTATAAAGTTGCTCTAGCAATTTACAATCTTATCTTGTTTGTTCCCAATGCGATCCAATACAATTTAATGCCAACTGTAAGTAATTTATCATCATCTAAACCAGAAAGCCTTTCGTTCTTTGTTTCTAACACATTAAAAATTATAATGTTACTCGTCCTACCAGTGATTTTAGCGGCCAATTTAGTTTCAAAAGAACTTATTTTAATTCTATTTGGAAATGCTTATACTGATTCGATTTCCGCAACATATATATTAGTCATTTCTGGATTCTTTGTTTCAATCTTTTCATCAATGGGAGCTGTGCTTATGGGCATTAAAAAAACCAAGACACTTATGTATATCGATATTGCATTCTGTCTTTTATTCAATATCTCATCTTATTTTTTAGTAAAAAAATTAGGATTAATGGGCTTGGCTTCCACTTATTTATCTACTTATTTTATTTTAACCCTATTATGTACCTTCTACATCTCTAAGTATATCACATTACAATACAAACTATTAGGACTTCCATTCATCGTCTGTATTATTTTTCTAACTTCCAGTTTTTTTATGTCTTATTTATTTTATGGAGTATCATATTACATCGTAGGAGTCTTATTGATAATAGTTGCTCTTCTTATTGAATGGAAGTTAATTGATACAACTGATAAAGAAACGATTTTTCGAATATGTGAAAAATTGAAATATAAAATTTTGTCTGAAGGTAGTAGTTAAGCCTAAAAAATGTGTGTTTTACCCTGAAATAACTTTGCAGATTCAAATAGTTTGAAAGTTCAATACACGATACAATAGCAAGCGGCGCAAAAAGTTAAACGTTGAGTAAGTTCCAATTTCATCTTGGTATTGTGGAATAATTATGTAAAATAAAACAAGTTCGAAGTTAGGGTAAAATAGTGGGTCAATTGTATACGATATGTAATTGAAATATAGAGACTTTTCAACTTTTCAACAAATTTGATGATCCATATGATGAGAGATATAAAATGAAAGAAATAAAATGTGATAAAACATTTAAGAGGCAGACATTCAATAAAGCTTTGTGGATGATTGGACTTGCTTTTTTAATGTTGGTGAGCATTGCAGGAGCCTCGCCATTTGCATACATTACAAATTCAGAGGGTAACAGTGTCTCTGTAATTGATGCGACTACAAACAAAGTTACAACTACAATACCCGTAGGATCCAACCCTATTGGAGTTGCAATTAACCCGAATGGGACAAAGGTTTACGTAGTAAATGCTCGTAGCAGTGATGTATCTGTAATCGATACGGCAACAAATAGTGTTGTAGCCACTGTGCGTGCAGGAAATTTTCCCCAGGGAATTGTGGTCAGTCCCAACGGAAAAAAAGTTTATGTGACACACCGTTACAGTAATAATGTTTCTGTAATTGATACCGGTGAAAATACTGCTGTAAGTACATTGAATACTGGAA
>DUGT01000153.1:13655-23446 GCA_013331275.1 Methanosarcina sp. | reverse complement strand
AATTTGAGAATAAAAACTTACCAAAAAGAACTTCAGAAATTCTGAAAGTAGAAATTTACCAGAAAGTACTCCAGAAATTCCGAAAATAAAAATTGACATAAAGAATTCCACAATCAAGAAAATAGGAACTTACTAGAAATGATTCAGGAATTCTGAAAATAGGAGTTTACCAGAAATGATTCAGGAACTCTGAAAACAGAAGTTTACCAGAAATGATCCCAAAAAAATCCTAACAAAGTTAAGAGGAAGGACATTTAAACTATGCCTGTGCTGAGCATTGTTGCCTGCAGGATGCTCGAAGATGAGCTTGTACATGTATTATCAAAGGACCGTGAGCTACAGCAGCTAATCGTTGTAGAAAATCGGGAAATTTCAGGGTTTCTTCGTAAGCTCAGGTCAAGAAACTGCAACCCAAAAACAGCTTTTCTGGATCGGGTCCCAATGCTTCTCAAAGGTCACTCCAGCTATGATTTAAGAATTCCTGCAGGATTCTTTTCCAGTTTTCCTATCTTCAATAGATTTTGCAGGAAACGGAAACTTGGAGAAGAGGTAAGCATTGTAGTAAACTTATTAAGCCTGGACTTACATGCCGATCTTGATATTCTAAAGACAGAGGTTTACAGAAATATCCGCGAAATGTCTCTTTTTTCGGATGGGATCCTGATTTTTTACGGTATCTGCGGACATGCACTTGGAAAACTGGAAGAAGATTTAGCTGATCTTAAATGCCAGCTTTTCTTCCTGAAAGACCGAGATGGAAAAAACATAGAGGACTGCATTAGTCTGGCGCTTGGAGGAAATGAAGCTTATGCCAGGGCCATGACCAATTTTCAGGGTATGGGAACTATCTACCTGACACCTATGTGGGCCTCAAGCTGGAAGCAGCTTGAAAATAAAAACGGAAGCAGAGATTTCAACAATCGTTACCTGAAAAATCCACTCTACTGCCTGGCTGCAAAAATCGATAGTGGGCTTGTAGATGATCCAGATTTCCATATAAATGTTAAAGAGTTCGCCTGCACGTTTGATATGAAAGTTGTGAATCTCAGAGGAAATCTGGAAATTACCGAACAGTCATACCTGAACGCCCGAAACGGCATAAACAAAAAACAATAAAGGATCAATTTAGTTTTTATCGGAAGTTCATTTAACTTATGTTCTCACTTGCAATAGACTATGGGAAAGTTTAGGAGACTAAAACATAAAAGGAGAACAAGCTTTAACTGATTTTAAATCTGTCTAACATTTACTAAAATTTATATACTTTCTCACCTTTTTAATCAATAATATATTACTTTCAAACTTTTATATGTAACTTTCAAACTTTTTCTAACGATTGAATTCCCTGGGGTGTCTGGAATAGATATTAGTAAAAAAGTTCTTTTAATAACTCTCATAATTTTTGGTGTTCTTGCAGCTTCGTTTACCCTCACCCATAATATGCAGCTTTCAAACTTTTTAGAGCTTGAAAAGTTGGATACACTGAATAATGTAGAAAGAGTACAGAATGCCATTTCAACCCAGCAAGGGTATCTTAATTACATAGTCCAGGATTGGGCTTGCTGGAACGATACTTATTTATTTATTGAAGACAGAAATCAGACATTCGTACGGGAAAACATTCAGAATCATACTCTTGCCAAGCTTAAAATTAATGTAATGCTTTTTGTGAATAATTCCGGCTCTCTTGTTTATGCAAAAGCGGTTGATATCGACACCGTACAGGAAACACCGGTTCCTCAAGACCTTCTTAGATTGGTCAAAGACGGAACTCTCCTTACAAAAGAAGAAAATGGAAATATAAGCGGTTTTGTCCTGCTCGATGGAAAACCTATGTTTATTTCGTGCCATTCTATCCTTACAACAAATTATACAGGTCCTATGAGGGGAACTGTGGTTTTCGGCAAATATTTTGACGACAACCTCCTTGAATCCTTTAAAGAAACCACCCGTTCTTCACTTTTGATGTATAGTGTTGATGACAATCTTCCTCCTGATTTCCAGGCTAAGTTTAACAACTTTTCACATAGTCCGCAACATACTATTGTCGAACCTCTCAATGACAGCAGAATAGCTGGTTATTTTGAACTGCCGGATATTTCAGGTAAACCTGCTCTTGTTATTAGAGCGGATTTTCCAAGAGAAATCTATCTGTATGGCGAGAGAACCTTGAATAACATGTATCTCTTCCTTTTGCTAATCGGTCTAATGACCATGGTTGGGGTTAAATTTTCTCTTGATAAGTTATTCATCTCAAGGCTAATAGGAATTGATAATTTTGTTACTCAGGTAAGATCAGAAAAGGATCTTTCCAGAAGATTGTCTCTCAAGGACAATGATGAACTTTACCGTCTTTCCAGGGAAATAAACGGAATGTTAAACGAAATTGATCTTGTACAGCAGGAGTTAAAGGCACAGGAAAGAGAAAAGAAAGTCCTGCTTGATTCTTTGAATGAACTGGCAATTTTCGTAAGTCCTGAACGTAATATTATCTGGGCAAACAAAGTTGCCCTGGAATTTATGAAGATAGATCTCCAAAAAGCAGTGGGTCTATGCCTCAAGAATACTCCTGATATAAATAGCCCGTTATCCGATTACCTTCAACTTGAGCAAGTTTTCACTACAGGCAACAAAAAATCAGAAGAGTTTACTGCAAAAGACGGTAAAGTCTGGTTTGTTCAGGCAATACCTGTAACCGAAGAGGACGGAAAAATTATAGGAGTCCTTGAAATGTGCAGGGACATTACGGAAAGGAAAGCAGCAGAAACCCTCCTGCAGGAAAAACAAATAGCGGAAGCCGCAAACCGCACCAAGAGCGAGTTTCTGGCGAATGTGAGCCATGAACTGAGAACCCCGCTTAATTCTATAATAGGTTTTTCTGACCTTTTATATGAACAGGTATACGGTGAACTTAACGAAAAACAGTTAAAGTCCGTTGGGAACATCTCTAAGAGTGGAAAACACCTTCTGAATCTGATAAATGGTATCCTCGATCTCTCGAAAGTAGAAGCTGGAAAAATGGAGCTTAATTATACAAAGTTTGAGCTTGCCGGTAAGTTTAACATACTAAGAAATCTTCTGTCTCCTATAGCTGACCGAAAGCATATTCAAGTTGAAATCGATATAGATAGCAGTCTTTCCACTATATGTGCTGACGAAGCAAGGTTCGTTCAAATAATGTATAACCTTGTTGATAATGCGATAAAGTTCTCCTTTGAAAACGGGCTTGTAAAAATAGGAGCACGAAAAAAAGGAGATATGGTAGAAATAATGGTCATGGATACTGGAATTGGGATTAAACCTGAGGACCAAAGTAAACTTTTCAAGCCTTTCAGCCAGGTTGATTCCTTTTTGTCCAAACAGTTTCAGGGAACCGGGCTGGGGCTTTCGCTGGTTAAACAGATTGTCAAGTTACATGGCGGATATATCTGGTTCAAAAGCAATCCTGGAGAGGGAAGCACTTTTGCTTTCGCTATTCCGATAAAAGGTAATAATAACGGTGAAAATGGAACGATTGGACTAAACAATAAATCACAGGGTAAAAGATAAAACTACGGAAAAAATAAAAAAGTTACTAAATAAAAAAGGTACTTAATAAAAGAGTTACTAAATAAAAATTACTAAATAAAAATTGAAAAACAAAAAATTGAAAAATATTAAGCTGAAAATAATAAGCTGAAAAATAGAAAACTGAAAAACAAGAAAGTTGAAAGATTAAAAAATTTGAAAAATTTTAATGTTGAAAAATAGAAGTTTAACTTTGCTATATCTAACTCAGGTTTCTATAATTACTTGAATTCGCTCTCTCTAGCTTAAAGTTAGAAAACCGGTTCTTCAACTTTCTGAACGAAACCGTGACCGAAATCAACACATAGATTGATAGGCTCGATCTTGGCTTTCTGCAAACTCAACAATTCTTCCAATGAAAAAACTGCATACTTATTTTTTCTTCTCCTGTATTCTTTCAATTGATCGTAGTCGAAGCAGAGATTATCATAGCTAGTTACATATCTTAACCAATCTACTGGAATTTCTAGATTTGATAAAAGCGGGATAGCAGTTTCGAAATAAAGCCTGCAAGCTTTTTTTCTTGACAAGTTACACAAATTATCGATTTTAAAATTTATTTTTTCATTTTCAAGTGTAAGGACTAATGGGTAGATTTTACAGAATACAGGCTTAAACTCTCGACAGTTACATTCTTTACTTTCTTCACTTAAAAATGGGCACAACTTTCCTAATTTTAATACAGATATTAAAGTTCCGTCATCCATTTTCAGAACATCAAGGTAGCTAATTTTAAACTCCGAAACATTTATACCCATTTTTTCTGCTATATATTCTTCTTCCCCGGGCAACAAAGTTCCGATTTTATTATGCTCGCATGCTCCCCCACATTCACGGCAGATTTTAAAAGTATTCCTGTTACTTCCACTGAATATCTTGTGTAAGTTTTCGTACTTTTGCATAGATATTTTCTTGTATAACACCTAAAAACCTCTTTGTACTCATTTATACATTTTTATTTTATTTTCCTGAGATCGACCTAAAAACCCACTCCTACGGCATTTCCATTGCACATATTTTTAATAAGTAATATTTACATGTATGCCTAATTGTGCTACTATTTCTGAGATTTTAAAAATAAAAATAGATTAAACTTTAAATGGGCGATTCAAAAGTGTTAATCTTACGAAAAAAATAAATACTATAAAAATTTTATAAGATAATCTTACTTAGAGGTATTAAAGTTTAAGAAAGTATAGTGAGTCAAATCTCGAAAAACTGAAGTTTTTATGAGGAAAAGCCTTAAGAATAAATATTTTTAAAAAGTTTTAGTTAGTACACTTTTCATGAAAAGCACGTTACTGTCCTAAAAATCGTTGTAAAAGTAGTTTTTTGTAGTTTTTTGTGTATGCAAGTAGCGAGATTCAGGACACACATTAATCAGTTTAAAACAAACAAACAAATAAATGAATAAATAAATATATAAATAAATAAATAAATAAATAAATAAATAAATAAATAAATCAAAATATTCCTGACACCTGAAAAACGCTAGCAAGAAAGTTATTGATAGGTTGAGATGCATTCAGTTCATAATGTCAACCTGTCAAACTAAGATATATCGAATAATAGAAGAAACTACATTCAATAAAGCACATAGAAAAGCGAATCCGATAAAAGAAACTTTTTGACCCAAGAGAGAAACTATGGCTCAAAAGAGAGGTAAGAAAATGAAATATCTCTCGATTTTCAATTCCCTTAAAAAGGAATGAAAGTTTCGGATACTTTTCCTCTTTCCAGGTACCATTTTCAAGGTTAAAAAACCTGAGAGGTTTACTGGGATTGGAAATCTCTTACCCCACGAGTATTCAGTCCGGATAATTTTCCAGCTGCTTGTTTTGGAACGCTTGAGCATCTTCATTCTGTTTTTCGGGATAACTTTCTGGTTGCTCGTTCCAGAACACCGGAACATTTTCATTCTGCTTTCCCACTTCCATAAAATACTTGTTATTGTAATAATACCAGACTTTAGCAGCCGGATATGTACTGTCCAGGTACTCGTCATAATTGATTTCCGATACGTCCGCAGATACTATAGAGCAGTTTTCATCGTCATAGTATGGTCCTTCAGTCGGGTCAAGTGGGAACCATTCCCCGTTTTCATAAACTTCTACCCAGGCATGTCCACCACTAACATTTCCGAAATCTACTTTTCCTATAGCTACACGTACAGTACTTTCATTATATTCTCCTGAGGTGATCAGCAGGGATGAAAGAGTATTTGCCTGCTCCTCACAGTCACTGACAGGCTCTCCGTAATCCGGATTGCCGGAATAAGTAGGAGTTTTTTCAAGGAACTCTGTTGGAGTAAGCCACTTTTCATCTACGCCGTTCAGGGTCTCATCTGAGACCCAGGTCCACGATAAAGCGGCTTCATAGATCTCGTATTTATCGTCAAGACTGTTTTCTTTAAGGTATGAGGTTACAGCGTTTGCATATGGGGTAACACAGGATTGATAGTAGGAAGTATTTTGCTGCGTTATGTATTGTTCATCCAGAAAACTCCTTGATCTCATCTCAGGAGGTACACCTTCCGATGGTTCTTCTCTGGTGACAGCCGGAGATAATTGTTGGTACCTTCTTTCATTATTCGTGGGTTGGAAATTTTGTGGCACATTTCTATTTCTTTCCCCAGGAGACAAAGGAAATTCCGAATTCAAATTTTGAAAATCATTGACTCTACTTTCAATGGTACTTACGAAGCTGCCGTACTGAACCTCAAGACTCGGGGGTTCAATAAATAACCAATCTGTAGTATTCTTGTGTTCTGGGCTGCTTCCGATATTTCCATCTTTAGCGCTTGCACCAATACAGGGAAAGATAGCCAGTATAAGGACAGCTATCAAAATCATATTAATTCTTTTCATTTAATCATCTACCTTTGTTTTTTATAATTTTTTTATTTCCTCAAACTGATTTTTCCTATCGAAAACTCAATAAGTCCAAAAGCTCCAGTTTTGAAGCTATAGGTTTTGAAGCCTTCTCATAATATGTGTAAAGTTCTTTTCCCCAATGCAAAGCCTCTTTTTCTGAGCACATTGTTAGCTAGTTGCTTAGTCGTTTATCAATTCGGAAAAGTTCCATTCCATAAATCGGTCTGTACTATCAAAAAAAGTAAATTCACGTTCCTGCAGTGAACAAACAATTTTGAACTTTCGGCCTCTATCAATTTGTTTGTCTCACCGTAAATACTGATAAGTAATCCTTGAATTGCTTGCTCTATTCTTCTTGGCTCCTTTACTATAAGTAAGAGCAAATTCCTTCTTTTTTCAGAAAAAACTGCTAAGTCAATCATATTCATTTTTTGTCCTACCTCTACTTTTTCCAAAGAAGCAGAAAATTAAGAAAGAGTTGACTACCTTTCTTCTTTCTTTTCCGTTAGCTGTGAATCATTCGTATCTTAGTGCATCTACTGGCTTTAACTTTGAAGCCCTGTACGCAGGGACTACTCCTGAGATCACTCCTATTAAAATTGCCAGGATGAGTCCAAAAGCCATCAGATCAGGAGCAAGATATACATCTGAAAAGCCTCCTCCTCTCATCATTTGCAGACCCAGCATAGGGAAAAGAGTTGAAACACAAGCTCCCAGAATATCTCCAAGGATACCACCAACAAGACCAACCATTGCGGAATTAAAGAGAAAAATCATAAGGATATCCCTATTTTTCGCTCCAATGGCTTTCATAGTTCCGATCTCCTTTGTCTTTTCAAGGACAGAGGTAAACATGGTGTTTGCAATCCCGACGGCTCCCACAAGCAAAGACACTGCTGCAATAGCACCAAGGAACAGTGTCATTGAACTCGTCATCTCAGTGACGGACTCTGCCATCGATTTGGAAGCTGTCACGGAAAAGTCCCTATCATCTTCCTGAATTATATGTCTTGAAACCATGAGCTTATCCACTATATCTTCCATCAATCCATCAACCAGATCTTCACTCTTGGCTTTCACAGTAATTGAATCATAAACACCTTCTTCTGCGTCATCAAGCAGATTTACTGCCCCATCGATCGGCATGTAAATACTTCGGTCCCCACGTTCACCTTCTTCTTCCAGGATTCCAACAACGCGCACGGCTTTGCCGTTTATATTTATTATCTGGTTGACCCCTATTTCCTGGTCATAAACTCCACTTGCAATCTCACTTCCTATGACTGCAACATACTTATCAGCAGGTTCGAGTAATCTTCCTGATTGCGTTTTCAGAGTAGTCATGTATTTCCAGACCTGAGGGTCCACACCTGTAATCGAGAGAGTGGCATTTTGAGCTGCATAAATCACTGATTCACTGCCTGAGATCTGGCCAGCTATGTGCTGTATTCCATCCAGACCCTGAAGAGCTTCAATGTCGTCATCTGTCAATTCAGCGTCTGTTGATGAACCCCTCATCCCAGGAAAACCAGGCATATTCGATGATGCTTTGGTATATCCTGGACTGATGGTTATTTTTGTCAGGTCCATTTCGGCGAGCCTGCTCTGCACCTGCTCCTGCATAGCATCTCCAAGGGAGAGGATGCCGACAACAGACCCAATTCCTATAACTATCCCAATAATGGTCAGCCAACTTCTGAGTTTGCTGTGCACAAGCATGTTCAAACCCATCTTCAAATAGGTCGATTGTCTCATCTTGCATCCTTCCATTCTTTTTCAGTCAAACCTTTTTTGAAAAGGGTTGAAAACCATTTCGCCGTTTTATCACTCTGACCACGCCGTTTTCTATGGAGACCTCTTTTTCAATCTCGAATTGTCCCTGAACCTGTTCCTGATCCATGCTTCTGGTCTTCAGGTTTTTTATTTCCGGACTGTTTCTCGCCTTCTGTCTGCCTTTTTTTGCGGTATATGATTAAACCTGCTCCTGCAACAGCTATTAAAACAATATAAACTAGGTATGAACTTAAGCCACTGCTGTTACCTGCTGCTCCTGGTCTTCCTCGTCCCTGTGCAGTCATACTTCCGGCAGTCGTTTCGAGTTTTACTTCCTTATCAACTGTCACTCTTTCTCCTCTTGCATCCGTATATTCAATCTGGACTTTTAGAGGATTGGAATCTTTGGAAGTTACATTTTCATCTCTCTCTCTTGCTCTTGCATCCTCCCCTGATGTTCCTGCACTATTTTCAGCTCCTCCAACGCCCTGTGTACTTGCAACATTGAAAGATGCAATAGTATAGTCTCCTTTCTCAAGGTTTCCAACAATTGTTGAAGAGCTTCCTGAGACCCTGTACCCATTTTGATCAGGGACCGAGACTTTCACGGAATATGCCATGTTGTTACCAACATTTGCAACTGAAAGGGAAATTTCTCCCTGATCACTTTCCGAAAAGGAAACATCAAAATCAGTTTCTCCACCAACGAAAAGTCCTGCTGTGGTCGCAATGTTTTTTTCATTGGAATTGTAGTCTTCAAAGCTAAGGTTTACATTCAGAGTGTAGAGTCCAGGATCTGCGTTTACATCTGCCATTACCGAGTAAGATACGGTTACGGAGTCACCTGCAGCCAGATATTTGATGTATTTTGTGTTATCCGAATATACCGGCAGAATTACCCCTTTTGGGTCTTTCCAGGAAATTACCATATTTTTCAGAGGTGAGTTTCCGGTATTTGTTATTATAAATTCCAGAGGTTCTTCCTTTGCCAGGTCAATACTTGCCTTGTTTATGGTAACAATCTGCGCGTACTCTTTACCCCTTACCTCGAGCTGGATGGTTTTTGTAATGGTAATCACGTTTGACGAGGAACCGCTTTCTTTAGCAGTGGTAGTAATATCTATATCGTATGTGCCTTCTGAAGCGTTGGCATCTGTCATAAGCTTGAATTTAAGGACTGCTGCATCGTCATCATCCTGCCGTGAATTCAGGTAGGAGACTTTTTTTGTCAGGTCTTCTCCGGAAATCTTACTGAAAGGATATTTCGGGTTCAATGTGACAACAATATCTTTCAGGTCAGCATTTCCTACATTTTGCATGCTGACAGTGAGCTCAACAGGTTCTCCAGGACGGGCAGCGTCAGGGTTCTGCTTGGCCAGGTCTACTTCCAAAAATGCAGATTGTATATTACCATTAGAGGCAAGTGCTGTTCCAGCTCCAAGGCATATGAACACTGAATACAACAGTAGTATTTTTAGTAAAGAGAACTTTTTCATTTTGACTCCTCAACTCATGTTTACTTCATTTTTCATACCTCGTTATTTTTCATAATTGGTTTTTTCATACTGTTTTTTTCAT
>DUGT01000153.1:11659-13522 GCA_013331275.1 Methanosarcina sp. | reverse complement strand
ATACTGTTTTTTTCATACTGTTTCTTTTTTCATACTGTTTTTTTCATACCTCGTTATTTTTCATAATTGGTTTTTTCATACTGTTTCTTTTTTCATACTTCATTGTTTTTGCTTGCATGTCTCGATTTTTTCAATCTCACCGTCTCTTATGTACACGATTCTTGTTGCATATTTTACAAGTTCAAGGTCATGGGTAACAATAATAATAGTCTTACGTTCTCTTGCGTGCAGCCCGTCCAGAAAATCCAGAATGTAATTTCCAGTCTTGGTATCAAGGTTTCCTGTAGGCTCATCTGCAAGTATTATAGGCGGGTTTACAGCCAGAGAGCGGGCTATTGCAACTCTTTGCTTCTGCCCGCCTGAAAGCTGGGAGGGAAGGTTCTTTTTCTTATCTGAGAGTCCGACAATTTCAAGCAGATATGAAGCTTTTTGTCGGGCTAGTTTCCTATCTTCTTCCTGAAATTCCATAGGTAAAAGCACGTTTTCTTCAGTGTTCAGAGTTGGAAGAAGGTTAAAGCTCTGGAATATGAAACCAATCATCTGTCCTCGGACGACGGCGAGTTCCGATTCATTCAATTCTGAGATGTCCTTCGAATTCAGGCAAACCGTACCTTTTGATGGTATATCCAGGCAGCCCAGCAAATTCATAAGCGTGCTTTTCCCACTTCCGCTGGGCCCGAGAATTATCAGAAATTCCCCTTCATAAATCTCAAGATTTATTCCCTTAAGGG
The DNA here is from genome assembly GCA_013331275.1 of Methanosarcina sp. Taxonomy (GTDB): domain Archaea; phylum Halobacteriota; class Methanosarcinia; order Methanosarcinales; family Methanosarcinaceae; genus Methanosarcina; species Methanosarcina sp11020u. Next base: position 12,791 of record DUGT01000153.1, on the reverse strand, counting down.
CTGCAAACTCAATTTCCCCCATCTGATAAATTTTCCAGACATTAGTCAGTTTGATAAGTGGAACCTCTCCATTCCTGAAGACATCTTCTGAACCCAGATTTTTAGCAAAATTACGAGTTGGACCGCCATACGGGCTGTTTTTCGTGATCACCCCTGGATTATTTATTTCGGAATCATTGTCCGATTCGCCGTAGAAATCTGCTGCTTTCTCAAGCGACTTTAAAACGTATGAGGCATTTAATTTCTTTTTAAATGTCTCTATAATCTTGATAAGTGTCATACATACCCTCTAAACTATATCCATGCTTCAGGATTATCGGACTAATTTCGATTTTGTCCGTATTCTGCCTGAAACATCTAATCTAAAGGCACATATTAATATTTATCATACTGTTATTTAGTTTTACTGCTTTTTTATTGTCCTTCTAGAATTACAGGATTAGTAACATAGTAGCAGTCTACGTTTTTGAGGCACCTACAAAATGCGAAGTGCCTCACATTTGGAGTAGGGGTTGATAGCCGCTCCATATTTTGAGGCACTATAAAATGTACAGTGCCTCATTTTCTGGAGTGCAGGTTTGACTGCTTCCTTCTATCACTTTTCAAATGGGAGAACTTTTGTGTTGATTTAAGAGTTCCTAAGAGTGGCGAGGTATTCTATCTCTATCAGTTTATTTCCCATTGAATTCTCTAAGGTTAAGGCATCTGCATCTGACAGATGCCTTACTTTTCAGTTTCTAAGAGAAGGCAGTCATCTCCTTCATTGGAGTTTAATAATAAAAGCATACTTAGCAAAAACAGGAGATATACAGAATTAACTTATCGATGAAGCTTTTTTACAGGTTTTTCGTTAAATTTAATCTTTAATTAGATATTAAATAAAAAATCAGATCCCAGTAAAGTGTTATCTGCTGGGAATTTCTCAAAAGAGCCTTCAAACCTTCATTAAATCCATTTCCACCGATAAAACTAAAGTTTAGATTATTTTTTCAGTGCTTTGGCCCGGTCTCAGGAATTTCACCTGACACTTAGAGAAAAGAACTCTTCAGGACTTATAAGACTTTCTAAACTCTTAACAGAGCCAGCAGGATATGGTTGAAAGCTGGAATATCTAAAACTGGAACATCTAAAG
>DUGT01000153.1:3120-11527 GCA_013331275.1 Methanosarcina sp. | reverse complement strand
CATCTAAAACTGGAACATCTAAAATTGGAACATCTAAAATTGAAACATTTAAAATTGGAACATCTAAATTGGTACATCAAAATTGGAACAGTTCATCAGGATTTATTTGCAAAAGTTTAATATATGAAGACATAACGTAGGGAATCCTGCATTCAGGAAAGAGAATATTCATAAGTGCTTAACAGGAATAAAACATAATTTTGCCATAATTCCTGGAGTACTTCAGCTACTGGGCAGTTTTCTTACCTTCCCTTGCATTTCTAGCTTTTATTGCACATAAAATTAACAAATATAGATTAAAGATCTCTAAATTAAAATTAATACTCCATAATTAAGCTTTATTCGAAAATAAATGGTTTATTGAACTTTTAAATTAAAAGTAAGTCCTTTTTTACCTTCATTTTTTGCAAGTATCTTTATTTCTTTTTCTGCCAATTCGGGAGAGTATAGTATTCGCCGGAAATCAGCAAAACTGCTGTAGTGGATGATTGATGTAAGCGAGATCATCAATGAAAATTAATCAAATGAACTGAAATTAAGAATCTTACAATAATGTAGCTATAAACATCAAAATGGAGGAAAGAAATGAAAAAAATAAAACTCAACTATCTATTAGACTTGGCATTTTTTGTTCAATTTGTCTTAGTCGGTTATTCAGGCCTTATAATGTATTTTAATCACCATGCAGCAGGTCCGATCTTAAGATTTATCCATGATAAAGTTGGGGTTCTGATGCTTCTTTTCTTTGTCGTTCATGTTGCACTGCACTGGAGATGGATATTACTTCGCACAAAGGACCTTTTCAGAAAAAAAGGGCAGATAAAAGAGACAAAAAAAACAAAGCTCAACTATCTATTAGATTTGGCATTTTTCGTTCAATTTGCTTTAGTTGGTTATTCAGGTCTTATAATGTTTTTCAACCACCATGCAGCAGGCCCAATCTTGAGGCTTATTCATGATAAAATCGGAATCCTTATGCTGTTTTTCTTTGTTGCTCACATTGCACTCCATTGGAGATGGATAATATTCATCACAAGGAGCTTATTCAGTAGACAAAGAGAAATGAAAGAGGGCGAAGTTATCGAAGCAAACTATATGCCTGTAGACTGAAGTAAGTAAAATCTAAGGATAAAAAAGTTGTTTAGGGTAGAAAAATGGACTAAAGAAATAAAAATTTTAGGATCGAAAAATAGTTTAGGAAACTAAAGATTTTTAAGAGAGAAAGATAGTTTACGGAAGTAAAAATTTTAGGGTAAGAAGATAAATTAGAGTAAGAAAGTGGTTTAGGGTAGGAAAGGGAAATTCTCATAATTTATTTCAAGGTATTGTCTGACATGAAATGGTTTCGGCAATTACCGGATAAGCCTGAATCTCTAAAGCCAATAAAAGGTAAGCTAAATAAAAGGTAAACTTCTAGCTAAAACTCTCTTTTTTCACGAAAGTAATAAATTACTGAAAAAATTACCAGATAGTTAGCTGGTTGATGCTTATGTTGGTATTTGTTCAGCAGCTTTCAAATATCTGGCTCACAACTTGAGTATCTTACTGTTTATTATTCAAAATTTACACTCTGGAATCTAAAATCAGTTCCCTGTGTATTATCATTTCTCTATGACCTTCGTATATGGATTAATAGCTATACGATTCTCAGGATATGCGATTTTGCCCCGCTTGCAGATAAAGGATTCCTCAAGGTCGGCTCCCATTTGCTGTGCCAACCTCGAAGGAATACCCATTATCATCAATTCTGGAGGCAGCCAGGGGTTTCCTGTAGGATCAACAGGCCCGACATAAGCCGAGTCTTTCGGTGCATTTTCTGCCATGCCTGCCGGGAAAGCGATCATCGTAGCGCAAATGGGCCCTCCAGGTATCACGGTTTTGAAAAAGGGCTCAGAGCTATTGAACTGCGCCAGCCCGCAGAGGTTCCTGATCTGCTCGCTGCCTGCAAAGACAATAAAAGACCTGACAGTTTCAGGTGCCGGATTGTGAGTACACGGAGTAATGACTGTGTATTTTCCATGTGGAAGGATTTTTCCTGCTCTCTTTCTCTGCTCATCGAATAGCTCAGGAGTTGCTTTTAAATGTTCGGCAGCACCTCCATGGAAATCAGGTGTGCCCACAGTTACGAAGTACTTAAGCTTCGGGTGCGGTTCCGCTAACCCCATCCATGTCATCCCACCGGCACAACACTGTTCATGACCTGCTTCAATATAGACCGGAGGCGTCTCTTCAAAGAGAGCTGATGCATAAATCGTCTTTGCTACACAGCGGTCTACAGTGTATGATGGAACTGCGTCTTCAGGAATTTCATCCGTACCGTAAACACATAGAGGACGCAGTTTTAATCTGCCAGCTTCAGTAAGCTTATTCCCCAATTCCTTAACACTTAATAGATTTGTTGATGTTATACAATCACCCTCAAAGAAGGTTATTTTTTAGATCCAGCCTTTTTCCATCCAGTAATCGCAGTTATGCGTCCAGTGGTCTTTATTGGCAAGGAGGACATACTTGAACCGCTCTCTCCAGTTTTTCTGTGCAGCTTCCTGTTCAGGGTATTGCCTTTTCTCGTTTATCGCTTTAACAAGGTCTTTTCCCATTTCACGAGATTTTTCAGTAGCTACTTCCAATGCTGAAGGGCCCTGCGACATTGCACAGCCAACTCCCCCGATAGTATTGCCCCCGCAGGTTTTCATGTAGTTACTCATAATGTCAAGTACAAAATCGACTTCACCACTACCTGCTGTAGTCAATGAAAAACCATATTTCCCTTCAAAGAGCTGTTCATGAACCATGAGTGGACTTCTATCGAACAGTGTCTTGAGTTGTGCTGTAACATTTGTTATGTAGTTAGGGCTACTCAAGATGATCCCGTCTGCAGCTAGTAGCTTGCCCATTACTAAATTGAAATCATCTTTTATTGTGCATTCACCTTTCTCATGACAAGAATCACATGCAATACAATACTTGATCTTCAACTTTGCAATGTCAATGGTTTCAACTTCGGCTTCTGCCTCTGCCTCTGCAACTCCTTTGAGGGCTGCATCCATTAGTTTTAAAGTGTTACTCTTTTTGCCTCGTGGGCTTGACAGTATACCAACTACTTTCATAGTTTCCCTCTTTATATGTCTACAAAACACAAAAACAATTAATGAAAATTCATGTTCTTACTTATGCGAAAACGAATAAAATGCAAAAAATAAGAATATGTAAAAATCGTCTTCAATGATAATATTTTTTCCTATTGAATATTTAATAAGTTTATTCTGAAACTCAAAACTTGATTTTTGAATTTGGTGTTCGGAACAGTCAGTTGAATACCTAATCACTAAAGTGATCCTGAAAACTCATAATGAAGAAGCAAATAGGTTTTGGCATAGACTCCATATTTATCCCAGTTCTTTTAATCAGCCCTGTTTCATCTGTTGATATTGACAAATGGACTTAGTTTTTCATCAGGAAATCATTCTGCATCAATCCTTTTTTACTACAGGAGACTACGCAATTACACTGGCAGAACGAGAGAAGAATGACATAAGTGAAGCTGAGCCCAAAACTCAAAACTACTTCTCTGAATCCCGGCTTCCAAATAATCAATCGATTTCTTGATCACGAAAATAGTTTTGAGATTTTACTAATTTGAAGGTAAAATTGGTTTTGGGCTCAGCTCTTTTCCGTACTGTCGAAGATCAGAAATTTCCATAACTTTTCCATATTGTAAAGCCCGATGCTATTATATTTATTTCCAATGAATAATATAACTGGATTTTCATGGCAACCGTTAATTTTAAGAAAATAATGATTGCAACCGACGGCTCAGATTGCTCCAGGCTAGCTGCCGAAAAAGGGATAGAACTTGCTCGATTGAGTGGAGGGACGGTTTATTCAGTCTGTGTGGTGTCAACTACTTCCTTGTCTATGTATATGGATTATCTTTCTTCTACTGGTGTGAGTCCTAATTGGGAATTGATATATGAAGGATTGAAAATCCAGGCTCAACAGGCTGTAGATTATGTAAAAGATTTAGGAGAGAAAAAAGGAATCAATGTGGAGTCCATCGTGCTTGAAGGAGTTCCTGTAGATGAACTTATTCGTTATGCCGAGGAAAACGGAATGGATATCATTGTTATGGGTACTCTTGGCAGAACAGGTATTGAACGGCTGCTTTTAGGCAGCGTTGCTGGAAATGTTGTCCGGCACTCAAAGGTTCCTGTTATGGTTGTAAGGGAAAAACATAAAGCATGAGGCTGTGAACTCAAGTAAACTATAATTTTTAACTTTTAAATTTTGCTTTATTTCAGGCTTCTTTCTTATTATCCGTTCTCTCCGTCTCAATTCAAAAACTTTCTTTCCAGATTCATACCCTACATCATATCTGAATTCTAGTATAAAACTTCCTGTTTTAAATATATAAATGCTTACAAGACTAAACAATATTTATTGGAAGCATATATCGAAAGTTTGTAATATGTGTATAACATATTTACTAAGCATGGAAATTGGGGATGATGGCCATGGGAAAATCAAAAAAGATTATAAAATATTTAATTTTAGGAACTTTCGTTGGAATTTTGTTGATTTATCTTAAGTTTAAGAGAGTAAACATTAATGAGTAAGCCTCAGGAAACTTCACCTATACTTTTACACTAAACAAACTTTACTCTCTTGAAGAGTTTTTACTCAAGTATCTCAGATTAGCTTTTAAAATTCCTTATCTAATTTGAGATATTTCTTTAAATGTATCTATTTTCCAACTTTATTTTGAATTTCTGTTAAAACCAGCAGTTGATATGTTATGAAACTCAATAATGAAAAAAGGACAAGTTCCAACCATTGCGATATGTACTTCATCTATTTGCATTCATAAAGGCAGGCGTAAAGCTCTAAAACTCAAACATTGACCCGTTTTTCGGTTTTCATCAAACCTTTTTTAAAAGTTTGATGAAAACGATTTAAAAGGCTTGAAAGCAAGCCTTTTAAAAAGGCTCGTTTTTCTGGCTGCCTGGTTTCAGGCCTGTTTAAGAAGTACTTTCATATCTTCTTCGACGGTTGTATGAGGCCTGAGATTGAAGTTTTCAACCAACACTTTAATAACATTAGGGGAGAGGAAAGCTGGAAGTGTCGGACCGAGTGTGATATTCTTTACGCCGAGACTCAGTAGGGCGAGTAGCACAAGCACGGCTTTTTGCTCGTACCAGGCTATATTGTATGAGACAGGAAGGTCATTTATATCTTCAAGCCCGAAAGCCTCTGCAAGTTTCTGCGCTATTACAACAAGTGAGTAGGAATCATTGCACTGGCCGGCATCGATTACTCTTGGGATTCCTTCGATATCACCAAGATCGAGTTTATTGTATCGGTATTTGGCGCAGCCTGCAGTCAGGATTACTGTATCTTTAGGGAGAGCCTTTGCAAAATCCGTATAGTAAGTTCTTTCTTTCTGCCTGCCGTCGCAGCCTGCCATAACCATAAACCTGCTGATCTTTCCGGTTTTTACGGCGTCTATAATTTTATCCGCAACCGAGAGAGCTGCCTCGTGCGCAAAGCCTGCGGTTATAGTTCCGCTTTCAATAGGTTCTGGAGGCTTGCTAGTTTTTGCTTGCTCGATGAGAGGGGTGAAATCTTTTGTGCAGTTTTCGTTTTCGTAGATATGGGTAAGCCCATCAAATCCAACTATCCCTGTAGTATAAATCCGGTCTTTATATGACTCTCTTGGAGGGATTATGCAATTAGTAGTCATAAGGATAGGGCCGTTGAACTTTTCGAATTCTTCGTTCTGTTTCCACCAGGCGTTACCGTAATTGCCTGCGAAATTATCGTATTTCTTGAAGGTAGGGTAAGCATTTGCTGGAAGCATTTCCCCGTGCGTATAAACATCAATTCCTGTGCCCTTTGTCTGCTCAAGAAGCTGTTCCAGATCCCGCAAGTCGTGACCGCTAATAAGAATTCCTGGCCTGTTCCTCACGCCGATATTAACGGCTGTCGGCTCCGGGTTTCCATAAGTTTCGGTATTTGCTTTATCTAGTAAGGCAAGGACGGAGACACCCTTTTGCCCGCATTCCATAACTAGACCAAGTAAGGCATCCATACCGATGCTATCGTCCGTAGTCGAAACCAGTCCTTTTTCTATAAATTCATAAATCGCTTCATTCTTATATCCCAGGATATAAGCATGGTGAGCATAAGCAGCCAACCCTTTCAGGCCATAGGTCAGAAGTTCTCGAAGAGATCGGATATCCTCATCCTGTGTGGAATGGACAGCAACATCCATGCTCTCTATATTGTCTGGAGTAACCGTAGCCACAGCAGGCAAGTCTTTTTCGGAAGGCAGCATTCCCGGAGGCAGTTTTGCCTTAATGGAGTCCCGAATCTCAAACCCTTTTTTTATATAAGATTCAATTGCCTTTTTGTCAAAGTTGGTATTTGTAAGAGTGGCAAAGAACCCGTCGAGCACAAACCTATCGGTTGCTTCTTCGTTAAGGTCATATTCCCTTGCCTTCAGGTCAAAGAACGAAATACTTTTAAGGACATAGAGCAGCCTGTCCTGGAGATCTGCAACTTCCCCTTTTTTGCCGCAAACCCCGTTTTTAGTACAACCTTTCACGTTAAGCGTTTCCTGACATTGGTTACAGAACATTTGTTCACCTCATACCTTTTTACACACAATCTATCCGATTTTTTGCCATCGTTTAAATTTTCCACACAATTTTAAAACTGTTTCCAATATACAATTCTATAACATCTGGTATCTCTCTAATGTCGCATACATCTGGTATCTCTCTAATATCGCATGCATAAGATTGTCTCATATGGTGCCTTTTTGATACCGATATATTTAGGATACCATATGATAAAACATATCAATCCATATATAAGAAACAGTTTCGAAGTAGGTACTAGAGATTATTGTTTAAAGGATGAAGAAAAATCAAATATGGGCAATTTCCCACTCAAAACAGGTTGTCTGACAAGTAACATCGTTAATAAAAGATTTATTCTAATTTTTCTTAGCTATTGAGTTTCTTTATCAAAATACTTTAACCAGTAGTAGAGGTCATCATGGTCTCTTCAGGATGAATTTGCGTTTCTTCACTCTCATTATTTGCTTCTACATAGTGGTTTTCTACAGGAGCTGTAGCAGCTTCGTAGATCCTTTCTACATAGTGAATGAACGGGACATAGGCTTCAATATATTCTCTACCGGCACTGACGTTATCTGCGCTGAAATTCTTCTTTTCCATTACTGTACTGAACTTTTCGCGAGTTCCATTCTCCGTGGCGTCGGTTAAAAGCTTTACAAGCTTATCAGACGAACCGGTTTCAAGAGCCTCATCGGCGGCGGGAATCGCAGGTCCCATATCAAGTCCTGCAGGCTTCAGACCAGTATAAGGCGCTCCCTCTCCCGCCCTATGCACGCGTACCAGAGTTTCAAAGAAATACGTGTCTGCAAGTTCCTTAGCTTCCGGGCTTAGTTTCCTGACAGCAATGGTATTGTTAAAGGCTTCTTTAATCTGGGCTTCATCTTTCTCCTTGACCCAGATTAAGACCAGATTTACATTTCCTGTTTCTAGCGCTTCCTGAGCTGCCTTGACAACAGGGCCGTCCATAGTATCACAGTGTGCGCTTACAGGCGTTGTAACTGCGATCCCTAAAATAACTAAAAATGCTGTAAATAGCATAGCATGTGCTCTTATAGCATTACCCCCTCTTGATAAACTTGCTCTAGTTTTTACGTAAAAATCCAAACTGAAATTCCAAATTATACAATCTGGAACTATTAATTTTATATAACAAATCAAATAAATACTTTTTTGACTTTTACTTATCTCGGAAAATTCCTATAAATCTTACAAAGAAGAGCTTCATTATAGAAGAAATACTGTATCTACTGTATCTGTGCAGCTTTTGTTGTTATAAAAAGCGCATTTTACATGATTTGCAATATTATAAAAATAATAATATTAAATTTTATGTCTATACTATAGGATTTTAAATTGAATGAAATCTATTTTTGCATGACATAAATCTATTTTTGCATAAAAGAGTACTTTTGACAATGTTTGCGAATTTTTACTCCATGATTCACAAGTTCCTTTCGAAACTACTTTAAGGTATCAAAGGTTTAAATCCCAACATGCAAAAGACTAAGCTTCTGAAGGAAATCGGCCTAAGTACCTATGAATCAGCTGTTTACCTTTCTCTTCTGAAATTAGGCGTTTCCGAAGCAAGCACTATCCATAAAGATGCAGAGGTACCCTATGGGAAAGTATACAGCATCCTTGACTCTTTGGTAGAAAAGGGTTTTGTTGAAGTCCAAAGATCAAGACCCAAAAAGTTCAGGGGAGTCAAGCCAGACATTGCTTTAGATAGAGTTATTGAAAAAAAGGAGTCTGAAGTCGAAAAAGAACTG
>DUGT01000153.1:1211-2955 GCA_013331275.1 Methanosarcina sp. | reverse complement strand
GAGATCTTCTGGACAACTGCGGTTACTGAAATCGATATTAAAAAAGTTGTAATTTCTCTCTTCAGCGAAGCGAGAGAATCGTCATGTGTAGTTCCTCACTCTCTAGGAATGCCAATATTGACTGTAATATTTGCTGAATTTGTAAGATCACTTGAACGAGGGGTCAAAGTCAAAATGTTGGTTTCCCCACAGTTTAATAACTTTGTTTCTTTTCTTTCCAGAAAAGACGAAAAAACTTTAGAAATCTTGAAAAAAAATCTCGAAATCAGAGCCGTCAGAAATACTAATTCGCATTTTGGAATCATTGACAATAACCTGGTGATATTACTTCAACCTCATCCCCTAGATAAAAACCGGCTCATTTCAGTTGTGAAAATCTGGGATGCTGATCTTGCCAAAAGCCTTCAGAAAGAGTTCGATGTAATGTGGAAAACAGGGAAGATACTTGAGCTGGGAGAAAAGGCTACGGAATGAATAATTAATTTGGATTTCACATATTTTCAGACTGTGCAATAACCTGTTGAACTCCTATGCTTACATGCCTCCATTAATCAAACTTTACAATTTCAAAGGACTTCAGTTAACTCCTCAACTATCTGAGTTGATGAGTATTAGCATTGGAAAAAAGCCGTTGTTCTTTCTCTATATGCCGGTAAAAAATTGGACACGCACTCTGAACTCTCAACTACCGTTTATAGTGCTTTAGGATCTTACATTCTGTAAATTGCCTCATCTACCTTCTTTACGTACTTACCTGTTCATTTACCTGCAATTCACAGCATTCACTGCTGGGAATTACCCGAAAACGTGAATATCTCTTTTTGAAGAGCTACTATGCCCTTGACTCCAAAATTTAATACTAATACTCCAGATGCAAGTTGCAAACAGAGTATAATGGCTATATACCAAGTTTCAGAATGGAATCTAAAATATAAAGAATAGTCAAAAAATAATTTTTAAATCCACTTACATAAAATTCACCGGCATAATATTGGAAAACAAAAAAATTATTGTCAAAAGGAATGAATTAAATGAAAATTGTTGAAACTAAATCCGTATCCGAAAAGCCGAACCCTAACAAGGTAAGCGTCCGTGTACTCTATGATACGGAACATGCTCAGGCAGCACATATAGAACTCAAGCCAGGGGAGTTTCTGAAAAAGCACATTACTCCTACAGACGTTTTTTTCTACATTCTTGAGGGAAAAGGTGTTGTTGAGATTGGCGACGAACAACAGGAAGTCAGTAAGGACATGTTGATAGATAGCCCCGCAAACATACCACACTGCCTCCTGAACCCCGGAGACGGTATCTTCCGGGTGCTGGTCGTAAAAGCACCCAGGCAAACTGCATCCACACGGCTTCTATAAAGTGTATAGCAAGCTGGAAAACAGTATAAAATAATTTAAAATCTGGGTTATTTACTCTGAAAAGGCACAGATCGCAAATAAAGAAATTAAAAACAGGATAGGTAAAGCACAAATGAGGTAAACATGTCTACAGAAGAAAACAAAGCAATGGTTCGCAAATTCTTTGAAGAAGGCCCTTCTAAAGGAAATTTGAGTGCTGCTGATGAGTTGCTGTCATCTGATTTCTCTATATATGGTCCTCTTCCAGTATCTCCGGGAATCGAGGGAATGAAAGAAATAATTACTAACTGCAGGGCAGCCTTTGAGCACCTCAATGTTACAGTTGAGGATATGATTGCCGAGGGTGATACTGTAGCTGCCCGCTTTACAGCTCG
>DUGT01000153.1:0-1002 GCA_013331275.1 Methanosarcina sp. | reverse complement strand
CTGAGATATGGGGTGAGGCTAACCTTTTTGGGCTGATGCAGCAATTAGGGATTATTCCTTCACCTGGGAACTAAGATTAAAAGATATATGTTTGTAGCGGGTTTTAAACAGGTTTTAGGGTACAAGGATAGGCAGATGGATGATGCTGAGAATTTGTAGAGCTTCAGGATAGCAGCAACGCCTCAGAAATGTCAGAAATTTGCATTGAGGTTATCCAAAAACCTTTTTGATTCTTTTATTAATCTACATGTTCCCATATTTTTATTTTTCTGCAGTTATAATAATTTCCACGTTTCTATTTTTTCTAGTTATAACAATTTCTATGGAGAATCCAAAATACGTTCTTCTCCTTTGATATTTTAGTCATGACCATAAATGTCATAATTACCTGAACTAGATATTTTTTTGGAATAACTATCCTGTCTTCCAATTCCGATATTTGCGAATAATTACCCCAATGTAGGTTGCAAACTGAGTATAACGGCTATATAACAAGCTCAGATTCGATACTAATTATGAGATTCACTAATCCAAAAAAACAACAGGTTGTAAAACAAAGTGCAGATTGCTTATTAGCTTCCCGTTTATTGATCTCTTTATTGGCGATAGTCATCCTTTTAACAAACCCAACTTCTGCAGTCGTAGTGTCAGGAAACACTCATATTGGGGTGGAAGTTTCTGAAATTTCCCCTAACCCTGCTAGACCAGGAGAAGATTTACTTATAAAAGTAAATATGGAGAATACTGGAGACGATCCTGCGAAGAACGTGATAGTAGGAATTGAAGAAGTTTCTCCGTTTATTTTTAAGTACAGCACCTCAGAGATTTATGGTTCCGGGACGAACACAGCACGTTTCTTTCAAACTGATCAGATTCGGCAGCGTTCAAAGGTAGAACTGAATTTCCATTTCAGAATTGATCCAGATGCCGAATCTGGAGATTATCAGCTTGAATTCACTATAAAAGATAATAATGGAATAAGTTTTTCTAAAATAATTCCTG
>DUGT01000181.1:24070-24402 GCA_013331275.1 Methanosarcina sp. | reverse complement strand
ACTTCGTCACAAATGATCCTGTGGGATACTGAGCTCGGGAGAATAGAGCAGGTCTGATTGTCTGTGCCCCGAAGCCCCCAGGTTTCGTCCGTCAACAGGAAGTAGGCGTTTTCAAGCCTGACACCTTTTTCTTCTAGCGATGAGAGAACATGTGGGTCGGATAGATCTTTTCTTATTTCTTCTGCGACTTTTACCTGTGTGCCCGGACCTCCTTTTTTTATTAGATAAAACCGGTCATTCGAGAGGATTTTATCCATTGTACGGATAATCAACTTGTAGCAGGTCTTTTTATTTGTAGATTTTTCTTCAACTTTCTCCAGATAAAGGATATT
>DUGT01000181.1:18949-23961 GCA_013331275.1 Methanosarcina sp. | reverse complement strand
ACTTTCTCCAGATAAAGGATATTGCGTCCATTTCGAGCGATATCGGAAAGAATATCGTCTCTCCGTGAAAAAGACTCCACCTCACAGGTTGGAACATTCAGGAAAAAGACTGGAAACTTTTTTGACAAGCTGTCTGCAATTGCCTGATTTACCTTTTCACGTGGAATGTATTCAAAGTTAATACTGAGCCCAGAAAACTTCTTTTCGATTTCGGGCCTTTCCTTCTGGAAAACTTTTACAGCTTCAGTGGAATCATTATAAATTGTAATGTCCCTGGCACCTTCTGAAAAAATTTCTGTAAGGGTTACAGCTAAAGAAAGGGCCTCAAGTTCACAGTCAAGGTTACTTTTAGGAGAGCCGGGAACCTTTGTTGTAGACTGATGGATCTGTTTGCCATTCCTAAGTACAGTACAACCAATATAAGATTCCTCACCTTCATTAAAGGAAGAATCACAATAAACCTCAAACATGCTTAATTTCACCTGTTCAGTAGAAAATTCTATTGCAAACTTGACTAAAATGTAGAGTAAACGTATAAAGAGTAATCCTACAAGATGGACTACAAAATGACAATTAATAGCTAGGCTATTGATAAAGTATGATATCAGAAATATATAACTTATAAGTAAAATAAAAAATAAGGAAAGAGAAGATAAACTAAAAGAAAAGAAGAGAAATAAGCTAAAAAAAGAGGAAATAAGCTAAAAAAGAGAAAATAAACTAAAAAAAAGAAAAGGAAAGAGAATAAGAGGAAATAAGCTAAAAAAGTGAAGAAAATAGAGAATAAGCTAGAAAAAGAGAAAATGAGCTAAAAGAAAAACTAGGAAAAGAATAAAAAGCAAAGAAGGATGAAAACAAAAAGGAGTAGGGCAAAAGAAATGAAAAAGTAAAAAGAAAGGAAGAAAATCAAAATTAGATTATGATTGTAGCTGCCCTTTCATCCTTTTCTTCATCGAAGTCCGTAACAAGAGCTTCGGTTGTTAGTACCATTCCAGCAATTGAGGCAGCATTCTGGAGGCCGCTTCTAACTACTTTTGTGGGGTCGATGACACCTGCTTCAAAGAGATCTTCAAAGACATCTTTCTTTGCATTGTACCCAAAGAGTTCACTGGGTTCAGCCCTGATAGTTGCAACAACTTCAGCACCTTCCTTGCCTGCATTTTCAGCGATCTGGCGTACAGGTTCTTCGATAGCTCTCTGAACTATTTTTACGCCTACTTCTCTGTCGCCTTCAAGTTTCAGAGAGTCCAGAATGGTAGCTGCACGGAAAAGACTTATTCCACCACCTATAACCACACCTTCTTCAACTGCGGCTTTTGTGGCATTGAGAGCGTCATCAATTCTCATCTTTTTCTCTTTCAGCTCGGTTTCGGTTGCAGCTCCCACCTTGATTACTGCGACCCCGCCTCCTAACTTTGCCTGGCGTTTTTTGAGTTCGGTCTTCCTGTATTCCGTATCCGCAATATTAATCTGAGCTTCTATAAGGCTGACCCTTTCCTTAATCTTTGCTTTATCACCTTTGCCTTCCACAATGATGGTCTTATGGTTGTCGACTGTGACTTTCCTTGTACTTCCGAGCATATAATCATCGAATTCCTCAAGCTTCATGCCCTTGTCTTCGCTGATTACCTGCCCACCGGTTAGCACGGCAATGTCTTCGAGCATTTCCTTTCTCTCGTTTCCAAATCCTGGAGCCTTGACCGCACAGACTCTCAGTGCTCCACGAATGATATTGAGAATCAGGGCAGCCTGGGCATCCCCATCGACATCGTCAGCAATAATAAGGAGAGAACGGCCTTCAGAGGCAACTTTTTCAAGTACGGGAACGATCTGCTTCATGCTGTTGATTTTCTTGTCCGTGATAAGGATATAAGGGTCATCAAATTCGCAGACCATCTTCTCGGTATCTGTTGCCATATAAGGAGATACAAAGCCTCTGTCGAACTGCATTCCTTCTACAACATCCAGGCTGGTCTCCATTGTTTTGGAGTCCTCAACCGTGATTACCCCGTTATAGCCAACTCTTTCCATGGCATCGGTAATCAAACTACCGATTTCTTCATCGTTATTTGCAGAAACTGTAGCTACCTGTACGATTTTCTCCTTACCTTTTACCTCAACGCTCTTGCTCTTGAGATAGTCTACAACTTTTTCTGTTGCAATCTCAATACCTTTTTTGACATCTATAGGGTTTGCTCCGGCACTGATATTTTTCAGGCCTTCCCTGATCATGCTCTGGGCAAGAAGAGTTGCAGTGGTTGTTCCATCTCCGGTATTATCCTGAGTTTTTGAAGCAACTTCTTTGACAAGTTTGGCCCCCATATTTTCGAACTTGTCATGAAGCTCGATCTCCTTCGCAATAGTTACCCCGTCATTTGTGACCACAGGTTTTGTACTTTTATCCAGTACAACATAACGTCCCTTTGGCCCGAGAGTGATCTTGACAGTGTTTGCAACTTTATCTACACCGTTTAAAAGTGCCTTTCTTGCATTTTCATCAAACATTATCTGCTTTGAAGCCATCTGTATTCACCTGAACTAAAGTCAACTAAAATCAAACTTTTTCTCAAGTTAAATTTGGGGAATTAAATTTGGATATACTCTTAAACTCCATGAATCAAATCTGAACACATTCTTATTTATGTTCTTCAGAATCGGCCTCGTTCAAAATTATTCTTCAGCGATTGTCGCCAGAATATCCTTGAAGTCGACAAAAAGGAACTTTTCATCGTCAATTTCAATTTCATCTGATTGATATCCCCCATAGATCACATGGTCACCTTTCTTCAGGGGAAGCTCCTTTCCATCTTCAAAAGTCCCTACCGCAATAACAATACCTTCCTTTTTCTCCTGCCGTGCAGACTCAGGGATATAGATCCCGCCTTTTGTCACTTCTTGTTTCTTCTGGTGCTTAAGCAAGACTCGTTCGCCAATAGGTTTGATAATCACTTTATTGTTCCTCCTTATACGTAAGTGACCCCATTTTAGCTGAACATTAACTGGTAGCTATGAGTCAGTATGGGATTGGTCAATATATTGAGCGCTCGTGCGCTTGACTATTTGCATATAATGCGGAAATCATATTTAAAAGTTACTGGAAAAATAAATATGATTCTCAAAAAATCGAAATGATTTCGACAAAATACAAAAAAACTATATATACAAGATATTGTAAAATATACACTGATGGTCCAACAGATAATCCTCAGATATCTTGAAAAACCGCATGTAAAAAGTCTGGAAGACGATCTCCTATGGCTGTGTGATAGTTTTGGCTTTTCTTCGGGTAGAGACACGGAAAATACTGCTACCAGGATAGTTTTTAGTCTGCTTGATAGACTATCAAATGATGAAATAACTTCCTCAGAAGCCCTTGCTGAAGACCTTCAGATGAAAATATCCAGAGTAAACCATCATCTGAGGAATCTTAATGATTCAGGTCTCCTTTACAGAAAAAAACGCTTGATATACCTTCGTGGGGGAAGTATGAAAGCTGCAGTAAAAGAAATGCGAAAAGACTCGGAAAGAATTTTTGACGAGCTTGAAAGCATAGCTGAAGAAATAGATCTCAGGGTAGGGATCAAAAATCGATAAGAAAATTAAGAAAGAAGCAGAGAAGAAATCAATGTTAATTGAGCAGGAAAGAGTTCAATAATAAAAATTTTAAACAGAAACAAAACTCAATAATAAAAATTTAGACCGGAAAAAATCAATAGTAAAACTTTGAACCGGAAAGAAACAGAATAATAAAACTTTAAACCGGAAAGAAATTCAATAATGAACTCACTTATTTCCACAATCGTGAATAAAGTATCCATAACTCGCTGCCCTGATTATTCTTATACAGAAAAAGCAATAGCTGAGGCGCTGGAACTTCTAGGAGACCTTGAGAACATAATCCATCCTGGTGACAGCGTACTCCTGAAACCGAATATCCTTGCGGCTGCCTCTCCTGAAAGTGCAGTAACCACTCATCCTTCAGTTGTAGCGTCAATGTGCAAATTCGTACTTGAGGTCGGAGGAAAACCTATAGTAGGGGACGGAGCCGGAATCTCAAGGCCAGGAGCCACCTCAAAAGCCCTGAAAGTTTCAGGTATAGAAGAAGCCGCTCGAAAAGCCGGAGCAAAGGTAGTAAATTTCGAAACCGCAGGCTTTACCCAGGTAGATGTCCCAGATCCTCTTCAGTTCCGCAAGTTGTACATTGCAAACCCTGTCCTTGAAGCTGATGTAATTATATCTCTCCCAAAACTAAAAACTCATGAACTTACCTACTACACAGGTGCAGTCAAGAACTTTTTCGGAACTCTCCCTTTAAGGTGCCGTAAGGAGGCGCATCTTCTTGGAAAAAGAGACCTTTTTGGTGAAGCCGTTGCCGATGTATACTCGGTTGTCAGGCCTGCCTTCGCAGTCATGGATGGGGTTATAGGCATGGAAGGAAATGGGCCTTCTCATGGGAAACCCGTAAATTCCAGAGTAATTTTGGCAAGCCGGGATTGCATTTCCCTGGATATTGTTGCTGCTGAAATGATAGGTTTTGACCCCCTCAAAATTCCCACGACACAAGGAGCTATGAAAAAAGGATTTGGAAACCAGTGTCCTGTTGTGGTCGGAACCCCATTGGAAGAAGTCAAGATGAAATTCAAACCATCCAGTGGAGGAGTCAGTACAGCTCCTTCCTTTCTTACCCGCAATCTAGGCAAATACTATAAGATTTATCCCAGGATTAACAGGAAAAAATGCACCCACTGCGGAGCCTGTTATTTAAACTGCTCCCCTCATGCTGTTGAACGGCTCGAAGACGGGAGTTTTAAAATCAATGAAGAAAGGTGTATCCTGTGTTATTGCTGCCGTGAACTATGCCCCAATAATGCAGTGGAAATTAAAAAGTCGCTGCTTGCAAAGCTTTTGTCAGAAAAGACAACATGAATATGTAAAATGAAAACACATCAAAAATGTAAGTAGAAAAATTAACAGGAAATTAACAGGAAATAATAAGAAGTTAATAAGAAGTT
>DUGT01000181.1:8402-18823 GCA_013331275.1 Methanosarcina sp. | reverse complement strand
AAGAAGTTAATAAGAAGTTAATAGGAAACAGATCCTTTTAATCGATTTTGAAGTCAATTTAAGACAAACTCAGACTTTTAGAATAAACCGAATATAAAATAGTTAGCAGATAACTAGCGTTTTTACCCTTAATATAATTTAATTTGGGGAGACATGCTCATATGTCTCCCTCATACATTTATTATTTGTGTTTCCGTCTCTATTATCACTCTTTCTCTTTCAGTGATATTTGCGTTCCCGCCTTTCTGCCACCTCTTTTTCTCTTTCCAACCGCTCAAGTCTCTTTTCATCGGTTTCTGTCTTTTCCAGCTTTTCTATCCGTTCTTTTTCCTGCCGTGCTATTAGTTCCTCTGCTGTCTCCAGGGGTCTTTCACTTTGAGTGCTAGTTGTCCTCTGCGGTTGGGTTTCTCTAGGCATTCCTGTAGCTACGCCTGTCTGCCAGTAAGGCTGGTATCCATAATAGGTGTAGGTTCCGGAGAGCTCTTCACGAGTTAATGGCCAGTTGTCCTTGTCAAAGCCTTCTGCCTTTTCCAGAACATCTCTGGGAATATCAAGTAAGAAGGCATGCTCATGCGGCCTCAATGTAAAAGCCTGCCAGGGAATTGCAAAGAATTTGTCGGCCATGCCCAGGAATCCTCCAAAAGAAAGCACTGCATATCCTATTTTACCATTTTGCAGGTCAATCATTAGTTCTTCGATTCTTCCAAGGTCTTCTCCAGCAGCATTGACAACTCTATCCGTTTTTATCGTACTTGCTGATAAAAAGTCAGGCATTTCTCTACCTGCTACAACTCTCGTCTGGGCCAGAGTCTCAGCTTCTATCCGCTCTCTCTCCAGTTGTGCCAGTCTCTGTCTCTCGGTCTCGGCCTGACTTTCTACTTCAGTACGTTCTCTTTCCAGCTGTGCCAGTCTCTGTCTCTCGGTCTCGGCCTGTCTTTGGGCTTCTGTACACTCTCTTTCCAGTTGAGCCAGTCTATCTCGGCGGGTTCCCTCCTGTATCTGTACTGACCTCAACTCTTCTTCAAGACGGGCTACTGCTTCCATTTTTTCCTGTCTTCTTGCTTCCTGTAGCTCTTTTTCCAATTGTGCTAACCTTTGTTTCTCAGCCTGTGCCTGCCTCTCAGCCTCAATCCGCTCTTTTTCCAGATGCACCAACCTTTCCCTTTCGACATCTGCCTGTTTCTGGGCTTTTGTCTGCTGTTTTTCTAGCTGGGAAATTTTTTCTTCCTGTGTTCTCCTTAACTCTTCAAGCCTTTCTCTTTCTTGCTGCGTTTTTCTCTCTTCTTCTGCTCCTACCAGTGGCACCTGTCCTTCTCTTTCCATTCTGGCCATCCGTTCAGGTTCGCCCTCAACTGGCATTGCTGCCGAAACTCCCGCTGCCTGTGTTGCCACTCCTGTCTGCCAGTAAGGTTGATACCCATAGTAACTGTAGGTTCTGGAGAGCTCCTCACGAGTTAAAGGCCAGTTGTCTTTGTCAAAGCCCTCTGCTTTGTCGAAAGTCTCATTAGACACATTGAGAGCGAAAGCATGCTCATGCAGTCTAAGTGAAAGAGCCTCCCAGGGAATAGCAAACAATTTGTTGCCTAGACCCAGAAATCCACCGTGTGAGACTACAACGTACCCTATTTTTCCGTCCTGAAGATCAATCATAAACTCTTCAATCTTCCCAATATCCTTTCCAGCTTTATCGACAACTTTATCTCCTTTTAGCGTGCCTGCAGACAAGAAATCTGGGTTTTCTCTATCTGCCGATGTGCTTCCCGCCCTGGCTATCCTTTGTGCTTCAGTCTCTCCAGGAAGTTCTGTCACTCTTGTCTGCCAGTAAGGCTGGTATCCATAATAGCTGTATACGGTAGAAAGCCACTCACGTGAGGTTATAGGCCAGTTGTCTTTGTCAAAGCCTTCTGCCTTTTCCAGAACATCCTTGGGAACATCAAGAATGAAGGCGTGATCGTGAAGTTTTAATCTAAATGCTTGCCAGGGAATAGCAAACAATTTATCGCCCAGACCCAGGAACCCTCCAAAAGACATTACGACATACGCTAGCCTTCCGTCACGAAGATCAATCATTAATTCTTCAATCTTTCCAAGGTCATCCCCAGCTTCATTGACAATCTTATCTCCTTTTATTGTGCTTGATGACAAAAATTCTGGATTATTTCGATCTGCCATATTTCCAACTCCCAATTTTTAGAAAATTTACATTTTAAATACCTTCACTCCATGCATAACTTCAAACTTCTTCCCCATAATTTTATTTAAGCATCCATTCTCCTAGCAGGATTTATACATGTGTCTGCCTGCCAGATCAAGGTTAAGACACATTAACTAAGACCGACTTTATAATTTCGGCATCTGCCAGTAAGGCTGATATCCATAGTAACTATAAACTGTGGAAAGCCACTCACGGGTGGTTACAGGCCAGTTATCCTTATCAAAACCTTCTACTTTTTCAAGAGTATACTTAGGAATATTAAGTAAGAAGGCGTGTTCTTGAAATTTTGCTTGAAGAGCCTGCCAGGGAATAGCAAAGAATTTACCGTCCATACCCGAAAACTCACCAAAGGAGAGGATGGCATATGCCACTCTTCCAACCTGGAGGTCAATTATTAACTCTTCAATCTTTCCAAGATTATCTCCAGCGATACTGACAACTTTTTCTCCTTTTATTGTGTCTGTCGGCAAAAAATCTGGATGTTTTCCAACTGATGTTCTTCTCATTCTAACAATTCTTTCCGATTCGGTCTCACCAGGTAATCCGGCTTGTTTTGCCACTACAGTTTGCCAGTAAGGCAGATGTCCATAATAAGTGTAGACTCCGGAGAGTTCATCTCGGGTTAAAGGCAATCTATTCTTATCGAGATCTTCGGCCTTTTCCAGAACCTCACCGGAGATCTTGAGAATGAAAGCATGCTCATGTATTTTTGGTGTAAGAGCCTCCCAGGGAATAGCAAACAGTTTATTTCCCTTATCCAGGATTCCACCAAAAGACAATACGGCATATGCTATTCTTCCGTCTGCAAGATCAATCATTAATTTTTCAATCTTTCCAATATTTTCTCTAGTTTTATTGATGACCTTGTTACCTTTTAGCGCACCTTCTGACAAAAAATCCGGATCATCTCTATCTACCATATTCTAGCTCCCCAAACTAAAAAGATAAGTGTTTTTAAAGCCTGGACTCCAAGAACGATTACAAATTTCTCTCCCGATTAAGTTAGTTCCAACCCCCCTATTTGCCAGTATTTATACCTGTATCTATGATTAAGGTTCAGAGATTTCCCGGACGGCTCTCTATTCTTTGTGTCTGCCAGTAAGGCTGATATCCGTAGTAACTGTACATAGTAGCAAGCCACTCACGATTAGTTACAGGCCAGTTATTTTTATCAAAACCTTCTGCTTTTTCCAGGACGTCCTTGGGAACATCAAGTAAGAAAGCGTGTTCGTGTGGCATTAGTGTAAAAGCCTGCCAGGGTATACCAAATAGTTTATCCCCAATGCCCAGGAATCCGCCAAAAGACAGGACGACATATGCTATTCTTCCATCTGTAAGATCAATCATGAACTCTTCAATTTTCCCGACATCTTTTCCATCTTTATTGACAACTTTATCCCCTTTTAGCGTGTTTGCGGACAAGAAATCTAGGTTTTCTCTCTCTGAAGATGTGCCTCCCGCCCTGGCCATCCTTTGTGATTCAACTTCTTCAGGCACTCTTGGCTGCCAATAAGGCTGGTATCCATAATAGCCATATACAGTGGAAAGCCATTCATGAGAAGTTACAGGCCAATTATCTTTATCAAACCCTTCTGCCTTTTCAAGAGTCTCTTTAGGAATATCAAGTAAAAAGGCATGTTCGTGTGTTCTCAGTTTAAAAGCCTGCCAGGGAATGGCGAACAGCTTATCACCCAGACCAAGAAATCCACCAAAAGAAAGAACGGCGTATCCTATTCTTCCATCATGGAGATCGATCATTAATTCTTCAATTTTCCCAAGATCTTCTCCTTCCCTATTGACGACCTTATCTCCTTTTATTGTGCTTGCTGACAAAAAATCCGGATTATCCCTATTTGCCATATTCCAACTCCCTAAATTTAAGGAGACATCCGTCTCAAAGCTTGCATCTCTAGACACAGCTCCAAAACCTCTCCCCTAATTAATATTATTTTTTTGATGTTACTTAAAACTACCGGAATCATTAAAAGTAATATTTTATGTTATTAAGTAAAGATAGATTGATAAATATTATAAAGAAGGGGCAGAAAGGGGAAGGTTTTTTGGAAAAGTACTCATTTATATCGAAGAGTATTGTGCTAGCAATCAGTTGAAACACCAGATAATATCTCTTTCTTTGAAGGAAGTTATTTCTTGAACTGGTAAGTAAAAAAGAGGCATTTATAGAGAAAATTTTCAATTAGTATTAAGAATCAAATTTTTATAACGATTTAAAGTGTTTATAAACACTTTGAAAATGCGAATTAGAGGTCTACAGATCCTAAAAAGAAATGAAAAGCCGGTAATTAAGTTATAATCTTTTCCTTTTTATCTTTTTGAAAGCTCTTTTAACTCATAAAGCCGAAATAGATATCAGAATTTTCAGACAATATTTCTGTAATCTTACCTTTGAAGGTGATAAGATACCCCAGACCTATATAGACACCGAATATGCTCCAGAAAAATGCTTTCATTGCAACGGAACCGGACATGTTAATGGCAAAATTTGTGAAGCTTGTGGGGGACAGGGTGCTGTACTCGTTGCTCAGCCTGCGATAGTATGTCCTTTATGTAACGGTTCCGGGACTTTTGAGAGTGGAACTTGCAGGGTATGCGGAGGAAGCGGCTGGGCTCTTCTTTGAAAACAATTTTATGTATCACGGAAATGAAAGGAGCGACTTAAAGGAAATCTCGGGATTTCAGGAAGGCTATCAATTTTGCCTTTTCCGAAACTCTGCTTTTCTTTCATCAGGCAGACAGTCAAAACAAGTTTCATAGTTTACGGACTTATATCTGTTCCTGCACTTAGGGCAGATATCCATACCCCTGAGGCTTGCAAAATGGCATCGTTTGCAAAGCACAATTGCGTTTTTCAAGGACTCACGTTCTTCCTCTGCTTTTTTAGTTTCTTCTTCAATTAACTCTTTAATCCCGGTTTCTTCTAGCCATTCATGATAAAGCTTTTTGAAATTGCCTTCTTCTGAATCTTCAAGGAGAACTTCAATGAATTGTTCCTCAAGGTTAGTATGGTCAGGTTCGGTTTTATGCACAGTTGAAGCTTTATGCCAGGCAGGATGACTTTTGTGACGGTGTTTGCCGGAAGGAATAGAATCGAATTTCTGATAATTTTGCCTGTAAATTTCCTTGAATCTGGTATACGCAGCACTGTAAATCTCGGAGCTAACCTGCATCGGAGAAAATGCCCTGGGAGTGTGAATACATAGGGAGTCGGAAGACCCACACCACGCACAGGTTTTATCTTTGAGAAACTCAGCCCTTTTTTCTTTCCACTCTTTTGTGTTGCGTTTCATAGATCCACCTCAAGAGAACTAAAGTAAAATAGGCTCTTTTACTTAACTAAATGAAAGAAAAAGTCTTCCAAAAATGGGAAAATTTGGTATGGGCATAATATTTTGAAATTATGAGGCTTTATATCCCTTCTTTACTGAAATAAATAATATATTTTGTCCCCTGACTTCTTTTAAGCTCCATAAAACCGCCTATTTGTTCAACAAGAATGTTTACTAGTTGGAGTCCCAGGGATTCAGTATTTTGAAAGTCAATATCGTTGGGAATTCCTATCCCGTTATCGGCTACTATAAGTATGTAACGGAAATTATTATTTATATAGTCCTTACAGTCTTCCTCCCCTGGAAGGTCTTTATCCTGACCTGAGATTCCGTACTTTGTAGCAAGAGTTTCAGTTCTGTAGAAATTTATGTTGATTTCGCCTTCTTTTCCTGAGGGAAAAGCATGCTTCAGGGAATTTGAAACAATTTCGTTTATAATAATTCCAAGGGGAACTGCAGTATTCATTCCCAGATAAACCTGCTCAAGGTTCAATTTGAGACTTATATTCCTGTTTCCTACATTGTAGGAACTGAAAAGATCTGTGGTTAGCTTTCTCAGGTAGTCCGAGAATTCGAAAGCATCCGTACTTTCGCTTTCATGGAGTCTTTCATGGATCATCGCAATGGACTCGACACGGTTCTGGCTCTCTCTAAAAGCTTCGATCACATCTTTGTCTTCGAATTTTTCTGCCTGAAGGCTGAGGAGAGACGAAATTACCTGAAGGTTATTCTTTATGCGGTGATGGACCTCTTTTAATCTAATTTTGTCTATTTTTTCCAGAGCTTCCTCAGCCATTTTGCGTTCGGTGATATCATAAACCAATCCCTGGAATTTTCCTGAATTTTCTGATTCATCAAGGATTCTCTGGAAGATCTCACGGACCCATTTTATTTCCCCATCTTTTTTCTGTATACGATATTCACTTTCAACGATAGAATTGATGTTTGATTTTAGTTTTTCCTTTTGTTTAGAAATAACAGAACGGTCTTCAGGTATGATTATTTCCTGCCAGTCAACTCTTCCAGAGAGGAAATCCTGCTTCGAATAGCCGGTTACTTCCTCAACCGAACCATGTAGGAATATCAGTTTAAACTCTTTATTAAACTGGAACCCGATTCCCTGAAGATTTTGCATATAGGAACTGTAATCTGACTCGTATTCCAGATTGTCTTCTTTCTTAGCACTTCGATATGCAGTTAGGTATCTTTTACCTATCGTTCTGCAAATATGACCGTACTCATCCTCAAAGAAAATAGCTTTTTGCCTGAAATCCTCTTCACGGTATTTAAGTTCTCTGAAGAGAAGACTGCAAGGTTCTTCGAATCCGATATCTACGATTGCTTTATAAACCAAATAAAAAGACAATAATTTAAAGAAGAGACCTATAATGCTTGGAGTCTCACCCGTTTGACTGTCGAATATAAATAAAAGTGAAACAAAACCTGTAAGCACCAGGGAGATTGAGAGTAAATTGAAAACTTTTTCTTCGAACCTATCTCTGACGATGTACAGGAGAAAAAATGAACAGAGAGACATAAAAAAAATTAAGTATTCACTAGCTACTTTGAACTGAGTAAAACCCAAACCCTGGAAATAAGAATCCTGAGAGTTTTCGGAAAAAAAAATTGAAATTAGGCAGATAACACTAATTACTGCATATACAAGAAATGCCTTCCAGGCAAAAATTGAGCTTTCAAGGGTTTTGGCATTTCTCTCCTGTCTATCTCCAGTGCGTATTAAAAACAGCGGAGCCACCAGAAAAGAAGTGCTTTCCAGGAATCTTGCGACGATCCAGAACTTAGCAGTCAGGTCTGTATCAAATCCGAGAAATACCCTCATGTGGTGGAACGCAAGTGTACTCAGAAAGTCGAAACTTCCTACGAAAAAGTAACCGGCCCCCAATACCAGAAGGTATCGGTTTTCCAGGCGGCTTCTTGACTTCCATACGATCAGGAATATAACGTATGCAAAGTAGACGCTAAACAGTTCTATTACTATATGGAAGAGGAGGTAATTGTTAAGACTAATTAGATAAAGCAAAATAATTATGGTTATCCAAACCATCAATTCGTAGACGTCTACTTTTAGTATATTTTTTCTGACATCTGATATGTTCAATCACCTCCTTGCACCTAGCGTCTCAGAAGTTCATGAGCTTTAGATAATACTGAATATTTAGATTTATAAAATGGATTTTAACATTAAGTTGATTTTAATATTGAGTAAATGGTTTTAACACCGAGTTTTTAATATTAAGGTGATTTTAACACTGAGCAAACGGTTGTAATATCAAGTAAGTGATTTTTAACATTAAGGTGATCTTAACATTGAGTAAAGGTTGTAATACCGAGTTTTTAACATCGAGGCATACTGAGTTTATAATTTTAACCTGAATAACCTGCAAACAACGGAATCGGAAGAGTAAAAAGCATTGCAGAAAAGAGAATAAGAGAAAGCCAGGAGACACCATACCTTATTAACTGTATTCTCAGCAAAGCAGCGCAGACAATATGCTCCCCCAAGTATATCGATTCCAAGAAGAATCATCAATGATCAAGCAATTCATTATTTATTCATATACAACAACCCACTTTCCAAATTTATAATATACATAAGAGCATAAATTATTTTAAGTTAATTATTCAAAAAATTGTCTACAAGCAAAAAATAGTTTGGCGTAAAAAGTTTGAACGGCTTGATAACACTTATTACTATAGGGAATTAATTAGAGTGTTCCGAATCTACTGTAAATCCTGAGTCATGTTTTATATGCTGTATTTGAAACTGGTCTACAATTATTGAGTTTTCAATTTGATAATTTTTTAGAGTTTGTTGTTTTATAGAATTTTCAGAACATTGTCAGGTAATATTTCAAATTTTTACTCTTTCCCTAGTCCCATTTCAAAAAGAATTAATTATATAAATTTTAAGCTTAAATTTTATACTCTATACGTTTAAGGGTTTGAACATAGATACTATAAATCAATGTGATTTATCTTAGATTATCTTTTCAATTGATCAAGTTCAACAGGGGTTGAGGGACAAATGGCACTTTTTAAAGACCGGGTAGATGCCGGGAAAAAGCTTGCAAAAGAACTTTCAAAATACGCAAACCGTTCAGATGTGTTGATACTTGCACTACCACGTGGTGGAGTTCCGGTTGCATTTGAAGTTGCAAAGGAACTTAATGTAAGAATGGATGTGTTCATAGTACGAAAACTGGGAGTGCCCGGAAATGAAGAACTGGCAATGGGAGCAATCTCTTCGGACAATATCCGTGTGTTGAATGAAGATGTTGTCAGGTCTTTTCAGATACCTGAACGGGTAATTAATATGGTATCTGAGAATGAGCTCAAGGAACTTGAACGCAGGGAGCGCGCTTATCGTGGAGATAGACCCAAGCCTGAGATCAGCGGCTCGACTGTGATTTTAATAGATGACGGGCTTGCTACAGGTGCGACAATGCGTGCAGCTGCAGCTGCAATTAAAACTAAAAACCCGGCTAAAATAGTGGTTGCAGTACCCACCGGTGCACCGGATACTTGCGAGCTTTTCAGAAAGGAGGTAGACGAAGTAATATGTGTAGCTACCCCTGAGCCTTTCTATGGGGTCGGAGCCTGGTACGGGAATTTCAGTCAAACCACCGATGAAGATGTCTGCGAACTTCTGGATAAAGCAAGAGCCCTTCCGGCAAAATTGCAATAAATAGATAGCTAAAACCTTAGATTTTAAAGTGATAGGCTAGGGAGGCAACAGATGTCACAGGTTAAGAAACTTATTATTCTTCAAATGAATGACAGTCATGGTTACATAGAGCCTCATCCTGAACTTTACTGGCAAGGCAATCAGGAGTTTTTCAAAACCGCTGGTGGATATGCACGTATTACAAGTTTATTCAAACAGGTTCGTGAAGAAAACCCTGAGAAGGTAATAGCACTTGACAACGGAGACACTGTACACGGGACCTTTCCGGCAGTAAACAGTAAAGGGAATTCTCTTATACCCATTTTAAATAAAATGGCTTTTGATGCAATGACTGCTCACTGGGAGTTTGCATACGGTCCAGATCATTTTAAAAAATTTTCCAGTAAACTTATCTATCCTACACTTGCAATCAACTGCTACGAGAAAGCCAGTAACAAATTATTTTTTCCTCCTTATTGCGTGATTGAAAGGAGTGGACTACGCCTGGGCATAGTTGGTGTTGCATCTAACATCGTTGATAAAACCATGCCTGAACATTTTAGCAAGGGAATTTACTTTTCTCTGGGTAATGAGGAATTACCTGTGTATATAAATAAACTGCGTAAGCATGAAAAAGTTGATTTGATTATTGTACTATCGCATTTGGGTTATCCTCAAGATCTGAAGCTCTCTCAAGAAGTAAAAGGTATTGATATATTATTGAGTGGACATACTCATAACCGCTTATATAATGCAGTAACGAGCAACGGAACTATAGTAATGCAATCTGGTTGCCACGGTTCATTTATCGGAAGATTGGATTTGCAAGTAGAAGATGGAAAAATTGTAGATGTTAAACATGAACTGGTAAACATAGATGAGAAGATTAAAGCAGATGAAGAGATAGAGTTAATAATCAATAACTTGATGAGCCCTCACAGAGAAATGTTAAGTACTGTGGTAGGGTCCATCCAAACAGCACTTAATCGCTATCGAGTTTTAGAGGCAACAATGGATAACTTACTTCTTAAGTCCATAGTCTATGTTAGTGGAATAAACTTAGCCTTTTCTAATGGATGGCGTTATGGTGCTCCTATACCTCCTGGTCCAATAACAATGAATGACCTTTGGAATATTATTCCCACCAATCCTCCTATCTCAACATGTGAGATAA
>DUGT01000181.1:7329-8265 GCA_013331275.1 Methanosarcina sp. | reverse complement strand
GTCACTCTATGCAGGATGGGAAGAAAACGAGTAAACTGAAAAGAAAATCTTTGCTTACATTTATAAGAAAATCAAGGTTATTTATTAGCTGCAAAGCTAATTTATATCGCATAATGAAATTATTTCTTAAACGAACAGATGACTACTTTGCCTATTATAAGGGGGGATAGTATGAAAGAGATGTCAAAACCAGAGAAAAGAAGTACCGAAGTTCAAATCCCAATTGGGCCAATTTATCTCAACGGAAACTTAGACATTCCTGAAAAAGCAAAAGGACTCGTTGTTTTTGCACACGGCAGTGGAAGTAGTCGTTTCAGCTCTCGGAACCGATACGTTGCACAAGAACTTCAGAAAGAAGGCTTAGGAACACTGTTATTTGACCTATTGACAGTTGAGGAAGAGAGAATTGATATAATAACTGCTCACCTGAGGTTTGATATTGACCTGCTTGCAGACCGGCTTGTTGAGGTAACAAACTGGCTTTTAAGCAACCCTGAGACTAAAAATCTAAGTATAGGTTACTTTGGTGCCAGTACTGGAGCTGCAGCCGCACTCATAGCTGCAAAAGAGCATGCGAATATTATAAAGGCGGTAGTTTCCAGAGGAGGAAGGCCTGATCTGGCTGAAAAAGCCCTACCTGATGTAAAGGCACCAACACTGCTTATTGTTGGCGGGGAAGATTATCAAGTAATAGAAATGAATCAATGGGCATTAGACCGCTTGAAAGTGGAACAAAAAGAACTTAAAATTGTTCCCGGAGCAACCCATCTCTTTGAAGAACCGGGAACATTAGAACAGGTCGCAAATCTGGCTGGAGAATGGTTTAAAAAATATCTTTTGGAAAAAGAATGAAAAGTTAAAATAAGTTAGGAAAAAGGCTGAACATAGTTTTGTTTTAAATGTTAGTTCTTATTTTAAATGTTAGTTTTGTTTAAA
>DUGT01000181.1:4573-7167 GCA_013331275.1 Methanosarcina sp. | reverse complement strand
GTTTAAATGTTAGTTTTGTTTAAGTTTTAATGTTGTATTAAATATCCGAATTATATGACAAAAACAGTTCTCAAAAACAGTTTTATTTTAATTTTCCAGAGCTTTCGGAGCTGCTGAACCAGATAACAAACTCTGTTCCCCTGTTCCTTCTGAGCTCAATACAACCGTCAATCTGTTCTATAAGAATATTTATTAGCTGGAGCCCCAGGGAATCAGTATTTCTAAAGTCAATTTCTTCGGGAATTCCTCTGCCGTTATCAGCTACGGTCAAGATGTAATCACTATTCGTTTTATCCTGACAGCTTATGCCCGTTTCTGGCTTTTCTGGTTTTGAGACGTACTTGTCTACTTCTTGAAGTTGAATACTGATTTCACCGTTATCTCCGTCAGGAAAAGCATGCTTCAAAGAGTTTGAGATTAGTTCGTTTACGATAATGCCAAGAGGAATTGCAGTATCCATGCCAAGATAAACATGTTTAAGTTTAAGCTTCAGGTTTACACGACTCTTGCCCACATGATATGAACTGAAAAGATCTGTGGTCAGTTTCTGCAGATAATCTGCAAAATCGAGAGTATCTATGCTGTTACCTTCATGAAGTTCCTCATGAATTATTGCTATGGATGCAACACGGTTCTGGCTTTCCCTAAAGGCTTCGAGTACCTTTTCATCTTCGAATTTTTCTGCCTGAAGGCTGAGCAGGGATGATATTACCTGAAGGTTATTTTTTATGCGGTGATGAATCTCTTTTATACGAGTGCCTTCTATTTTTTTCAGTGCTTCTGCTGCCATTTTATACTGAGTAATATCGTGAACCGAACCTTGAAATTTCGCAGACGTTCTAGATTCATCCGATATTTTTTGCAAAAACTCTCTGACCCATTTTATTTCTCCATTTTTGACACGTATCCTGTATTCACTTTCAATGACGAAATCCAAATTTGATTTCAACTTTTCTCTGTTTTCAAAAATCACATGACGGTCTTCAGGTAAGACTATATCTTCCCAATTAATTCTTCCGGATAGGAAATCCTGTTTCATATAACCTATCATTTCCTCAACAGGTCCGTGTAAAAATAGTAGTCTGAAGTCCTTATCAAGCTGGAACCAGATTCCATGGAGATCTTGAATGAACGAATAGTAATTTTTTTCATTCTTATCCCATTTCCCTACATCCTCTGCCAGATATTTATTTATTCCAATCATCCCACACATACGATTGTATTCTTCCGAGAGGAGAGTTGCTTTCTGCCTTAAGTCTTCTTCGTTATATTTTAATTCCCTGAACAAAAAGCTATAGGGCTCTCCAAATCCCATTTCTACAATAGCCTTGTAAATCAGATAAAAAGACAGGAGTTTGAGGTAATGCCCGAGAGCAAATTGGAAGTCGTAAACATTAGTGAATATAGTAAATGTTAATTCTGAAAAAATTGTCAGTATTATAGAAGCTGCAAGTAGCTTAAAGATCTTATTTTCAAAACAATTCCTCTTGAAATATAAAAAAACTAGGGAGCAAAAAAGCATTAAAGATATTACATACTCACTTAGAATTTTAAAAGGAGTGAGTCCGGAACCTTCGATATAACTATCAGGAAAGTTTCTGAAAACAAAAATTGAGAGTATGCATAAGAGGGTAGTTACTGCATATATAAAAAAGACCCTCCAGGCAAACATAGACTTTTCTACGGGTCTTACGTAATCTCTTACACCGTTTATTCCATATTTTATCAGAAGTAACGACGCTACCAGAAATGAGATACCCTGCATATACCTTGCAGCTATCCAGAGTTGGGTAGGGAGGTTTGTACCAAATCCGGGAAACATCCCCATACTTTCATATGATAATGTATGTAAAAGGTCAAGAGTTCCAACGAAAAAATAGGATATTCCTATAAATAAAATGTACCTGTTTTCCAGAAAAGTCTTTGATTCCCAGGCAAGAAGAAAAATAATATAGGCAACGATAATACTAAACATTTCTACAAGAGTGTGAAAAAGAAGGTTGTTACTAAGGCTAAGTATGTGAAGCAAACCTAGTATAACTACCCAAAATATTATAGTTTTATACTCAAGAAGTGTTACTTTCTCCCAAAGATTTGAAATATATAATGACCCCTTTTTACAGTTTATTGTGTACCCAAGCAAACTTATCCATTATATAGTAATTATATTTTCAGCATATAAATATAGTATATTTAGTATATTATGTTTCTAATATGAAGGCTCCAAAAAACTATAAAAAAGAAGATGATATCTTAAAAAAGAATAAGTATCTAAAATATCCCTTATTCATACATTTTGTCCAACTATTTCCTGTTCACGAATTTATATTTCTTTACAGTTTACTCTCTAAATCTTATTTAAAAAATGTAAGTGAAATGAGAAAATTATGGGATTTATAGGAAGCCATATTCATAAGAAATAGTGTGCTCAAAAGCAGATAGATCGGAATATAGATTTTAAATCGGATCCATTAAAAATAAGTTTAAGGGATACTGATATATTCTTACCTCCCTACCCATTTGATCTGATCTCAAACTTTTAGATTATTCGTCCCCTATTATTCGTTCCCTCTTACTCATTTTCTCCTTACTCA
>DUGT01000181.1:0-4391 GCA_013331275.1 Methanosarcina sp. | reverse complement strand
TTCTCCTTACTCATTTTCTCCTTGCTCCTGTCTCGCCATATCGGCAGCTTCACTATAGGTATTTTTTTGCTCCATTACTTTCTTCTCAAGAAGTCCATAAACAGCAGGACTTAAAATCACTTCTCCTCTAGCGTTATAACGAGAACCGTGACAGTGACAGTCCCAGGTTTTATCAGCATCGTTCCAGGAGACAGAACATCCCATGTGTCTGCAGGCAGGGTTGAGGGTATAAAAAACACCCTGTGGATCCCTGTATACTGCTACCTTATCCTTTCCTTTTTCAACAAGGACTCCCTGATTTGGTTCGACTCTGGAGATATCTTCCTGAACAATCAATTGGGAGCCTTGTTTAGATCTTGAAGGATCGTATACTTCAGTCCAGGGGCTATCCCTACCAAGAATCATATCTGTGAGGATCATTGCTGCAGCAGTACCTGTTGTCATACCCCATTTTCGGAATCCGGTTGCCAGATAAGAGTGTCCACTGTCAGGAGTAAGCCTGCCAATTAGCGGTACGCCGTCATCAGGCATAACATCTTCAGTCAACCAGTGGTAATCGATAGACCGTACACTATAGATCGACCTGGCCCAATCCTCAAGATGCCTGTAGTGCTCATGCGTTGGATTTCCACTTCCTGTAGGGTGCCCATCACCAACTACAAGTACCAGTTCACCTCCCTCTGCAGGCTGGGAACGCAAGGATCGGCCCGGTTCTTCGGCATTAATAAACATCCCATCAGGAAATGTCTCTTCAATACGTACTCCAAGCGCATATGACATTGACTGAGATAATCTATTGGATAATCCTCCAGGATTATCAACAATAGGAAAATGAGTTGCCTGAATGACATCATCGGCTATTACAGTTCCCCTATCAGTTTTCAGTACAACGGGCTCTCCTCCTTCTATTCCCAGTGCCCGTGTTTTTTCAAAGATATAACAACCATTCCCTTCAATCTCTCTGGCGAGTGCACACAGGTACTTTCGAGGATGAAACTGGGCCTGGTGATTGAAGCGGACAGAGCCGTATGTTTCAATAGATAACGGCACACTATCTTCAAAAGAAGCTGGGAGTCCCAGGCTTCTGGCTGCCCGAACTTCATCCAAAATATTCTGCGCAGAATCTTCAGACCCTGCATAGACATATGCTGGCTTGTGGGCAAAATCACAGGATATATCCCACGAACGAACTATATACTCAATTTTCTCGATTGCTGCCTGGTTAGAGTCAGCATATTGTTTCGCCTGGTCTCTTCCTAATTCCGAGATAAGTCTATTATATATCAAGTCATGCTGAGATGTTATTTTTGCAGTCGTATAGCCAGTAACCCCTTTTATTATCCTGTCTGCTTCAATCAAGGCGACTGACACCCCTGCTTGCTTTAAAAGAAAAGCTGAGGTAATTCCGACAATTCCTCCCCCAATTATTGCCACATCAACGCGAACATCCCCTGGAAGAACAGGATAGTTTGAGTCAGGGGTAGTTGCCAGCCAGTATGATTCTGCCCTGCCAGGCAGATTATAGCCAGTGTTCTTTCTGTCTGTCATATAGATCCCTCATCTTTACTCTCGCTTATTCTAAGAGTTCAAGAACCCCCTCATTGCCCTCTCTTATTGATATAGGTGAATGATTAATAGAGTACTGTTTCACCTAATGCTTTGCCCAATGTTTCGTCCAGTTTAACCCAGTGTTTCGCCCAATATAACTGTGTGTCTCTGTACAGGTACTGGAATCTTACTCATTCATGTTCTTCTTATGAAGTCCATATACTGCAGGACTTTTAATTACCTCTCCTGTTGCGTTATATCGAGAGCCATGACACGGACAGTCCCATGTATTTTCTGCATTGTTCCATGAAACAATACATCCCATGTGCCTGCAGGAAGGATCAAGCTTATGGAGCACTCCTGCGTCATTCCTGTATGCAGCAACCTTTTCACCCTCAATGTTGACAATTGCACCTTCCCCTGGCAAAATTTGCGAAGCTTTTTCATGAACTGGAAAAATCCTGTCTCCAACAAGGCCTTTAGTCGCTTCAGCAACCTGCGAAAAGAAGGTTTTAGCCGATTCAAGAGGTTTGAATCGCGAAGGGTTATAGACCTCTTCCCACGGATTAGACCGTCCAAGGATAATGTCTGTAAGAATCATAGCTGCAACCGTACCTGTGGTCATGCCCCATTTCCTGAACCCTGTTGCAATAAACAGGTTTTCGTTGTCTGAGGTTAGCCGGCCAATGTAAGGAACGTGGTCAACAGTTATGACATCCTGAGTCGACCAGTGATAATCGACAGAATTGACAGAGTAAACTGATCTAATCCATTTCTCGAGGTTTCTATAGTGGTCGATTTCATTCCCTTCTCCAGTCCTGTGTCCTTCCCCTGATACAAGTGTTAACTCACCTTCCCCGGTAGATTGAGAACGTAGAGATCTGACAGGTTCTTCGGCACTAATAAACATTCCCTGCGGAAAATGTTCTTCAATACGAACCCCTAGCACGTATGAACGGGACTGATAAAGGCGCTGGAACAACATTCCTGGTTTATCGTGAATTGGGAAATGTGTTGCCTGAATAACCTTGTGTGCTTTAATGGTTCCCTTATCTGTCGTTATAGTTACAGGACCATCTCCTTCAATCTTTAATGCCCTTGTCTTTTCAAAAATATGGCAGCCATCTCCCTCAATCTCTCTTGCAAGGGCACATAGATATTTTCTGGGATGGAACTGCGCCTGATTACTGAAGCAAACTGCACCGTATGTTTTAAAAGGTAAAGGTAAGTCAGCTTTAAATGAAGCCGGAATCCCAAGGCTTTGAGCGGCATCAACCTCATTCCGAATATCTCCAACTGATTCTTCAGAGCTCGCATAAACATAAGCCGGCTTACGAACAAAATCACAGGCTATGCCTTTTGAACTTACGATAGAAGCTATCTTTTCTATGGCTGCCTGATTGGATTCTGCGTACTGCTGTGCCTGTTGTTTTCCAAACTTTGAAATCAAGCGATCATAGATCAGTCCGTGCTGCGATGTAACTTTTGCAGTTGTGTGACCTGTTACTCCTGTAATAATACGATCTGCTTCGATCACTGCCACAGACGGCACTCCTGCTTCCTTTAAAAGATAGGCAGTTGTAATGCCCACTATCCCTCCCCCTAGAATTGCCACATCCACGTGAGTATCTCCAGAAATAGGAGGATAACTGGACTCAGGCGTGGTTGCTATCCAGTAAGATTCTGCCTTTCCAGGCAGGACATAATCGGTTTCATTGTGGTTTGTCATATATTTCACCATTGAAATCTGAAGGAGCCCTGCGTACCTGAGTCTTTCTTATGGTAATGCCAGTTAAGCATCAAAACTCCAGGAATTATCTTGTATCTCGTAAACTCTCCATCCACGATTTTCCCCTGTACCTGCTTGAGAAAAGATACAATAAAATTATCCAAATAAATATTATAAAAATCAATAGTAATATTAACTCAGGTATCATTTCGCAGGTAAAAACTAAAAAATAAAACCAAAAGATCTGAAATCAAAATCAGGAAACGGGATTAATAGTTAAGTATCAGATAGACTGTTGAGGTATGAGATAAACTGTTGAGGTATGATATGAGGTATCTGGTATTTTTGAGAGGAATACCTGGCTCCGGCAAATCAACTTTTGCCAGAGAAAATAAACTTGAGCCTTATACCATCTCTTCAGACAGTGTAAGGCTGCTTATTAAGCCGCCTGTACTTTCCATTACCGGAAAAACTGTAATCTCTCAGAAAATCAATCGTCGAGTATGGGGACTTATTTACTCTCTCATTAAATGCCGTATGGAAGACGGTGATTTTATAGTTCTCGATGCGACAAATGCAGGAAATGCAGACATTGCGAAGTACAGGAAGCTTGTCAGAACTTATAGATACTCAGCTATTTGTGTTGATTTTTCCGAGGTTCCCCTTGAAATTGCAAAGGAGAGAAACGGGAAAAGGCCTGAGTATGAAGTTGTACCTGAAACTGTAATTGACGAACTGTACTCCATAATAAACAGGCAAAAGGTGCCGTCATTTGTCACGGTAATAAAGCCGCAGAAATTTCATGAAAAAATTCAATACAAGCCTACTGATTTTTCTAACTACAGAAAGGTCCACCATATTGGGGATATAGCTGGAAATTACATGGCTCTTATGCAATATCTTGCATGCGGGTTAAATGACAGTGACCTGTATATCTTCCTTGGAGATTACATAGGCAGTGGAACTGAAAATACTAAGAATACTGAAATTATTAAGTTCCTGATCTCCATTATGTGCAGGAATAATGTAATTCTGCTTGAAGGAGACAAAGAAAAAAGTTTTTGCAGGTTAGCAGAAGGCGGAGAACGAAGCCATGTCTCCGAGTTTGCAGATA
>DUGT01000051.1:31968-33396 GCA_013331275.1 Methanosarcina sp. | reverse complement strand
GAAACTAAATAAGAGTATTAGCCTCTTAGAATTACCTTTCAAAATTGATTTTGTAGAAATTATCCTTTAGAAAGATTTTCGAGAAACTAGCTTCTCGGAAAAACCTTTCAAAAACTCACTTTTCAGAAGTTATCCGGGTAGGAAAGCAGATCTGAGGGGTCATAAAGCTTTCTTCCTTTTCTGGTCATATAAAGGCGTGTCCACAGGACAGCCGTCAGAGGCTGTAGAATCACAATTGGAATCAGAGATATAATTAATGTAAACAGGGTGTTTCCTGAGTTTACAAATTCGTTGACCAAACCATCGATTGTAGCCAACCCGATAGTGATTATCCAGACAAGGAAAACATCCAGCTTATTACTTGTAAAGAAACGAAAACTTTCACTCAAAGCCTCAAGGGGTCCAAGTTCGTCGATCACAATGGCATAGCTGCTGAGAGAAAGCGCGAGATTGAGGATTACTATATAAGCGGTCCAGAGAATGAATCCGATACCAAGTATCATCACGCCTTTTACTGAGGCTTCCGGATTTTGGATTAACGTACTCAGATCTCCTACTGCGAAGGCTCCGGGCACTATAAATATGACTCCTACAAGCAAGAGCAGAGTAGTCAGCAGGACTGCAAGGAAAAGCCTGAAGGTGTTTTTTGAACTTGAAACCAGCATATCAAAGATCCCGGTATCTCCCGTCTCGGAGGCTTTTTTTGCCATCCCAATTGCTCCTGCTGTAAAGAAAGAGTGAACGAAAATAACAAATAGGGAAAATCCGAGAATCAAAAATAAGGACAGTCCGAAGTTATCAGAAAAACCTTTCCATAATATGGAAAGGATTTCCTTGTTAGAAAGGGTTGCAGGATCGATAATACTTCCTGTACTTGAGGTGAAAAGCAAAACGCTTATCAAGCCAATGAAAAGGACATAAGTAAACATATTGATAAGAAAATTAAGGATGAATGGAATACAAATGTTTAAATTTCTAAACCAGCTGTTAAATCCTCTGCTAAGTACTGTTCCAAAATCTTCATACATGTGCTGTAACCTTCCAATTATAAGGGCAGTGCTCCTGCATTTCTCTTACAAACATACCCTACAGATTGTAAAAGTATAGCTGGTATGCAGGCTCACAGATACCATTTTTGAATACATATGCAGAAGATAAATATATAATCTCTTGTTTTCGTACATAGGTAATATGGATGAAGGATAGATGAAAGCCAGATGAAAGCCAGTAAAAGCCAGATGATGGCAGATGATGGCAGATGGAAGACAGATGAAGGTCAGGTTAGTACCATAACTGTGATCTATCTTGTTAATTACGAGTTTTTACTAAAAAAGAGATTTATTCTGGAATTGGTGCGTTTGGACTTATACAGGTAGGAGATTAATATTATCCTAAATCTTTCAAATCTTCTAAATATCTCACATCTTC
>DUGT01000051.1:26623-31821 GCA_013331275.1 Methanosarcina sp. | reverse complement strand
TTCCAAGTCTTCTAAATATCTCATATCTTCCAAGGCTTCTAAATATCCCAAATCTTCCAGGTCTCTAACGGTCAAAGGGAATCCTATGAGAAGTGACCTTAGTTTCATTCAAAACTCCTTTTGGTCAACTGTTTTCCTTGACATGAAGAATATTTTCAAATAATTTTAATAATATTCTTAATTTAAGGTTAGAAACCTAGATTTACTATTTTCGAAGATGTATAAACTTATTCAGATTCAATAACTACCATAATAA
Organism: Methanosarcina sp.; assembly: GCA_013331275.1. GTDB lineage: Archaea > Halobacteriota > Methanosarcinia > Methanosarcinales > Methanosarcinaceae > Methanosarcina > Methanosarcina sp11020u. Next base: position 31,565 of record DUGT01000051.1, on the reverse strand, counting down.
TATATCTTATATATCAAAAAATAATACAATGATATAAATCGGAGATGCAGGAAATGAAAAATCGGTTTATTGCATTATTACTGTCAATTTTTATATTTATAACAGGATCTGGAATAGGTGCTGCAGCTGACATAATAGTACACAATGGAGAATCTATACAATCAGCTGTGGATAACGCAACACATGGAGATTCTATAATTGTAGAACCCGGTACTTATTATGAGAATGTCACTCTCAGTACATATGATCTGGTTATTATGTCCCAGTCAGGCAACCCTGACGACACGATAATTCAAGGAGATGGCTTTTTCCTCACAGGTGATGCACAGGAGATAACTATTAAAGGTTTTACCCTAAAAGGTACTGGTACATCTTATGGAGTGAATCTCGCTCAGTTCTCTAACTGCTTAATTGAAAAAAACAAAATTATGAATTATGATACAGGCATTGACACAAATCTGTACTCTACTTTTACTATAAACGATAATGAAATTTCAAATTGTCAATCAGGAGTCTTTGTTGGAGAATGTTATTACGATGCTGTTGTCAAAAACAACAGGATTTCAAACTGTGGAACAGGCGTCGTTGTGGGAGATTTAGGTGACTCCAAAATTGAGAATAACACAATTAGAGAAAATGACCAGGGTATAGCCCTCATGTATGAAGGTCGTTCTGATATTGCCGGTAACACTATAAGTTTTAACAAAAAATGTGGAATTTACGATAAAGCAGACACCGGTAGTAAAATCTACAACAACTATTTCAATAACACAGTAAATGTAATTTTCGATAGCAGTCAAGATAACCCTAACACCTGGAACACTACCAGCACAACAGAAAAAAACATTATAGGCGGCCCCTATGTTGCAGGAAACTATTGGGCTAAACCTGATGGAACAGGCTTTTCTCAAACACATTATGACGTAAACGGAGACGGTATAGCAGAAGAGACAGTCAAACTCAGTGAAGGCGAAATCGACTATGCAGCTCTTGCAACTTCAGAGAATTCGACACCTGAGCAACCTCCAGGAGCAACTAACTCAACAGTTACTCCTTCCGAAAACGTCACATCTCCTTCAGAGGAAATTACAGATAACAATAGCACAAATTCTGACGGCAGTTCGGATGGCAGTTCAGACGGCAGTTCAGATGGCAATTCCGATAACTCTGATGACAGTTCAGATAGCAATTCTGGTGAAAGCAGCCACAGCAGCGGAGGTAGCAGTGGTGGGGCAGGCGGTTCCCCAGAACCTCAAACTAACGTTCAGGTCAAGGAACTTTCACAGGCACAGGTTATTAATGGAAAACCTGTAATGTTTGATTTTACAAAGAATGCAACCTGTGTTGTGTATGTCAGCTTTGATGCAAAGAAGACTGCAGGTAAGATTACAGCCATTGCCGAACAGCTTAAAGGAAAATCCACTCTGACTTCAGCACTGAACTCTGGTGAGGTATATAAATACTTCAACCTCTGGGTCGGAAACAGTGGATTTGCAACCGAAAAGAACATCGAAAACCCTGAACTATGCTTCAAGGTCGAAAAGTCCTGGCTGCAGGATAAAAAAATTGACCAGACCTCAGTCACACTCAACATCTACAACGATAAAAAATGGTCACAGCTCCCTGTAAAACTGTTAAAAGAAGACAACCAATATCTGTACTTCACGGCACAGCCCCCGACGTTCTCATTCTTTGCAATAGCAGGTAAAGCAACACAAGAAGAAGCCGTAAATGAAACACAGGCTGAACCTGATACTGAAAACCTCAGTAATAATACCGGAAACAATACTGGAAACGCAACAACAGGTGTTGAGCAAACTTCCGAGCAAAAAGAAAGTAAAGGTATTCCAGGCTTCGAAATGCTTTACGGAATAATCGGGCTTACTGGAGTGTACCTGTATAGAAGAAAGCGATAATCTGGAAATTTTATATGGAGAGTTTCAAAATTATTCTTGATAAGATTAAGCCTTGACAGGGTTAAATCTTGACAGGGTTAAGTCTTGACAGGATTGAGGATGAAACTGCAGTATTACTTAAAGAGTGAGGAAATGATTTTAAATTAACACTCACTCTTTTTTACTGCCTCCTGAAAGCAGAGAAGGAAATATTCCAGATATTACCATTGCCAAAGCTGTAAAATAGGCAAAAAACACGAGAAAAATGATTATTAAACAAAACACAGGTGAGGAGATGAAGAAGCTGGAAAATTACGAGTGCTCTCAGGTTTTTGAAAAACCAGCTGCCGACGGCGAAACCGAAGAAGTCCTGGTCATAGGCCACTGTCTGCTCAACCCTCTTGCAAGAGTAAAAGGAGTAAAACCAGTCCGGCCTATCGATACACGAGGCGAAAACGTTATCCAGCTCCCCTGCCCGGAAGCGATGTTTTTCGGCATGAGGCGAAGGGAAATTACTAAAGACCAGCTTGACCATCCTGCCTACAGGCGCTTTTGCAGAGAAATCTTTACCCATTTTGCAGACCTGCTCGAAGACCTTGCAGCCGGCGGCGTAAATATAAAAATTCTCGGCGTTTCGAAAAGTCCTTCCTGCGGTGTGGAAATAACCAGCGTCGGTGGAGAGCCAGGCAAAATTAAGGAATTCCACCATAGACATGCGCCAGGGCCTGGAGTGTTTATAGAAGAGATTATAAAAGAGCTTAAGAAAAGGAATGTAAAGTTTGAGATAGAGGATGCGGGAAGGTAAAGAAACTAAGCACGAAATTAGCGAGAACTAAAGGTCAATTTTTACTTCAGCTTCCAGAAACACTGAAGTGAATAGGCTCTTAAAACCCCACGTTCTCACCGGTCGTCGCAGGCGACCGGCTTTTCCCTAATTGACAGTGGACAAAGCAGTAAAAATGAACACACAGACTTTTCAATTGATCTAAATTCTATAACGTAAGAGCAAAACCGAATATAAATCATTTACAGCCTTTTTTGACTTTTTACTTTTCTGCTTTTTATATACAACCTCATTATTTCGTTTAACCTTATACCAAAACCATAAAAGTTGGGTTCAGCCATAACAATTTTGTTTAATTTTTCCAGCAAAGTGTCTTCAGTATCAGATTCGTCTTCTACTTCCTGTAATTTTTGAAGTGTTTTCAGTATCTCGTTCCCACTGCTACGGTTTATTTCCATAATCCGTAGTATTTCTTCCAGTAACGCTCTCTCATTACTTCTATTGATTACTGTCCCAAGAAGATCACTTACATTATATTCATCGTCAGAACCATCGGGCATGTAGGTTTCTCGTCCCTTTAACTCCAGCTTGATTAAATGATCATAACTTACAGTTACCTCTGGATTATCAGGCAATGGAATTTTTTCGATTGCTTTTAATTTTTCAAAACTGTTGTTTATTTCCCGGAACATCTGAAGGATAACGGAGAAATAATCCCTTCTTTGATTCCCATTTACGTAAATGCTTATTCTCTTTGCTTCAATATCTGCTCTAATCACTGCAGTAGAATGATAACCTTTGTTCTCAAGAACCACACCTGTACGCCAGCGCAGATTATCTTTTATATCCCTGTTCATCTTAACGATGAAACGCGGCATTATCGAAGGAGGAAGGAAATCATAGTCTATTACAAACCTTAGAGTTCCTTCATAGTCAAATTTAAAATCAGGTTCCTGAATTTCCAGCGAAGCAGGAAGGAGAACAGTGTGATTATCAATATCGTAAGATAGTTCAAATTTTTTCATCAAGCTAACAAAAAACCCGTATTGATAGGGAGGATAATAGAAATCTGCTTCAGTACTTTGTTTTAGTATCTCAGGAAGCATGCCATCAGGTCTTAGAACTCCTCTAGATTCGGCAATTTCTCTTGAATTAACGATTTTATATACAGCATTAGTTACCCATTCAGGTTCTAAAACATGTGTATTCAAGAGTGGTATATCTTTAAAGTGGAGTATCACACCCAAGTCGTGAAGGAAATCGACAAGAGTATTCTGTTCTGATTCGTTTTTTATTCCTTCTTCACTACATATCTTTTTATAATCCTCATATTGTATAAAATTATAGTACTCACAATTGTCATTGCTCTCAATTGGAGGACAATTCGAACACATTTTTTCAAGCTTATTTTTTACATTGAACCAGCTTTTAGGCCACTTGATTTCAAGGTGTTTTACCTTCGTCAGTTCCTCTTGCAAAGCTTTTGAGAACTCTTCAACTCCTTCTTTTGACTTGCAGGACAAACGGTAAAACCCTCTGATAGAAGGATACTTTTCCTGAAGGAATTTCCTGTTCAGTTCAAAGGCTGGATTTTGATCTATCTTATTAATCACAACGAGAACAGGTGAATTTCCTCCGAAATTTTCTATGAGTTTAAGCCAGTATTCAGGCTTTTCATCCTTTCTTCCATCAAGCACAAGAATATAAAGGCTCCTTTTTGACAAAAAGAACTGATGTGTAGCGTGCATTATCTCCTGCCCGCCAAAGTCCCAAAAATTAGCCTTTATTTCCCTCTCTTCATTTCTCACTACCAATTTCCGAATATTGATTCCCTGAGTCTGTGGCTCATTTCCATCAACCTCTTCCCCAAAAATCTTTTTCACAAGCGAAGTTTTACCTGCACCACCGTCTCCTACTAGCAAAACTTTAATTTCGTTTAAAGGTTCTTTCCCATACTCAAGAGACTTAAAATAATTTATAACAGCCTCTTTGCCCTGTTTTACAATTTCAATTGGAGGGTTTTCAAGAGGATTTCCTTCTAAAAATATTTCTCTTTCTAAAAATATTCCTATTCCTCCAAATTGATGCTCCCACCTAATTTCCAGACCTATTTTTAATATTTCCGGCGGCAGCGAAGTCAATTGATTGTAAGATATGTCAAGTTTAGTAAGATTATTCAATTCAGAAATTTCCGATGGTAGAGAAGTCAATTGATTGTAAGATATGTAAAGTGTAGTAAGATTTTTCAACTCGCTGATTTCAG
>DUGT01000051.1:26140-26417 GCA_013331275.1 Methanosarcina sp. | reverse complement strand
GGTGGTAGCGAAGTAAGTTGATTATGAGATATATCGAGGCTCTTAAGGTTTTTCAACTCGCTGATTTCAGGAGGCAAAGAAGTAAGTTGATTTTCAGATATTGAGAGTTGAGTAAGGTTTTTCAACTCGCTGATTTCAGGAGGCAAAGAAGTAAGTTGATTTTCAGATATTGAGAGTTGAGTAAGATTTTTCAACTCGCTGATTTCAGGAGGTAAAGAAGTCAGCTGATTGTTACGTATATTAAATTGAGTAAGGTTTTTCAACTCGCTGATTTCAG
>DUGT01000051.1:24599-25971 GCA_013331275.1 Methanosarcina sp. | reverse complement strand
GGTGGTAGCGAAGTAAGTTGATTGTAGGATATGTAAAGTGTCTTAAGATTTTTCAACTCTGTAATTTCAGGCGGCAATGAAGTGAGATCTTTGTAAGATAGGCGTAATGCAGTTCCTTTATTTCGTTGAACTCTTCTAATTAGATCTTTAATCTTGTTTGACTCCATTTATAACCCCTATCTTACTGTCTCACAAGTTTATAATTTTCACCAATGAATAATTCAGTTTAATGTTGAGCTACTATCCAGAACTAGTACTTACATAAAAAATAATTGAATCCAAAAAGTAGAGAAGATTGTCAGCTAAATATTTTTCTATTTTATTGCATAAAAGAGGCAAAGCTGTTCTCAAGATATTTTCTAAAAAAAGATCAAAATCAGTTAAGAAGAGTTTTTTACAGTTTTACTTTTTCAGCGCAGATCCGATCATACGTTCCATATCTTCAACCGTATTGATATTCGCAAAAGTCCTCAAGTCTGGATCAAGTTCCCTTATTTCCAAAACCTCAACAAAAACAATATCCTGCATTTTAAAAACCGGCGTAAGTACCGAACACCTTCCTTTCTCAAAGGATTTTTCAATTTCAGGAATGAGTTTTCTAGAATAAACTGCATGCAGAGGCTCAAATTTTCCATCTTCCCATTTCGGAAGAGCAGCATCATGTCCGCTTACTTTCTCAAAAAGCAGGTCTACAACTCTGAAATTCACAAAAGGCATATCCCCCGCGCAAACAAAAGAATATTCTCCCCTGGATTCAAGCAGCCCCGCCCGGATGCCTTCAAGTGGGCCGGCGTCTTCCAGAGTATCAAAACAGAAGCGGATTTCATGGGCAGAGAATTTTTCAAGCACTGGCCTGAACTTTTCTTCCTGATTTTTGTCCCGAAATGAAATAATAACTTCGTCCACAACCCGGAAAAGGCTTTCCAGCAGGCGCTCAAGAATTGTTTTTCCTTCGAATTCGAGAAGGGCTTTTTCGACCGAGCCCATTCGCTTGCCCCTGCCGCCGGCCAGTACGATAGCGCTTCTGAATTCCGTTTGTTTTCGATTTGGTTCTGCTTTTTCGCCCATTTGACCATTTCCGGAGATTATGGATTTTATTTTCCTTCCGTACTTTTCTTTTGGATTTTTTCAGATTTCAGACCTGATTCTTATTTTATTCTCTGTCGTGGACCCAGAATTCTTCTTTTTCCGTGAATTCCTTCTTCCAGATAGGAGCTTCAGCTTTTATGCGTTCTATGGCTTCGCTTAAGGCAGGGAAAAGCTCTGTCCTGTGGGCGGATGCGACAACGATGTATACTATATCTTCTCCGGCTTTGATAACGCCTGTTTTGTGGTGGATCAGGACTTCAAGGATGCCTTCTTTTTGTTTGAG
>DUGT01000051.1:24164-24363 GCA_013331275.1 Methanosarcina sp. | reverse complement strand
CGATTGCGCCTGCTTTTCGGATGGCAGGGTTTTTCCTGGCTTTCTTTATCAGGGCTTCCAGGGTGTACCTGTCAGGCTGTGCAAGGGCTGTCCCTACAAGGGAGGCTGTAAGTTCCTCATGCATATCGATGTCTGCCGGCAGCCTGAAAACGATATTGGAAACACCCTTTAGGTCTCCAATTACAATTTTCGGAAGATT
>DUGT01000051.1:23729-23937 GCA_013331275.1 Methanosarcina sp. | reverse complement strand
TCAGTACCTGTTGCTTCTGTGCCCGTTATTTCTATTACTGTGTCAGCCCCGGCATCAAAGTGTCTGCCTGCATCGATCTCTGCCGGATTGAGGAGCTGCTCCCCTATGTGTTTTATCGTGCCTACGGTTCCGAAACCGGAAAGATTCCGGACAAGAGCTGAAACTACGGATGTCTTATCCGATTCTTTATACCCGACAACTGAAATGA
>DUGT01000051.1:23353-23529 GCA_013331275.1 Methanosarcina sp. | reverse complement strand
GTATAAGTAAGGGCCGGCATTTTTGATCTTTTCATAATTATATATAGTATGGTGAAGATTCAAATATTGAGACTTTGATATTATATGCAAACAGTTTGACTGAAATTTGACTAACATTTGACTGAAATTTGACTGACGTTTAACTGACATTTGACTGACGTTTAACTGACGTTTAA
>DUGT01000051.1:21274-23213 GCA_013331275.1 Methanosarcina sp. | reverse complement strand
GTTTAACTGACGTTTAACTGACAGTTGACTGACATTTGAATATCTTGCTTGACTAACTTAAAATTTGGATTTGCATAGAAATTTTCCGTAAATGGGAAATAGAGGGGGTTAATTATGGAAATAAATAAGGTCAGAATTCAGGATATTCCTAAAGAGGAACGCCCAAGAGAGAGGCTTATCCGAAACGGGCCGGAGTCACTTTCAAACGCGGAACTGCTTGGAATTATCCTCAGGACAGGATCAAGGGAAGAAAATGTTGTAAATCTGTGCAGTCGGATATTGACAGAATACAGCATCAAGCAACTCAGTCTTGCAAATGTTTCAAGGCTTATGCAGGTTCATGGGGTAGGAAAAGCAAAAGCTGCCCAGATAGCTGCGGTTTTCGAGCTTGCACGTCGGCTTGAGACTTTTGTGGAAGAGCCGAAAAGAAAAGTTTGCTCGCCGAAGGATGTGTATACACTGATGTACCCTAAAATGCGTGAGCAAAAAAAAGAAAAATTTATAACACTTTGCCTTGATACAAAAAATCAAATCCTCAAAGAAGAAATCATATCCATCGGTAGCTTAAATGCGAGCATTGTTCATCCGCGTGAGGTCTTCAAGTCCGCCCTTATGGAATCATCAGCATCAGTAATTATGGTCCATAATCATCCTTCAGGGGATCCGAGCCCTAGCCGAGAAGACATAATGGTCACTGAGAAAATGGTAGAAGGAGGAAAACTCCTTGGAATTGACGTGCTTGATCATATCATTATCGGGGAAGGCAGATATGTGAGCCTTAAAGATGAAGGCTTTGTAAGATGAAATGACTTAAAGACCTGAAATCTGAACGTAGAGACCCTCTATATAGAAAAGTTTAGTATGGAGAATTCAATGAGAATTCTCAATGTAGGAACTTCAAATGTAAAAACTCTCAGTGCAGAAACTCTCAATACAAAAACTCTCAATACAAAAACTCTCAATACAAAAACTCTCAATATAAAGCGTTCAATATAAAAGGTCTCAATAGAATCACTTTCTGGTTACTTTCCCTAATTGAAACAAGAATAAAACAACATATTAAAAATGCGAAAGAATTAGCTGGAAAAATATTTGAAAAATAGTGGGAAATAGTTGAAAATAAAGTAGTTTAAAAATAGTTGAAAAGTATTTGAAAAAAAGTAGTTGAAGACTATGAAAGTTATAGGTGTTAACGGAAGCCCAAGAAAAAATGGCAATACTGCAATCCTGATTCAAACCGTATTTGAGGAACTAACAAAAGAGGGCATTGAAACCGAACTTATTCAACTATCTGGAAAAAGTATAGAAGGGTGCAAAGCTTGTTGGGCTTGCCATAAAAACAAAAATAAGCAATGTGTCATTACGGATGATTTTTTTAACGAATGTTTTGCAAAAATGCTTGTTTCAGACGGAATTATTCTAGGGTCACCGGTATATTCAGCGGGTGTGACCTCGCAAATGAAGGCCTTAATTGACAGGGCAAGTATGGTACTTGCAGGAAATAGAGGGATTTTCAAGCACAAAATAGGAGCCTCAGTTGTAGCTGCTCGCAGAGGCGGTGCTATAAGTGCTTTTGATATCCTGAACAATTTTCTATATAGCAAAGAAATGTTTTTGGTAGGATCGAGTTACTGGAATATGGCTTACGGGAATGCTATCGGAGAGGTAGAACAGGACCAGGAAGGCATTAATAACATGAAAAACCTTGGTCAAAACATGGCATGGATACTGAAAAAAATTCATAATAGTTGAGAATGTAATTTGGCGTCTCCAATGAATTAGAATAAGGTTTAAGGGTTTCCTTTAAATCTTCTGGAAAAGCAGCCAGCAAACCTACCGATAGAAAGATAAATAGTTGTTTTATAACGGTTAGCTCATAGGCGGACTTAAAGAACTCATGCAAGTCCGTACTATCGAATTTCACTTGTCTAATTTCACT
>DUGT01000051.1:10759-21172 GCA_013331275.1 Methanosarcina sp. | reverse complement strand
ATTTCACTTGTCTAATTTCACTTTATCGAGTTTCACCTCATCGAATTTACTAAAATTACGATATCTATATATATCTATAAGAGATGGGCATTTCGATAAAACAAATTTCCCTCCCAGTTTCTTATTCCTTAAAAAGGAGGTTTTCTGAATTACAAAACATATAAACGCCTGTGCACTGGACAGCAGGGATATTGAGGAAGTAATCCTGGATGATCCTTATACTGTGCCCTATAGGGGCATTTATGCTATCTGTGACGCGGCAAATGAGTATGCAGAGATAATTGAGCACTCTAATTGTTATAGTGGGGCCTGCTGGTCCCTCTACCACTATGCAAAAGCGCCACTTGTCCTGAAAGCCCGTTCGACCGGAAATATGATCCGTTATTTCATGAAAACCGGAACTTCAAACCTGGAACTCAAACCTTCGGTCGCGGCTGCAGGTATCGAATCAGTGATCGTGAAGGGGGATGAGGTAGAGATTACCTATGCCGGATTAGGAGGCGGAGGTGTTGGCGCAACCCGTTGCAGAGCATTTGCAGACGGAATTCTTCGTTATAAAATATCAGAATCAGGAGGAGAGAAATGCGCAAGGGGGACAATTGCAGTTCCGCGCAGGGAACGCGTCCTCATAGGTATAGATGACACTGACTCAAAAGACGTAGGAGCCACTTGGACCCTGACCCATAACATTGCAAAAAAACTGGACTGCAATGAAGCTGTTTATCTTTCACATTCTCTTGTCCAGCTTTTCCCTGTCCCGGAAAAGACCCAAAACTGCATGTCTACTGTGCTTGAATTCGGCTGTGTGAATGATAAAGCTAAATCAAGGCTGGTAGATACTTTCAAAAAAGCGATAAAAAAATATACCGCTTCACCCCAAACCGGATTGGTTGTCCTTTCGGATTTCTATGCAAAAGGATTATATCAATACAGCAACCGCTGTCGGACTGAAAGGATCTCGAAAGAGGAAGCTATGCAGTGCGCCAGGGAAAACGGTGTCGAAGTCCTGCTTGACGGTAACGGAGTAATAGGTGCACTTGCCTCTCTTCCCTGGTTCGGAAGACCTGATGAGTCCATAATTCCCGGTACTGAGATCGAGCCTCTCACCATTGGGAAGCTTAAAAATAGTGTTTAAGAATTAAGAAAATAGGATAAAAAGTAAGGCCTCCGAAATATAAAACTCAAACCGGGTTTAAATTACTTGAACACTGAGTTAGATAGAACTCAAGTCCAAACCGGATTTTTCAAAACTTTGAATTCGGCATCTTCCGAATTCCGCAGCGTGGGATCAGTTTGAAAGAAAAAAAAGAAGTAATAGAGTACACCGGGTTTCAAGCCCTTTACCTTGCAGCACTTGACAGTGATGTCAGCTTCATAACAGGTGTCCCAGGGTATCCTGTTACCTCCCTTATGGAACTTTTTTTGAGAATAACTGGGGATTATAGTGCCAGGTGGTTCACAAACGAGAAAGTTGCCCTTGAAACAGCTCTAGGATCGTCGGTTTCCGGCAGAAGGACGCTTGTGCTCGTAAAGCACGTGGGGATGAACCTGCTTTCTGATCCTCTCATAACCTCGGTCACACACACTATCGGAGCTGGCCTTGTCATAATTGCAGGAGATGACCCTGGTGCAAAGGGCTCTCAGAACGAACAGGACTCTCGCTGGTATGGCCGGATAGCAGAGATAGCAGTGTTTGACCCGACTTCTCCAGATACGGCATACAGGGCACTGAGACGAGCTTACGAGCTTTCGGAAGAGACAAAGACACCTGTTCTTCTGAGGGTAACAGCAGGTCTGGAAAAAACTAAAGGAAAAGTAAACCGCCTTCGAAAGTCCTCAGCTCCTCATCCTGAGTTTGACCATGAAATCTGGAAAAAACGAATGGTAGAAAAACACAGGCTTTTTCATCTCAGGACATATCCCTTGCTGGAAGAGGAAGCTGAAAACACCGACCTTAATGAGGTAAGGAAAAGGACTGCCGGAAATACAGCAGACGGATCAGTTTCGGGACATGGGTATCTTGGTATCATTTCCTCAGGTTTCACGTCTTTAATCGTGGAAGAAATATTAAGTAAGCAGAACAAGTCTCGTGCTGAGGTTTCTTATCCTGAAATATCTCACCTGTCACTAGGCCTTGTAAACCCTCTTCCTCTCAAAAAGATAAAGGATTTTCTGAAAAGCAACCAGAAAGTGCTCGTGGCAGAAGAGTCCGAACCTTTTATAGAAGAACAGATCCGAATTACTGGCAAGGTTTATGGGAAAAAGACAGGACATCTTCCATACGGGCAGGTCAGGCCTGAAGATCTTGAATTTGCCCTTAAGCATATTGAAGAAGAAATTTTAAAACTTGAAGATACTACTTCTTTCGGAGCTGAAAATAAAAAAAGGATTGGAATCTGCGATAACTGTGCGTACCTTCCCCTTTACCGCTTTCTTAGCACGCTTGACGTGAGGATTGCCGGCGACATGGGCTGTTCTGTTCGGAGCGCACCAGAGCCCCTTGCGGCAGTTGATGTTAGTTTTGCGCTCGGCTCGGCAATTTCAGTTGCATGTGGCTTTGAGAAAAAAGGCATAGCCGTTATCGGAGATTTCGCCCTGGCGCATTCAGGCATTCTAGGACTCCTTAGTGCCGCGAATACAGGCTGCAATGTACTTGTGCTCGTACTCCAGAATGAGGTTGCAGCCATGACCGGCGGGCAGGCAGTCCCGGATTTCAGTAAAGTGGTTGAGGCAATAACCCCTGATGTTTTGGTTTTCGATATCGATGCCAGTGAAAAAGAAGTCGTGGACGAAACTCAGAAAACAATAGAGGAATCTGAGGAACAGGCGGATATAACAGAAGAAATAGCCAACAAAATAGAAGTAGAAGAAATAGTCAATAAAATAGAAGTAGAAGAAATAGTCAATAAAATAGAAGTAGAAGAAGTAGCCAACAAAATAGAAGAATTGACAGATAAAGCTGAGAATGAGATCAAAGTAGAGACCGGAACCGAAAAACTGCTTCTTACTCCCAAACTTTCGAAATTAATCCAGGCAAAACTTGCGCTTCCCGGGATTTCTGTAATATTCATAAAAGGGAAGTGCAGGAAGTATTATTCTGGAACCTTCTATTAATGTTTGGAGACCTAAAGTTCAAAAAAGTTATAAGGTAGAACAACCGAAACCATAGTTATAAGAATGACTCTTAAACAGTGGATCTTAAACGGAATAACTCTTAAATGGAATAACTCTTAAACGAAATGTCTCTTAGACAAGACAAATAGTGGTTTTGCCAAATTTGACCGATATTCATTGAAACAACTCGTTCTTATCTATTTTCTTCTATACAAGAGTAAGCTAAGCAGACAGACGATGCAGGAAATAATTTCAAAACCTGGCAGGTTCTTATTTTCGCCCTCAGAGATGCTTACGTTTCCTGTTTTTTGATTCTCTGTCCGTATATTCTCCGTTTTTGTGTTTCCTGCTTGCTCAGGCTTCTTTTCAAGATCTGATCCTATATACCCATTGTTTTGTTCAAGAGTCTGAGGGTCAGGTTGAGGAAGGATTTCGGCCATCTTCTCTTCTACCATTTTGCCTGTAATTACAAAGGAAGAGAATCCAGGAGTTTCGGCTGTGAAATACAGGTATAAAGCATCCTCGCCTGACAGACTGGTTGAAAGCGGATCCCATTTTGTGTCATTATATAAGTTCAGGATGATTGAAGACTGATCTATATTTTTATCCCTTATCCAGGATTTTTCAACCTTGAAACATACAACCGAATTTTCCATGTTCTTCGAGGTCGCAATTCCTCCATTCCCAACCCAGATATTAAGGGATCTGTAGACCTCTCCAGAAGGCAGTTCGGAAACTAGAGTAGATTTATTTTTCAGCATCTCTACAATGGTTGTGGTCTTACCAAGTGTCTTTTTTGCATAAAATCCTACATAAACAACGCAGGTTGCGTTCCTTGTGAAATCAAATTTAATATTTTTATCATTTGTAATGAAATCCTGCGAAAGTTCCTTTACCTCAACATTTTTTGCAGATTCAGGGGAACCGCCTGCGCCACCGCTACCACTGCTTCCATGACCTCCACGGTTCTCATCACCTTCATGGCTATCACTGTCATCGTTGCTACCGTTATTATCACTACTGTTGTTTAGTACCTCAAACTCTGATTTTGAGGCATACCAAGTGTTTCCGTCCATACCTATGTTTATCCTGTTTCCGTTGGGTTCAGGCTCTTTAGAGTAATCCGAAAAAGGATATCCGGCATCTATGCATGGTGAAGTTATATTATCATTTACCCAACAGCTCCCATTCCAGCGACCTGATTTTGATTTCAGATGATAGTCGTGTTTATCCGGGTCCGCATATTGAGGATCCGCTATTATATCCGAAAGTGGATCCTGAATACCTATATAGTTCCCACCGGTGTTGTTATATAATGAGTTATTCTGCAGGATGAAAGTGTGTGTGTCTGTAAGCTTGTTACATATTCCGGACCCGTTTCCTCCGACTGCTGATGTACGTGTGTTCGTTATTATGTTATTTCTTACTGTAACCGTATACCCTGAACCAGCAGGAGCAGAGAAAAAAGCATCATTCTGTACGATACCTGCTCCATATGCACCATCTATCACGTTGTTTTCAATAGTAGCGTTGAATCCGATGGATAAGATCCCGCCTATAACTTCGTTGCCTGAAACTGTTCCGGTATCATAGATTCGGTTATGGTGAATGTGGACATTAGCAGCCGATTCGGAATCTGATCCTTGTGAGAAAAACCAGATACCTGCAAGTGCAGTCTCATATATTGTGTTATTGTACACCTCAATATCATCCATAGAGCCCTTATCTCTCTGGATTTCGATTCCTACACCCCCAGAGCCCTCCGATGTAATTATATTATCGCAGAGTTTCGCATGGTTTGTGTTATATAATCTCAAGCCGCTGTTTGTTCTGCAAGTAATCCGATTATTGTAGGCTTCCACGTTTGAGGAAGCACTCGCATAAAGAACATCATGCCCTAATAAGTATGCTTCATTATTAAAAAATGTTATATTAGAACAGTTGTCAGTCTTCAGACCATCTCCATGGTTATTGGTCAGATACATATTGTATACACTTATGTTTTGACAATCGCTAAGGTGCATAAGATTATGGTATCCGTCTCCACTTTTTATATTGGCATTTCCTTCCCGGTTTCCGTCAATAGTAAAACCTTGAATAGTAATGTTATGGCTGTTGGAAGTATTTTCTTTAATCAAAGGTTTAGTGGATGACCATCCAGCATTTCTTACTAATTTTACTGTTACATTAGAATCGCCTTCAAGGATTGTGTTACTGCCTATTAGAAGAGTATCGTCTATAACATATGTAAAAGGCCCTTTGAGATAAACAGTTGTGTAGCCAGGGTTTTCTGTCACAAATTTGAGGGCCTGGTTAATCGGTATATGATCGTTTTCTCCAGAGCAGTTGAAATCACCACTTCCATTTCCAGCAACGTAGACAACCGGTGGTGTTATGCACAAAACGACAGGAGTGTATGTAAGTATAAGAAAGCCTGTAAGAAAAATAACTTTTAATTTTTTATTTAACAGTTCCATCACCCATAGATTATCTTGAAGCTTGAACTCACATTCTAACGATTCCTCGATTAAACTGCAAAAATCCTAAAAAAGTTCCAGACTTAAAATGAAATTAGATCTTGAAGACAATTTTTAAATAAGTATTAAACAGTATTAAACAGTTTTAATAAGTTTATAAATAACTTTAATGATCTTTAGCAAGTCTTAAATAATTTGAATAGATAGTTAAATATCTTCAAAAAAATATTGAAATTACAATATTTTTCACCCATTTACGTGATTATGCACAAAACTCTTCTCTGGAACAAACTATTCTAATTTATGTGTTTTTATAGGTTGTAACTTTTTATGTTTTTATCCAAATGTTCAGCCTGTAAGAAATGATTTTAATAGCTTCTTTAATAAGATTTAATGGACGATCTTTTTATGAACCAATTTATATTAATTATTTTAGGAAATTGTTAATAATGGTGAGTAATTAGTTAATTATTGAATAATTAATTAATAATTTAGTAATTAGTTAATAATAGCAATTGGTTAATAATTGAGTAATTGGTTAATAATGTTTTTTACAATTTTATTCTGGTAGTATACTTATCTTTAATATTAAAAATCATTTTTTTCTTTAGATAGTACGAATATTTACATTTTACTTTCAATACAACTAGTTTCACTTATTATAAATATTTATCTAATGAGGCTAATAAATGAAAGTATCACATACTAAAAATAAAAGTATAAAACGTAAAGAGAAAGATTTAATGTGTTATCTTTTTTGAGGCTATTTTCCCTGACCATCAACCGATAACCATTAAATGGCCTGATTTTTGAAACTTTTGGTATTCGATGATTACACGTTTGAGCTGCACTCTCTTCTTCCAGTCTGTAATGAAGTACCTCAAAACTTGTTACATTTCAAATTAATGTTCACAATTGTGTTGTCCTCTAATTAGAAAAATGTCTTTTTAATTATATTAACCTCAATTCCTACTGGCTTTTATAATCAAGAGGATCATGTCAAAAAATAGATAATGAAGAAAAACCAATTATCTATAGGGAAAAATTATTAGACACTTTTCAACATTTAAACTTATACTTAAGAGTTGATACTCAAAAGGGAAGTGAGGGGAAAAATTTGGAGAGAAAATCTAAAATTTTACTGACTATTGGGACTTTATTACTGGTAATGGGTATGCTCCTGAGTTTTACCAGAGATCCGTTTATATGGGGGACAGGGACTGTAACTGCACTATTCATGATTCTGCTTTTTAAGATAGATCCTCTAAGTCCGCATGAATAAGAAAAAAGGTAAGGGAGAAGAAAGGAAGAAAAAAAGTCCTTTTTTCTTTTACTAAATATAAAGAAGTTCAACTACCAGCACTTGAGATTTTTTATTAATCGAGTCTTTGGTATTATGAGTATTAAACTACATATTTTCAGAATATATCAGACTACATCAAACTAAATATTATCTACTATATATAGAAAATTAAAACTTAAATTGGTTTTAGCCTTTTTGACATCGTTTAACTATTATGGCATTTTCTACTTTTTTATTTTTAACAATTTTTTTATGATTTGCCATATATGAGAGCATATGATCATTTTTATAATTAAATAGTAATTTTTAATAATTTAAATACTGATTGGTGACTATATAAAAAGGTAGCTTTTTAAAAATTTGACTGTTTAACTTTTTTATATGACATTATGATCATATAAAATAAAATATATTTATTTGTGATAATTTATAACCAGAATTTTACTATATTAATCAATAACGTAAAAAGTTAACTACTAATAGGACCCTCTGAACTAATAGGACTCTCTGAACTAATAAAACGGAAAAACAAAAAAGAGTAAGAAAACAGAGAAACAAAACAGAGAAAGAAAATAAAGAAAAGAAGCGGAGAAAGAAGCGGAGAAAGAAGCGGAGAAAGAAGCGGAGAAAAAAATTGTTTTTCGCTCAAGCCTTTTTTTAAAAGGCTTGCCTGATAACAAAAACACCTTCCGGCAGGCAGGCTCCGGTTCAATATAGAATCCAAAGCGACCGGGATGAAACATGAAGCACCGAGTAAAGCTAATTGCAACCAATTTAATTCTATTAATAGTTTTAGCTTCCCTCCTTACAGAAGGATGCCTGGGACAGAGTTCCGGTGCAAGCAGGGAGAACAGAACACAAATAAAAGGAGAAGACAGCGAAATTTCTCAAAAGAACCACCTTAAGACCGAGGAAGTAACTCTTTCGGGTTCAGAAGCTGAAAACTCCTCCATTGCAGGAAACTACACGCTTGAAGCTCTCGATGTTGAGTTAAAAGTGCCTTCTTATGAATTGCCCCTGCAAACGAAAGAAATTTCGAACTATGGAGACTTTTCCGGCAAAATTCTCCTGGATAACTCAGCTCTTAAAATGCTGGAAAGCAATGGTTTCGTAGTAGTCGAAAATCCCTATGGCTCCTCAAAAGAAGACATAACTGCAATGTATTCTACTCTCAAAGACCAGAAAATCCCTATTTTCATTACTACGGATTCCTTGCTGCATCTTTATCATATCCAGTTTGATGAAACCCTGCGTAAGATCGAAGAGGAGGAATTTTTCGATACTCTCTGGGAAACTGACCTTGCTCTGCTAAATGAATCTATAGAGAAGTATAACAGCACCACTGGTGAAGAACAGGAAGCTGCAAAGAGAAATACAGCCTACTTCTCAGTTGCTTTGAGCCTTCTGCAACCGAAACCCGTACAGATACAGGCAGCAGAAAATACTTATGAAGACATGGAAGAAGTAGATGATTACGAAGACATGAATGAGGAGTCCCTTTTCCCTGCAGGTGCAGAAAAGCATTACCAGTTTGAGATTCCGGAATTCGTAAGAAAAGATGTTGAAGCCGAACTTGCCCTTATCGAAGCTCACCAGGGTTTTGAACTTTCCCCGATTTTCAAATATAAGGAAGACTATTCCCAGTATGCCCCTCGAGGCCACTATACTCGTTCCGAGAGACTGAAAAACTATTTCAAAGCTTTTATGTGGCACGGCAGGATGAGTATGCTGCTCAAGGAAAAATTAATCGAATCGGAAGACCCTGTAAAAGATGCTCGTATCCAGACTATTCAGGCCAGTTTAATTGCTTCTGAACTCCAAAAAAGGCCTGAACTTCTTAAGAACTGGGACCGTATCTACGAGGTTACAGCTTTTTATGTAGGTTTTTCCGACGACCTTGGGCCTTATGAGTATATGGAAGCTCTGGACTCGATCTTTGGCAATGGAGAAAGGGAGTTTAACGAAACAACAATTGAGGAACTGAAAGCTAAACTTGCAGAGTATCCGGAGCCGAAAATTTACGGAGGTACAGGAAACTGTGCTCTGGAGCCACCTTTTACTTCCGAGCAGGCTGACGAATGTCTCGAAAACACCACAGGCTTCCGCTTCATGGGTCAGCGTTTTATTCCGGACTCTTATGTTTTCTCAAATCTGGTTGGTGTTTATACGGGAGAATATACAGGAGAATATAACGAAAATGAGAAACCCTTTACTCTCGTAGTTTCAGGAAACGGAGAAGCTATTCGCGGATTTCCACGCGGACTTGATTTAATAGCCTTACTTGACTCGGGAAGGGCTGTTTACTGGCTCAATGAACTTAACGACTCCAGTTACGAAAACTACAGTATTCAGTATGGAAAAATGGAATCGGAATTCTCGAACTTCAGTGCAGCCGACTGGAACAGGAACCTCTACTGGTCCTGGCTTTATTCCCTCCAGCCCCTCTTAAAAACCTACGGTTCAGGCTATCCTACTTTTATGCAGACTGATGCCTGGCAGGATAAGGAATTGAGTACATCACTTGCCTCCTGGACAGAACTCAGGCACGATACAATTCTCTATGCAAAACAGAGCTATACTGCAAAAACAACCGCAATGCCTTTTCCTTCTAAAGAAAAAGATGTCGTGGGTTATGTGGAACCTGTTCCTGATTTCTACGCCAGGCTACTCGCCTTAACAAAAATGACAAATCAGGGCCTGGACGAAATGGGCGTGCTTGACCCGGTTTCGAAGTCAAGACTTGTGAACCTTGAAGATATCCTTTCCAGGCTTCAGGAGATCTCGGAAAAAGAACTTGAAAACAAAAAACTGACCGATGAAGATTACGAATTTATCAAAAATTTCGGAAACCAGCTTGAAGGTACTATAGCAGACGTTGACGAGAAGGCCAGGAAAACTACAATTGTGGCCGATGTCCATACCGACGAAAACACAGAGACCGTGCTCGAAGAAGGAGTTGGGAGTGTTGACATGCTGGTAGTTGCATATAAACTTCCGAACGGTAAGATCCTTCTAGGAGCCGGGCCTGTTATGAGCTATTACGAGTTCAAGCAGCCTATGTCCGACCGTTTGACTGATGAGAAATGGAGAGAAATGCTGGAGGCAAACCCACCAAAAAGACCGGAGTGGGCATCTACATACATTTCTTAATTTTTCTTAAAACTTTTTAATTTTTTTATTTTTATTTCTTTCAATCTTTCGTGTTCTAATATTTCTATTAATTATTTTTACAGTTACTGTTCAGTACATCTTTTTGTGGATCTAACTTACTTGAATTCTGAATAGGTTAAAATATTTTAATAGATAATTTATGAAAGTTAAGCTTTGAAATTTACCCCTTATACAGGCCTGTGCAAGTCTTCGGTTGCAAAACAGGACATCTGAACTATAAGACTGAGAAGGCAGAAACCCCCACCTATCTGAGCGAGAAAGCTCGAATCAGATAGTGACCCAGAATCAGATAGTGACCCAAAGTGACCGAGATGAAAGAATGAAGTACAAAACCAAGTTAGTTGCAAT
>DUGT01000051.1:0-10679 GCA_013331275.1 Methanosarcina sp. | reverse complement strand
TACAAAACCAAGTTAGTTGCAATTCATTTGGTTTTTTTAATCCTCATAGTCTCCCTTTTTACAGGAGGATGCCTGGAACAAAGTTCCGGTTTAAACGGAAAGAACGGAACCGAAACGACCAAAGAAGTGAACAGTGACGAAAACACCTCAACCGGTCATCTGAAAACCGAAGCAGTAAATCTTTCCGGTTTTGAGGCTGAGAATTCATCACTTGCAGGGAATTACAGGCTTGATGCTCTTGATATAGAACTAAAAGCTCCACAGTATGAACTTCCCTTGCAAGGATCCGATATTACTAATTATGAAAAGTTTTCTAAAAAGTTTCTGACCGATGAGGCAGCTCGAGAGAAACTGAAAGAAAACGGATTTGTTGTTATTTCCAACCCTTACAATCCAAAGGAAGATGATATTACTGCTATGTATAACAGCCTTGAAAACGAAGGTCAATTGATTTTCATAACTTCGGATACGCTTCTTCACCTCTACCATGTCCAGTTTGATGACAGTATGAGCCAGATCGAGCAAAATAAGTTATACGGCCTTTTGTGGGAACTTGATAAAGCCCTGCTTAATGCATCTGTGGAGGATTATAATAGAACTTCAGGGGAAGAAAAGGAAGCTGCAAGAAGAAACGCAGCCTACTTTTCGGTTGCTTTGAGCCTTCTCCAGCCCAAAGACGAACAAATAAAGGAGATAGCGGATCCTTACGGCCCTGAAGCAGGAGTATACTTTGACCCTGCAGCAAAAGAGAAATATCAGTTCGAGATTCCTGAGTTTGTAAAAAAAGATGTTGAAGCCGAACTTGCCCTTATCGAAGCTCACCAGGGTTTTGAACTTTCTCCGATTTTCAAATATAAGGAAGACTATTCTCAGTATGCCCCGCGAGGTCACTATACTCGCTCCGAAGTACTTCAAAATTATTTCAAAGCTTTTATGTGGCACGGCAGGATGAGCATGCTGCTCAAGGAAAAATTAATCGAATCGGAAGATCCTGCAAAAGATGCCCGCATCCAGACTACACAGGCAGGCCTGATAACCTCCCAGCTTGAAAACGATCCCGATCTCTTCAAGAAATGGGAACGGATCTATACGATTACTGCTTTTTATGTAGGCATATCTGATGATCTCGGACCTTACGAATATACGAAAGCAATGGAATCAGTATTTGGAAACGGGTCAAGGAACTTTAACACAACAACAATAGAAGAGCTGAAAGTGAAGCTTGCCGGATATCGGAGCCCGGAAATTTATGGTGGTACTGGAAGCGGAGCCCATGATCTCATTCTAACGGCTGAGCAGGCCGATGAACTCCTTGATGATACAAAAGGCTTCAGGTTCATAGGACAGCGTTTTATCCCTGATTCTTATATTTTCTTCAGGCTTATCGGTCCTTATACTAATGAGTACACTGGAAGTCAGGAGAAATTGCCTTTCACCTATAGAGCTTCCGAATACGGAAATAACAGAGGTTTCCCTCGCGGGCTTGATGCGATGGCTCTTCTAGGTTCTGAGAGGGCTGTTTACTGGCTTGATGAACTGAATGATTCCAGTTATAAAAATTATAGTCTTCGGTATGGAGAACTGGATTCGCAGTTTTCGAACTTCAGTGCAGCCGATTGGAACAGGAACCTTTACTGGTCCTGGCTTTATTCCCTTCAGCCCCTCCTGAATGACTACGGCTCAGGCTACCCGACCTTTATGCAAACCGACGCCTGGCAGGACAAAGAACTGAGTACGTCGCTGGCTTCCTGGACAGAACTCAGGCACGATACGATTCTCTATGCAAAACAGACCTATGCAATAGCGACAGCTCTTCCTGTGTTTGGAGACAAACCCGTGGGATATGTGGAACCTGTACCTGAATTTTATGACAGGCTGTTGGCCCTTACCAGGATGACTTCGGATGGACTTGAGGAGCTGGATGTGCTTGATGAAGATACAGGAGGAATGTTCGAAAGCCTTGAGAGCGTGCTGGAAAAACTTATAGAAATTTCCGAGAAGGAACTTGAAAATGAGGAACTGACAGAGGAAGATAAAGTATACATCTCCAAGTTTGGAGAAATGATTACAGCAAGTGCAAGTGTTGACGAAGAAGCCAGAAAAACTGTCCTTGTTGCAGATGTCTACACTGAACCAAATGACGGACTCGTACTTGAGGAAGGAACAGGATACGTGGACATGGCGATTGTGGCTTACAAGCTTCCTGACGGCAGGATTTTCCTAGCTGCAGGACCCGTTATGAGCCATTATGAGTTCAAGCAGCCAATGGAAGCTCGCCTGACCGATGAAAAATGGAGAGAAATTCTTGAGGCAAACCCACCTGAGAGACCGGAGTGGGGTATAACTTACAGGGTTTGATTTTACTCTCAAATATTCCTAATAATTTTTAATTTTTTCATATTTTATGTCTTTCTTTATTCTTTCTTTTTTCTTTCTTTTTATTTCTTTTTATTTCTTTTTATTTCTTTTTATTTCTTTGAGGTTATTTTTTAGTGTATTTATAGTTGATCTAACCTAATCAGATTCGAAATAGGTTAAAATATTTGAATAGATAATTTATAAAAGTTACTTTTCGAAAAATTTGTCCCCTACAAGCCCATGCAAGTCTTCGGTTGCAAAACAGGATATCTGGACTATAAGACTGAGAAGGCAGAAACCCCCACCTATCTGAGCGAGAAAGCTCGAATCAGATAGTGACCCAAAGTGACCGAGATGAAAGAATGAAATACAAAACCAAGTTAGTTGCAATTCATTTGGTTTTTTTAATCCTCATAGTCTCCCTTTTTACAGGAGGATGCCTGGAACAAAGTTCCGGTTTAAACGGAAAGAACGAGACGACCGAGGAAATGAACAATAGCAGTTTACCAAACCTCTATAACGATGTTCAAGAAACTGTTGTAACGACAGAGGAAGTAGACAATAACCAAAGCTCTTCAACCGGTCGGCTGAAAACCGAAGCAATAAATCTTTCCGATTTTGAAACCGGAAACTCATCTCTTACGGGAAACTATAGACTTGAAGCTGTTGATATAGAATTAAAAGCGCCTTCTTATGAGTTGCCACTTAAGAAAGATGAAATCTCCAACTATGGAAATTTTTCCGGTAAAATTTCTCTGAGCGAGTCTGATCTTAAACTTCTGGAGAGCAATGGTTTTGTGGTGATTAAAAATCCCTACAATCCTGGAGAAGAAGATATAACTTCAATGTACTCGACCCTTCAGGAAGAGGAAATTCCTGTTTTTATTACTACGGATTCCCTACTGCATCTTTATCATATCCAGTTTGATGAAACACTTAGACTGATAGAAGAAAGAGAATTTTACGATACTCTCTGGAAGACTGACCTTGCTCTGCTAAATGCTTCTATTGAGAAGTATAATAGTGCTTCCGATGATGAAAAAGAAGCTGCACGAAGAAATACAGCCTATTTCTCAGTTGCCTTAAGCCTTCTCCAGCCGAAACCCGAGCAGATACAAAAAGAAGACGACTATGATTCTGATTATATGTCTCTTTTTCCTGAAGATATAGCAAAACAGTACGAGTTCAAAGTACCAGATTTTGTAAAAAAAGAGGTTGAAGCCGAACTCGCTTTGATAGAAGCCCACAAAGGCTTTGCTGTTTCTCCAATTTACCATTATGAAGAGGATTATTCTCAATATGTCCCACGAGGCCACTATACTCGCACCGAGCAACTGGAGAACTACTTCAAGGCTTTTATGTGGCATGGGAGAATAAGCATGCTCCTGAAAGGTGAACTGATCAAATCCAGAGATCCTGAAAAGGATGCTCGCATCCAGACTATCCAGGCAAGCCTGATCACTTCCCAACTCCAGAGTGAGCCTGAACTCCTTAAGAACTGGGACCGGATCTATGAAGTTACAGCTTTTTACGTAGGTTTTTCCGATGATCTTGGGCCTTATGAGTATATGGAAGCTCTGGATTCGGTATTTGGTAGTGGAAAAAGGAAATTTAACGAAACAACGGTCAACGAACTCAAAAACAAACTTGCCGAATACCAGGGCCCAAAGATCTACGGAGGTACGGGAAACTGCATTCTGGAGCCACCTTTTACTTCTGAACAGGCTGACGAATGTCTCGAAAACACTACAGGCTTCCGCTTTATGGGGCAGCGCTTTATTCCGGACTCTTATGTTTTCTCAAATCTGGTTGGAGCACACACGGGAAAATATGCAGATATAGAGGAGTATACGGATGAAAATAAGACTCCTTTTACACTGGTAATCACTGAAGCCGGTCCTATTCGTGGCTTCCCACGTGGGCTTGATGTAATGGCTCTGCTTGGTTCAAAAAGGGCTGTCTACTGGCTCGATGAACTTAACGATTCCAGTTACGAAAACTACAGTATTCAGTATGGAAAAATGGAATCGGAATTCTCGAACTTTAGCGCAGCTGACTGGAACAGGAACCTCTACTGGTCCTGGCTTTATTCCCTCCAGCCCCTCCTGAAAGTCTACGGTACAGGCTATCCGACCTTTATGCAGACTAACGCCTGGCAGGACAAGGAACTGAATACAGCTCTTGCTTCCTGGACCGAGCTCAGGCATGATACCATTCTCTATGCAAAACAGAGTGAAGGTCTGATTGGCAATGCAGGACCAGTTGAATCTGAAGAAAAACCAATAGTAGGTTATGTCGAGCCTATTCCGGACTTTTACGCCAGGCTGCTTGCCTTGACAAAGATGACAA
This sequence comes from Methanosarcina sp., assembly GCA_013331275.1. Taxonomy (GTDB): domain Archaea; phylum Halobacteriota; class Methanosarcinia; order Methanosarcinales; family Methanosarcinaceae; genus Methanosarcina; species Methanosarcina sp11020u. The sequence continues at coordinate 5,972 of DUGT01000051.1, read as the reverse complement.
AACAAGGTTTGAGTGAAATGGAAGTACTTAATCCTCGTTCAGAGAGCAGTCTGACAAGTCTTGAAGAGATCCTCGCAAAACTTCAGAAAATCTCGGAAAAAGAACTGAAAAATGAGGAACTGACAACCGAAGAATATGAGTTCATCAAGACTTTCAGCGACCAGCTTGAGGGTACTAATGTAGCCGATGATGATGTTAAGAAAACTACAATAATTGCTGATGTTCATACCGACGGAAATTCAGGAGACGTGCTTGAAGAAGGAGTTGGGTATGTTGACATGCTGGTAGTTGCATATAAGCTTCCGGATGACAGGATCCTCTTAGGAGCCGGGCCCGTTATGAGCCATTACGAGTTCAAGCAGCCTATGTCCGACCGTCTGACCGATGAAAAATGGAGAGAAATGCTGGAAGAAAACTCACTTGAGAGACCGGAGTGGAGTTTGACATACAGGGTTTAGGCCCTAAAAAATATTTTTGAAATTTAGTTATCTTAACTAGAATTTTAATTTTTATTAAAAGTTGAATTTGATTGGTTAGAATCCGAGGTACATAAATATGGATTCAAAAATACCTTTTAACAATGAAGAAAAGCCAGACAAGAAAAATAACTGAAAATGGAAAGGTAATCGAAAATGGAAAGGTAATCGAAAATGGAAAGGTAATCGAAAATGGAAAGGTAATCGAAAATGGAAAGGTAACTGAAAATCTAAATATAACTGGAAACTAAAAATAACCGGAAACCAAAAGAAAATGAAACAAGTTTTTTTAAATGAGAAAAACAAATGAGTTTAGGTGAAAGATTTAGAATTTTCAAATAGAAAACTTCTCTTCTCCTTTTTCATTTGTCTTCTTTTCCTGCTTGACCTGAGTAATCAACCTTTCAAGTTGATCCCTTGAGATGCTTTTATGCTTTTCTTCAGTGCAAACCTTGACTTTATCGATCAGGGCGCAGAGTTCCTCCCGTTCAAGGCAGAAGCCTATGCTGTTAATAATGCCTTTTAAGGCTTTTGTGCCGGTGTGTTTTCCTACAACCAGGTTGCGCTTTCCACCGACCATTTCCGGGAGGAAGAGTTCATAGGTTCGTGGCTCTTCAAGGATTGCGGCAACGTGAATTCCGGACTCATGGGTAAAGGCGTTTTGCCCGACAACAGCTTTATTTATCGAGGGTGTAATGCCTGAATACTCGGAGACCATTTTAGAAAGAGCGGTCAGCTTTGTAGTGTCATAACGGTCTATGCCGTACTGCACCCTTAGGGCTACCATCACTTCTTCAAGGGAAGCATTTCCTGCACGTTCTCCGATTGCATTAACTGTAGTATGTAGCTGTTTTGCCCCGGCTTCGGCGGCTGCAAGAGTATTTGCAGTTGCCATTCCAAGGTCGTCGTGGCAGTGGATACAGATTGAGGTGTTGACCTCTTTGAAAATTTCGCTAACAAGATAGTGCGTCGTTGTAGGGTTAAGGATACCGATAGTATCTGCAAGGCTCACGTACTGTACTTTATATTCATTTTCGACTTCCTTGAAAGCCTGTTTTAAGCGGTCGATAGGGGTTCGGCTAGCGTCCTCAGCTGCAAAACGTACTTTTAACCCGTGATCGGTCGCGTATTCAATAGTTTCCTTGGCACAGCCAAGCATCTCCTCAAGGCTTCGATGGTACTTGTATTTGAGGTGCATGTCTGACATTGCAATGAAAATGCTCACAATATCAACATCACATTCAAGGGCAGCGTCTACATCCCCTTTTACTGCTCTTGAGAGGCAGCAGATCCTTGAATCAAAACCCTGATTTGCAATTTCCTTGACTGTTTCCTTTTCATTTGCGGAAACTACCGGAAATCCGGCTTCTATAACCTCGATACCCATAGAATCAAGTTCACTGGCCATTGCCAGCTTCTGTTCTTTTGTGAACACAACACCCGGAGTCTGTTCCCCATCGCGTAAAGTCACATCACATATTTCGATATCTAGGGGGCGATATTCGATAAAATCCATGAGTTTGTTTCTGGAATACTGCTCGCTCTCTGACATTGTTACTACTTCCTGTGATTGTTTAATTATTGTGAGGCATTTTTGTAATTATTTTTAATGATATATAGATAATTTATCTGAAAAATACTCAAAGGCTGAATAAGAAGGTACCAGGGTTCAAACGCCCCTAAAAGTCAGAAAATCCTGTATCTCGTCAAAATTAAGCATAGCTTTACTTGCATATGTATAAATGTTTTCCTTGGAGGAATAGAATTTCCGGCAACGGCTTCTTAAAAAACGGGATGAAAATGAGCTCAAGTTTGACAATTTAGCTCATATCAGGGAGATTTTCAGTTAAAAGTTACACGAGAAGATTGAAATATTCCCAGGAGAGAAAAGCACTTAATATGACAGAAAAACTTAAACTATAAGTAAAGATTTTTCTCTGGGAGTATGTAAAGGCTTTTCTTAATATTAAGTGAAGGTTCTCTCAAATTAAAAAGTAAAGCTTTCTCAGAGTAACAAGTAAAAGCTTGCTCTACATAAAGTAAAAGCTTAATTCAGGTAAGTTTTCTCTGGACCCTTTCATAAAAACATGTATCCGAAATTCTTACGAAGCGTGCAGGAAATCTGGATTTTTTAAGTTTGACGACATCGTCGGGTTTGATTCTGTAAGACTTCTGCCCGTCAATCGCAATAACCGCCTCTTTTTTTGGAGCCGATAGCCTTATAGTGATCTCGCTGTCTGACGGGATAACCCAGGGCCTTGACGAGAGTTTAAAAGGAGCAACAGGAACAACCACAATAGCATTTACTCTTGGACTTATAATAGGGCCGCCTGCGCTCATTGCATAGGCAGTAGAGCCTGTAGGGGTTGCAAAAACCACACCATCCGCACGCATCGAGTCAAGAAGACAATCTCCAACATAAACCTCAAACTGAATAATCTTCGCAGGCTTTGCAGACATTATCGCAATTTCGTTCGTTGCAGTCTCAAGCATTTCCCCATTAAGGAAAACATCGACTCGCATTCTTTCGGTATAAGAAAAGCCGTAAAGGACTTCTTCTATGGTTTCAAGAGCATTTTCGGGCTCAACATCTACAAGAAAACCAAGCGTACCCATATTAATTCCAAGTATAGGAAGAGGATCTTTCATTTTAGCAATATTTCGGAGTACTGTGCCATCCCCTCCTACACTGATAATGAGTTCCACTCCTTCTTCTCTCATTCTTTCAACCGGAGTACCTTCTATTCCGAGTACCTCAGCTGTTGGAGTGGCAACAAAAATTTGAACCTTTGAGCTGAAATGGGCAAGAATCTCACTTACCTTTTCAATTACTTCAGGCCTGTCGCAGCGTGCAGATATTCCTATTTTCTTTATCGCCAACTTATCCCCCGAAGAGTAATTTTAAGAGTTTTTCATGTACATGTCCGTTGGAAGCAACCATTTCCACTCTTGCGGTAACATTATCAGGAAGTCTTAAAGAATTTCCATATCCGTCCGTGACAATTCCGCCTGCTTCGGCAAGAATCAGCTGCCCTGCTGCCACGTCAGTTACCCGCAAAGCATTTCGGACGTCAACAAAAGCATCAAGCCTGCCTGAAGCTACATAACACAACTCGAGAGCTACACTACCGAATAATCTTACCCTCCTGACACTCCTGTATATCTTTCGGGTTCTTTCTACGTTTTGCCGGTAGCCGTAAACACTGACACATAACTTATTCAGCTCCGAGTTGACGGAAGCTTTTATTTTTTTTCCATTAAGGTAAGCCCCTTTTCCGGCTTCTGCGTAGTATTCTTCACGTAAGGCAAGGTTACTCACATACCCGAACCTGAGATCTGAAAGATCGTGAGAAGAAATGGCTAGAGAAACACTGTAAAAGGGAATCCCTACTGTGGAATTATAGGTCCCATCAAGCGGATCCAGAACAACAGAAAACTCGGGAGAATCCCCTAAAACAAGTTCGCCAAGCTCCTCGCTGATAATTCTCATGGACCTGCCGTCTTCTTTAAGGACTTCAACAATAGCGTCCTCTGCTGCGAGATCTATTTTGGTAGTAGGAGTTCCGTCGGCTCCCATACAAATAAAACTACCTGCATCATCAGTACCTGCAAGATCACAGATAGAGTCTGATGCGGCTTTAAAAGCATCTCGGGATAACTTCAAAAATCCTGAATTTGTTGAATTCATGTCTTAGCCATTTTTTCCAATTGAAAATTTCAAATTATATTTCAAATTATATTTCTTCATTCAAAAGATAAGGATTTCGACTTTCTATTTTTTTAAATTAGTAAGAAATCCAATGCAGGATACAAATCTCCAATACAGAATATAAATTTATGTATGGAATTTCCGGGTTTCAGAAATCTAATTCCAGATATTCAGTTGAATATCCGGAACATTCAAAGCCGGAGTCGATATAGACTTAGACTTAGACTATAGACTTAGATTCCGGCACCTTATCTTTATTACTTGTTATACAGGCCAATAGCCTTATTTGTCTTTTCAATTGACTTTGCACCATCGCTTTCAAGTTCCATCATGGCCCTTATAGCATCAATATTTTCCGGAACTACAATAGATTCTTGATGGACAGCCTGGAAGAAATAAATCTCCTTATCCCCTACAGTGATTGATTCAGGCCAGATGCAGTTTTCCCACATATCATTTCTGGGGCGCTTCATATCTCTGGCAAATTCCATAATTTCCGCTGTAGACGACATTCCCTGTCCTACGAAACGGATTCTTGGCTGGGAACCAAAGATGTTTTTAACTTCATCTACAGTGCAGTCCTTATCGACTTCCATGTTCACGGTGTGTACGTGCATTAAGGTTGTCGGAATCTTCAGGGCTGCACTTGTAATGTTAATCTGCGGAAGCACACTTTTTACATCAGGCCCGTGATGAGATGGAAGCTTGATCGGATCGGGTACGATTGCATTAATTGGCCCTTTCTTTACATCGTTAGGATCGGTTGCCCGTCTTGCAAGAATTACCCTGACCTTTTTTACTCCCAATTCCTTGTCTATTGGATAAATAGCCCTGCAAAGTGCTGTAGTATTGCATGAGACAACCCTTACCAGATCGCGACCCACAGCCTGCTCGTAATTGCAAATCGCATTAAATGAAAAACCTGCAAGTGAATGATCTTCGCCGCCCTGCCAGATTGCCTTTACACCGGCCTTTTCATACAGAGATTTATTTCCTTCCCCGACCCCTCCGGGCGTGCAGTCCACAACAAGGTCAGCCTTTTCGACCATTTCTTCAATTGTCCCGGCTGCGGGCATTCCGGCTTTCTCAAAAGCTCCGAGATTTGCAGCTGGGGCATATATGTCGTATCCTAGCTGGTGGGCCACTGCAGCTTCGTAATTAGGCTTCGTTTTGGAAATTCCGATAACTTCCATATCGTCCTGAGCCCGTACGGCATCTGCAACTCTTTTCCCTATGGTTCCGTAACCATTTACTGCAATTTTTGCTTTAACCATTTTATCCAATCCTGTTTAGTCCTATTACCCAACTTGACATTAGCCTAAACTACTGAGAGTTTAAAATTTAGTCCGATATCGTAATTCCGGACATTTGATTACATAAGTCTAGAGTGTAGGCATAAGTTTAAGGTGTCTCCATAGATTATAACTATTTTTATAATTTTTGTGGATTTGTTGTAAACTGCCGACACGTAATCCAAGATATTGCACTAGCAGACATTTTTTGAATGTCTTGACCTAAGCCTCTGGTATCTCGGAACACATGGAGTTATAATAGATAAAGTCAGATAAATGTTTTTCTCGAGATATCTCATTGATTAAAGAAATTAAAAGACAGATTCCGAAATTCGGAAGCTTACAGATCCTTTTTCTATAGGTTATTCCCGCGAACTAAGTAGGAAAAGAAAGGAAAACAGAGAAACAAAGACAGGAAAAAGGAAGTGAAGAAGGAAAAGAAAGTAAGGACAGAAAAAGGAATGAAGAAAGGAAAAAGGAATGAAGAAAGAAAAA
>DUGT01000086.1:5722-5847 GCA_013331275.1 Methanosarcina sp. | reverse complement strand
TTTATGGGGCTTATAGGTGCAGTGAGAGCTCCCCTTAACCGTCTGGCTATGGCTTTTATCGTGTCAGTGCCCGTGATTTATATACTTAATCTTATCAGGGACATTTTCGTAGTAGTTGCTTATGG
>DUGT01000086.1:3520-5608 GCA_013331275.1 Methanosarcina sp. | reverse complement strand
ATTTTCGTAGTAGTTGCTTATGGAGAGCAATGGTTTGGGGCTGACAGCTTTATAATTGCGCATAACTATATCGCAAAGGCGGGTTCAGGCATTGCCCTCTTTGTAATTTCATATTCAGTACTCCGGATTCTCCCCGAGCTGTTCGGAATGATTGATGGCCTCTGGGTCATTTTTTCTATAGAACTGAAATCTCTTCTGCGCAGGTCTGAGGGGGATTAAGGTAAATGCTTGCAAAAGGTTCAGAACCCTGGCTTTTTACAGCTGTGTCTATTACTGCACTATTTGCAGTCCTCTCCAGGGCAATGAACAGCTCCCGTTTAAACTGCATTGCTTATGTAGCAATGGCACTGACTTTTTTTATGGTTCTTTTTTTTAGAGATCCAGAAAGAAAGGTTGAAGTTTCGGACACTTATATGATTTCCCCGGCCGATGGTACTGTCATAGATATTCGAGGCCGGAAAATCTGTATTTTTATGTTTCTCCAGAACGTACATGTAAATAGAGCTCCGATTTCGGGAAAGATTAAGCAAATAACTTACAAAAAAGGTGGATATCTTCCTGCTTACTGGAAAGACTCCGAAAGAAACGAGAGAAATGAGTTTATTATTCACAGCAAGTATGGTGACGTTAGTGTCACGCAGATTGCAGGCACAATTGCCAGAAGAATCGTCTCTTATTCTCAAGTAAATGATATAATCGAGCAGGGGCAGCGAATTGGAATGATTCGCTTCGGATCAAGGGTTGATGTAACGATCCCTCATGACTTTGAGATCATAGTACGGAAAGGAGAGCGGGTACTTGCAGGCAAAACCATTATAGCAATAGTAAAAAATGACAGGGATTTTTGAACATGAACGTATTTCAAATGTTAAGACTCCCGGACTTGGTCTCTCTTTTGAACCTTATCTGTGGAGTCAGTTCAATTGCAGTAGCTGCTCAGGCTACAGTCCAGGCTGCCATATCTCAAACTACAGCAGCCCATAATGGATTTGTTCTGGCTTTGATCTTACTTCTTATTGCAGCAATTGCAGACGGGGCGGACGGGTACATTGCCAGACGATTTAAAGGAGGAGAACTCGGGGAACAACTTGATTCTCTGGCAGATGCAGTTTCTTTTGGGGTGGCTCCTGCTCTTTTAATATACTTGCAGTTCGGGCAAATAAACCCTCTTGTCGGAGATCCAGATCCTCTTGTTGCCGTATTTCCGGTCTTCTACGCTATCTGCGGTGTACTTAGGCTTGCACGCTTTAATTCCATGGCTTCCAGTAAAACCGGATTTGAGGGACTTCCCATAACTGCAGGCTGCGTTATGCTTGTTACATACATGCTATTAAGTGAAGAGCTTGTCAAGATAGACTTCCTTCTAGCACTTACCCTTTGTCTATCTATTCTTATGGTGAGTTCGGTGAATTATCCGAAGATCAGGAACGTCAGGATTCTAGCTTTTGTAGCTTCTATTTTTGGTATGACTATGCTTCTTTATCTGTATAATATCGAATATATGCGAATTTTCTCAGTCCTACCTTTTATCCTGATGTTGATGTACATCTTTTCTCCTTTTTTCAAGATTCCTCTGTTAAGTAACCTGAGTAGTAAGGAATATCGAAACAAGAACTAAGTGCCAGAAAAGCAGTAAAACCAATTTGTCCGAGACACTCATTAATGAATTCCAGAAGGAAGTGATTTGTTTGGTTCAAGAAAAAGCGACTGATAGAGATAACGCACTCTTTGAGGCAGGAATAAAACTCGGAGCTCTGTATCATCAATTTACTGGTTCTCCTGTAAATTTGAGTACTGTTTCAAGCCTTGAGCAAGCTATTCAGGAAAGCATATCAGTTCAGCCCTACGTTGAAGAAATTTCCGTAAAAATTGACAGGAATATGTTGAAAGGTAAGTTAAGTAACGAGTTCGGTTATTCTGAACTTCAGGGACCTATGCTTAAAGTAAAGATTACTGTAAGATATAGCTCTTCAAGGGTAAAAGTCGGAATGGAATACAATCCTGAACTGAATTATCCACTGATGAAAATTCTAGAAATTGAAGAAATAAACGTTTGAAATAAACGTAAATAAAAGTCTGAAATAAACC
>DUGT01000086.1:0-3308 GCA_013331275.1 Methanosarcina sp. | reverse complement strand
AAATGTAAACAAACCTAAATAAACATTTGGAATAAATTGCCTCCAAAATGTTGATTAAATAGAAAGTAGAATTTAAAATAAAAACAGACTTAAAGTAAATTGAAAAGTAATGATTTGAAAAGTAGAGAACTGAGGCTCTTAAACCTCGTTCTTTACAGCTTCAAAAGCTCTGACAATTATCTCATTCTGTTCCGGAGTCCCGACAGTTACCCTGATAAAAGTATCTCCAGCGTCCCTGAAGGAATCACAGGAACGTACAATAATTCCTTTTTTCATGAAGTTCTGTGTAACAGCTTTTGCTTTTAAAGGGGCAACATCTACAAGTACGAAGTTTGCCTGCGAGGGACACACCTTAAAAGGAATTTTCTCTTTCAGGTATTCTCTGCCTTTTCTTGCGAGATCTATGCTCTTTTTACGGTGTTCGGTGTCTGAAAGGGCAGCAATTCCTGCTTTTAAAGCCGGAAGATTTACTGAAAACGGAGTTGCTGCCCTTATGTACTCTTTTGCCAGCCATTCAGGCATGATTCCATATCCCAGGCGAAGACCTGCAAGTCCAAACACTTTTGAAAAGGTTCTACCCACAACAAGATTATCGTATTCTTTTACAAGATCTGCAAGGTTCCTGTCCGCAAATTCGACGTATGCCTCATCAACAAACACAAGAGCCCTGGTAGTTTCAAGTATTTTTCTCAGATCATTTTCGGGAAGAAGGTTGCCTGAGGGATTATTGGGAGAACAGAGAAAGATTATCTTTGTCCTCCTGGACTCGGCTTCCAGAAGCTTTTCAGGATCAATTGAAAAGTCCTGTTTTCTTCTGACAAAGACCGGCTTTCCTCCACATGCCCGTGCCGGAAGTTCGTAATAGGAGAAAGTTGGAGTAGGGATAATAACCTCGTCTCCTCTTTCAATAACCAGCCTGCAAACCCCGTCAAGTAGTCCGTCCATTCCTGGCCCTGAGGCTATGATGTTTGAAACCGGAAAACCTGTGTATTTCGAGAGAGCTTCTCTGAGTTCGATTGCGTCTGCTGAGGGATAAATATTTGCATAGGAAGCTACGTTTACCAGGGCCTGAATAGCCTTTGGAGAGGGTCCGAGTGGGTTTTCGTTTGAGCCGAGTTTAATAATTGAAGTTGGGTCAAGCTCGTAGACAGAAGCGGTTTCTTCAATGGATTTCCCTGGAACGTACTCTGCAATATCAAAGATTTCTTTTTTTATCAGTTCAGGCCTGCTCAAGAACATCAACTACCGTATCAATCTGATCTTTTGTAATTACAAGTGGAGGAACCAGACGGAGCACCGAGTCCGATGTGCAATTTACGAGCACTCCATATTCCCTTGCAAAATCAACGAATTGGCTGCAAGGATGTTTTATCTCAACTCCTATCATGAGCCCTTTTCCACGGACTTCTACAACGTCTTCCCTTTCCATATTCTTGAGCTTTCCCATGAAATAAGCCCCGTTATCTTTTGAGCGTTTAAGGAGTCCTTCTTCCCTAATTACCTCAATCGAAGCAAGTGCAGCTGCACAGGCAAGTGGACCGCCTCCAAAAGTAGAAGCATGCTGCCCACGCTCAAAGCTTAGTCCGTCCCTTGCCGCGATAGCGCCCATTGGAAAGCCTCCACCGATTGCTTTTGCCATGCTCATGATATCGGGCTCCACCCCAAACTGGTCTTTACAGAACCACGTGCCTGTCCTTCCAAAGCCTGTCTGCACCTCATCAAAGATAAGGAAAGTTCCGGTTTCATCACAGATTTCCCTGACCTCTTTGAGGTACTCGGGATTAGGGATATTAACCCCCCCTTCTCCCTGAATGGGTTCAAGGATCACAGCTGCCGTGTTTCCCGAAATAGCCTGCCTGACTGCATCAGCATTGGAGTAAGGGACAAAAGTAGTCTCAGAACTCACAGGGGGCATGAAAGGGTCCCTGTATATGCTCTTGTGGGTTACACTAAGTGCTCCTATAGTCCTGCCGTGGAAGGAGTGTTCAGCAGCTACAAAGGCACTTTTCCCGGAAGCTATGCGGGCTAGTTTCATTGCAGCCTCCACAGCCTCAGCCCCTGAATTACAGAAAAAAACACGTTCCATTCCCGTAACCGAGACAAGGGCTTCTGCAAGTTCAGCCTGAATCTCTGTGTAATAGAGGTTAGAGACATGCAGCAGCTTCTCAGCCTGAGCCTGGATTGCCCTGATTACAGCTGGGTGGCAGTGCCCAACATTGTTTACTGCAATTCCTGCTACACAGTCAATATACTCCTTTCCGTAAATATCCCGGACAACCGCCCCCTTTCCTTCTGAAAGTACGAGGGGCTGACGCCCATAAGTCTGCATTACATATTTTGAATCTTTTTCTATAATTGAATCGTATTTTGCCTGTAATTTCTCAGGCTCTGTAACCTGTAGATTTTCAGGCCCTATAAAATTCTCTGTCAATTGGATCCCTTCATGAAACTTGTTCCTTTTAACTGGTCGGAAAGTTCAACGAGTAAAGTCTGGAATATTTTAAATTTAACTCTAGGTGCTTTGAATTAATTTTAGGTGTTTTAAATTTAATTCAGATATTTTAAGTTTAATTCTAGGTATTTCGAATTTAATTTTAGGTATTTTTGAGTCATATCTAAATTTGGAGATCGAATAACTCGAAATGAATGTATTATTAAGATATTAAGATTTTTATTAAGATATTAAGATTTTTGAGTGCATTTTTCTTTGAAGTTTCAAAAAGTTTACAGTCAATTATCAGAGTCGAGTTCTGCTCTGCTATCTCCAAAGCTCAGATAGCTCCTTGATTCCCTATGAATGTTACTGATCTTTCTTAAAAAAGAAATCTTTTCTTCAATTCTTTCTCTATGAAGCATTAGTTAACTTATGGATAAGGCTTGCTATATCCGGGACTAAAATTCAGAGTAGGTCTGGCAGACTCTGGGTTTTTATGGGTGTCAAAGGCATGCAAAGGGACTCAAGCCGGAGTAATTACTCTCAAATTACTCTCCGGACTTCTGTTCTTTTCTGTAAGTCCTGGCTCCTGTGAAGCGTATGGTTCTTTCTAAGGCCCGTGTTCTGGCAGTTCTTCTTTTTCTACCAGGCACAAAAATATTCCTGGCTTTGGCATTCAGGTCGAGAGGTAAACCAATTTCCATCATATTCAAAGGTTTTACGGTTTCATCCTGGGGCTTATTCAGAGGTTTTACGGTTTCACCCTGTGGCCAATTGTTAGTTTCATCCTTAGGTTCGTTTTCGGGCAACTCATGAGTTTCGCTCATAATTAATTTCCCTAAAGCATTGACTTCTGCAAGAACAGGCATTTCTG
>DUGT01000049.1:27794-28782 GCA_013331275.1 Methanosarcina sp. | reverse complement strand
ATAAGTTACGTTGAAGACTATAGTTTGAATTAAATACGTTTATTCTTAATTACAGCATTTATTTTTCAGTCAATCTTTTTAAAATTATAATGAGATGCCCAACATTTAAGTTTTAATCTTCAAATTGTTATTTTTCTATATGCATCCATGTTACGCTAGGCATTTTTCTCTAATTTTTACCAGATAGATTCCGAAATTCTCTGGTTGGAATGACAACTGGAATAAACTCTCTAAAGTGTATTCTTATCTCCTTCTTATCTTTTATCTCCTTCTTATTTTTTCTACTAACTCCGTTAAAGGAAACTAACCTTGACAGCTTGCTTATAATTCACACTTACGGTCTGCAATTTTGAGAACGAAGTAAAATTTTGAGAACGAAGTAAAGAAACACTTTCCACAAGCTTGAATATCAATTCTCATTCAAAGCTTATATGCAAAGTAAACTTGACCTTTTTTCATCTTTAAGGACGTTAAATAGAATATAAACAGAATAATTATATNNTAGTTTTCAATTAGTTTTCAATTGATTCTCAATTAGTTTTTAATTAGTTTTCAATTAGTTTTCGAGCAACTATTAAGTAAGTTCCTTGTGAATTGCCAGTAATTTTCAAATGGTTTTATCCTCTTTAACGGTCAAATGTTCCATGTTATTCTCTCCTTAGCTATTTTTCAGGTTGTTCTGAGTAGAAAAAGTTAATCTGGGGAAGCATATACGTCTAAGAACTCAATGGAGAAGCCACAATTTTCTTAAAAAAGAGATATTCAGGCATATACATCATCTTATAAAACAATCATAAACTTTATTAAAGCTAAGTACATTGTAAGAATAAGAGAATGTCCTATATATTAATTTTAAATGTATCTGCTAAATGATGTAACTTAAAAGCGATTTATTAGAAAAACATTTATTAGAAAATATTTTACTAGAAAAGCATTATTTGATTTAGAATCAGTTGGCAGGGACCGAGTCCCTATTCTCGAATCCCTA
>DUGT01000049.1:26906-27589 GCA_013331275.1 Methanosarcina sp. | reverse complement strand
ATCCCTACCTGCGATCCAACCCAGAGATTGAGAGGAAACCCTATTACTCTCAATCTACACTCTTTTTATAACAACATGGGGATATATATCATAATCGACACAAAAAACAATTGGTAATTTAAATTTTACTTCGGACACCGATTTTTGATATAGGCAAAATTTTCAATGATATTAAATCTTTCGTGGACATTAATTTTACCGGATCTTCATAACTATCATCTTACTGTAACTGTTATCTTATTGTAACTATCATCTTATTAGTAGTATGAAAAACTTTTTTACTAATGATACGAGTATGTTAAAGCAATATTGCAGGTGCTGCATACAATTTTCAGTGAACCATCGAGGATAAAGACTTTAGGATTCATACTCCGTTCTATAATCTTGCCTTTTTGTAAAGGAGCCTGGTGGATCTCATGCGCAATATGCCAGATGTCTATTGAAATTTACGATGTTGTCGTTGAGCCCAAACTGAAGGAAAGCAAAAAGATATTAATTTTCACGGTCCTTTATATAGTAACCGCCAACATTGTGTATAAAATCCTAAATTTAGGAACGGTCATAAAGTTTATTAAAAATAAAAACATTATGAAAAATAGTACGTTGCCCTAGAAATTAGTTTAAAAGTAGATGGTAGGGTTACCGAGTCCCTATTCTCGGATCCCTACCTGCGATCCAACCCA
>DUGT01000049.1:26593-26785 GCA_013331275.1 Methanosarcina sp. | reverse complement strand
AACCCTATTACTCTTAATCTATACTCTTATAGTGGGTTAGGAATATATATCATAACCGACCGAAAAAACAGTTTGTACTCTGAATTTTTAAATAGCTCTTTTATTTGTTTATCTGCAAAACTTTTAATGATATTAAAATATTCAATTAAATGATAAAATTTAATACATTAATTTGATAGTAAAGTTGATAGT
>DUGT01000049.1:24108-26384 GCA_013331275.1 Methanosarcina sp. | reverse complement strand
TGTTATTAGATTCATAACCGGCTTGAACAAACACATAACCAAAGAGAATATCTAAGTCTGGAAAGAGTGGCTTTACACTTTTATTTCCTGTTTTCCAGTTATAGATAACCACAGCAACATTTTACAAACTACCCATTTTGATTTGCAACCGTTACGATATTGATCACATTGCCGCTTGGACTTTTCAATCAAGCCTTTTTAAAAGGATTGCGATCGTGCTATCATAATTTTTTTGATTCATCAGTGATTTTCGGTCAAGCAGTTTTTTCAAAAGGTTTTCGGTCAAGCCTTTTTTCAAAAGGTTTTCGGTCAAGCAGTCTTTTTAAAAAAGGTTTTCGGTCAAGCCTTTTTTCAAAAGGGTTGCGGTTAAGCATTCCGTTCTCTTGAGAAGAGCGAAAGGGATTAGAGAGAAGCATATGTTGGCTGTAAAAAAGGATGGAGTCTTGGGTCATTCAGGCCCTTCAGTGCTCCAGCCTTTTAAATTAACCTTTTAGTATATTTTTAAATAAGATAAGCCTTGAGAGGGGGAAAACCGTTAAAACACACGGAACTGTAGCTCTGGGTATAGGCACCTGTCGTGAAAATGTATACGCGGTTTCCTTCGCGCATTGTGTGAGGGAATGTATACTTGTGATGCTCATACAGGATATCCATGCTGTCGCAGGTCGGGCCTGCAAGAATTACTTCTTCAGCGCAACCTTTTTTATCACAGAAAATAGGATATTTGATGCACTCATCAAGAGTTTCTATAAGACCGCCGAATTTGCCAATATCAAGATAGACCCATTTGTACTGGTTAAATCTGGCTTTTTTGGAGATCATTACAACTTCACTTACTATTATACCGGCGTTGGCAACTAAAGAACGCCCAGGTTCTATAATAATCTCAGGCAGTTCTTCTCCAAAGTCCTCGTGTAAAAAGCGGCGTATTTCTCCAGCATAGGTCTCGAGTTCATGGGCCTGAGCCTGATATTTTGCAGGAAAACCTCCACCAAGGTTGATCATTTTTAGATGTATGCCTTTTTCAGCTACTGCTTCAAAAAGGTACTTACATTTGGAAATAGCATTGTCCCACTGGCCAATGTCTCTCTGCTGAGAACCAACATGAAAAGAAAGTCCATAAGGCTCAAGTCCCAACTTCTCAGCCTTCAGAATGAGCTTATATATCAGGTCAGGGTGCGAACCGAACTTCTTTGAGAGAGGCCAGTCAGCCCCGTCGCTTTCAGTAAGGATACGAAAAAATACTCTGGAACCCGGAGCTTTTCTAGCTAACTTTTTCAGATCGCTGTCAGAGTCAGTAACATAAAGCCTCACTCCCTTTTCATATGCGTATTCTATATCTTTCTCTTTTTTGATAGTATTGCCGTAACTTATCCTTTCAGGTTCTACCCCAAGCCTGAGAAGTTGATCAAGTTCATAAACCGTTGCCACATCAAAATTGGAGCCTTTGTTCTTCAGGGCAAGCACGACCTCATCTATAGGATTAGCTTTTACAGCATAATGAATTTTTGCAAAGGGCATGTGCTCTACCAGATCGTCATAGCTCTGCTCTATCTTCTTCAGGTCAACAGTCAAAAACGGGGTTTCTTTATCCCGGGAGAACTTTTTGATTCTGTTAAAATCGTCTCTTGAAGCGAAATCCTCCAGCGGGAACACATAGTGCTCTTTTCTCATATCTACTCCCTTTTGAAATTAAAACTTCTATACTCAAACTTATGCACGTACTGGTTAATAATTTTTAGTATTATGCTGATTTGTAATGATTATTCAGTTTATAATGAATTATTTTGATAATGAACGAGATAAAGCGATTCAAATAGGATTTAATGTATATAAAACTAATTCTCGGTAGATATCAAGACATAAAAATAACTAAAATCAATAGATATTTAGTAAAAATAGTCATATCATAATAAAAGACTTAATTAAGCTTTTTTTTTTCATTAAAGCCATCAAAAATCCTTATAACCGTACAGAAGACGTGAGAAATCTTAGATATTCTCTAAATATACAAAAATGATTTTTATCTAAAAAAGAGACATTAAGGATTTAAATAAGAATAAAAGCTTAATTAAGCGATTAAACGATTCTAAAACCTTTTTTTATCCATATTATCTTGAAGTAACTTATTTAAATCCATTTTACTAAAGATCATATCTGTGAAATTCGAAAATAAATTTAAAATGCTAAGTACATGTTTTATCTGATTCTGAACAGTACTACCAGTACTCCGATTCCTGCAAACACGAGACCGTAAATTATAACTTCCATACTTA
>DUGT01000049.1:22472-23943 GCA_013331275.1 Methanosarcina sp. | reverse complement strand
GGGAACCTTAAAAGGGCGTTTTCTTCCAGGGTCAGTATAACGGAGCTTTATCAGAGAGATATTGACCATAAAAAAGACAATAAAAATCATGAAATTAGCAATATTTGCTACAATTGCAACATCTCTGAATAGCACAAACAGAGCTGAGAGAAAGGCAACTCCTAAAATTGCGACCCATGGTGTCCGGTAACTAGGGTGTACCCGAGAAAGAAAATTAGGCAGTGACCCTGAATCTGCCATACCATATACAATCCTTGACCCTCCAAGCATAACCACAAGTACGGTATTCATAGTGGAAAAAAGGGCTATCCAGGACATGAGGACAAAAGCCTTATTTCCCATAGAAATAGCTACAACATCCGCAAGGGGAACACTTGAAAGTCCGAGAACACGAAAGTCAAGAACACTTACGGCAGTTACCGCTACGCACATGTACAGGAAAACCGTAAAAAATATCGCAATAAGTAGTGCCTTTGGAGTTGTCTTTTCGGCTTCTTTTGTTTCCTGGGATAGCCGTACAATATCCTCAAAACCGAGAAATGCGAAAAAAATCAGGGTTGAAGCCTCGAATATTCCTGCCAGATCTGGAGTTTCGAAGTAATTTACCGTTCCAAGGTAAGGGAGACCCGTATAGATTACAATTAGAAGCCCTGATACTTCGATAAGACTTATGAAAATAGCCAGCCTGGCAGATTCCTTGATTCCGTAAATCATAATAAGGCTAAGAAAAATAAACAGACCTAAAGTTCCTATTAAATATCCATTTCCAAAAAGGTTGCTGAAATACTTTCCAAAACCAAGGGCAACCGCAGAACTTGTTATTGCTACAAAATATATCACAAGCAGCCCAACAAACAGGCCAATGCGTTCTCCAAAAGCTCTTCTAACGAATCCATATTCTGCTCCAGCTCTTGGGAACATGGAGGCGAGTTCCATATAGCTAAGGGCAGAAAATGTGGCCGTTGCTCCGGCAAACAGAAAAGAAAACCAGACCATATTGCCTGCAAGCCCTGCAGCTTTTCCCATAAGCACGTAGATTCCGGCTCCGAGAATATTGCCAATTCCTACCAAAGTAACCTCAATCAGATTCAGTTCCTTTTTCAGTTCGGATTCCCCTTTCATAATAAAACACCGCTCAAGAACTTGAAAAAACTCTGAACAAAATTAATAAAATTGACAATAATAAAAATAGAACTCTGGCCTGTTAGAAAGACTACCTTACGAGAAGCTATGATCGCTTTCCATTAACCGACTCCTTTCAACTCACTGACTCTCAACAGTTCTCTTTTCGAGAATTCAGAAGTTTTACCATTAAATAGCTCAACAGACGACTGACGAAAAAAGGCTAAGTAAGGGCTCCAAATTGGCTACCGGATTTATCGGACTGAGATTTTACCGGGCTGAGAGATACCTTACACGCAAGCTTAGAATTAAGATTCTCAGGTTTGAATGTATACATTTTCAGGTTTGA
>DUGT01000049.1:19837-22334 GCA_013331275.1 Methanosarcina sp. | reverse complement strand
TGTACACATTTTCAGGTTATGCTTTCATTTTCCTGGCGAGTTCTAGGCCGATTTCCTCAACCTTTTTCAGATCTTCTTCCCTGGGTTTGCCCTTCACCTGAAGTGTTCCAACAACTTCCATCTTCGAGGGAACCAGAATGTCTCCTGCCTGTTTCAGAGCACCTCCGCCCCAGCCGAAAGATCCGAGTATAACTCCGTATTTTGCAGGCGGATTGAGAGCTTTTACAAGGTAGGTACCATAAAGGGCAAGAGGATGCATGCCTGCAAGGACGGTCGGAGTTCCAAGGATAATAGCGCGGGAATCAACTAGCTCTCTTGCAACATCTCCTGTGTCTGCGACTTCAAGGTCATAGATTCTGACATCCACACCTTCTTTCAGCAAGGTTTCGGCAATTGTCCTGATCATCAATTTTGTGGAACCCCACATACTCACATAGACAATAAGAGCCTTATTTTCTGTCTCACCTGCAGTCCATTTTGCGTAGGGCTCAATTATACGCTGAGGGTTTTTGTAGATAGGTCCGTGACTCGGTGCAAGAATTGCAATATCAAGATCCTTAATTTTTTCAAGAGCCTTTGCTCCCATTTTTCCAAAAGGCATCATGATTTCCCCGTAGTAGCGTTTTGCAAGAGGAATAAGGTCTTCCAGGTCCTCATCATAGACACCCTGGGATGTATGAGCTCCAAAGAAATCACATGGAAAAAGTACTTTGTCTTCAGGCAGATATGTAAACATGGTTTCAGGCCAGTGGAGCCAGGGAGCTTCGATAAAGCGCAGATTTTTTCCTCCCAAATCAATTGTATCTCCATCGGCAACGACTTTAATCCGGCCTTCTGGCAGGTCATTGTAAATGCTTGCCATTTTTACACCTCTTTCCGTGGTAACAAGCACCGAGCCAGGAGCCCTATCCATGATATAACAAATTGCACTGGCGTGGTCGGGTTCGGCATGATTCATAATCAGGTAGTCTAATTTTTCAAGACTGGAAACCAGATTTATTTTCTCTTCGAACTCCTCCTCGAAACCAGGGTTCACAGTGTCAATGAGCGCTGTTTTCCCTTCTCCCTTAACAAGGTAAGCGTTGTAACTTGTTCCCTGAGGCAGCGGAACCAGAGCATCAAACATTCTGCGGTTCCAGTCTTTTGCCCCAACCCAGAATACATCTTTAGCAATTTCAGGAACACTATAAATCTCCATATTTTTTACCTCCATTCTCCCAATACAGTAAACCAGCTCGAAATAAGACGCAGATAAAGATATCTGCATTTATCAATCCGACTGGATTTATTCAATTATTAGTTCAATTACTAGTTTAATTACTAGTTTAATTACTAATTTAATTACTAATTTAATTGCTATATAATTACTAATTTAATGATTATATTGTATTTGTCCGATATATTTATTAGGCAAAACTCTTAACTGATAAAACCTTAAACTTTAACTGGCTTTTTAGCTCAGTAAGAGAAAAGTAACTTTAAATAACGAAAACGAGGCTTTACCGCCTCCTCTTTTTTATAGTATTTCTTTGGAAAAATTATAAAAAGAAAAACTTTATATAGACAGCAGTAAGTTATCTTCTTCCTAGCAGGCAAGAGTTAATAAAATTGTGTCCACTGTGACAATCCATAAGCCTGGAAAATATTCGGTATTGAAATGAGGCTTTAATACCTGGAATATAGCAGTTACTTAGAATGTTGCAGTTAAAAAAGAAGGGATAATTATGAAAACATCATCCGTAGAACTTAATCCAAATAAACTGGTACAGTACCTCAACAAACCAGCAAGCGAATTCACCAAAGAAGACATTATAAAGTTCATAAAGGAAAACGGCATTAAGATGCTGACTTTCCGTTATATTGGTGGAGATGGGAGACTCAAAGCTCTCGCTTTCGTGATCAGAGATGAAGAGCACCTTGACAACTTGCTTTCCGCTGGTGAGAGAGTTGATGGATCAAGCCTTTTTACATACATCGAAGCAGACTCAAGCGATCTCTATGTCCTTCCTAAATACAGGACTGCCTTCGTGAATCCTTTTGAAGAAATCCCAACCCTGGATATCCTCTGTTCCTACTTTGACAAGGACGGGAATCCTCTCGCAAGTGCTTCCGAAACCGTCATGAAGAAGGCTGCCCAGACCCTGACTGAGAAGACAGGCTATGAACTTCAGTCAATGGGTGAACTCGAATACTATATCATTGCCAATAAAGAAGACGTCAATATGGCTTTCCCAGCCGTTGACCAGAGAGGATACCACGAATCCAATCCCTTCACCAAATTCGACCAGCTCAGAAAGGAAGCAATGATGTACATCTCCGAAGCTGGCGGGAAAATCAAGTACGGTCACTCTGAAGTCGGAAACTTTACTGATGACAAATACTACTACGAGCAGAACGAAATCGAATTTGAGACTGACACACTTGAGAACACTGTCGATCGTCTGCTTATCGCAAAGTGGATGCTCAGAATGCTTGCCGACCAGTACGGTGTAATTGT
>DUGT01000049.1:10689-19624 GCA_013331275.1 Methanosarcina sp. | reverse complement strand
AGCGACACTGCAAAAACTGCAATTGCCGGCCTTCTTGACATTGCAGCAGGAATTACTGCTTTTGGAAACAGAATTCCGACATCCTACTTGCGTCTTGTACCTCACCAGGAAGCTCCTACAAACATCTGCTGGGGAGACAGGAACCGTTCTGCTCTGGTCCGTGTGCCTCTCGGCTGGTTCGCTGAAGGATCCAGCAAGATGGTAGCTATCGCCAATCCTAACTATAGTGAAGAGTTCCAGAGCCACAGCTACAAGTCTACCTTTGAATTCCGTGCCGCAGACCCCTCAGCTGACCTTTACCTCCTCATGGCAGCCTTTGCTGTAGGTATACGCCACGGCTTTGAAATGGACAACGCTCTTGATGTTGCAAAGAAGCTCTATATCGATGTCAACATTTTCAAGGACGAACATAAGGACAGACTTGCCCAGCTTGAGCACCTGCCTGCATCCTGCTATGAGTCCGCTCAGGCCCTGAAGGAACTGAAAGACATCTTCATGGAGTACGACGTCTTCTCAGAAGGTATGATCAACGACACCATCAATTACCTTGAAGGCCTTGACGACAACAAGCTCAGTGAGAGACTCTACGGCAAGAACGAAGAAATCAGGAAACTTGTGGATTCTTACATCCACATTGGATAATCCTGTTTAATCACTTTAAAAATCTTTCTTCTACAGAAAAATGCAGAATCCTGCTTCTTAAAGAGCAGGGTTCTGCCAACAATATTTTTCTGACAGTTTTCTGAAAGAAGTAAGCTTTTTGCTACTTTTACTGGACATTTTGTTACTTTTTTCCTACGTTTTTTACTGCTTTTGGCTTCAAGTTACTGCTTTTGTCTCAGATCTCTTTTTACTCTTCACTTGAGGCTTTTTACCCTGTCTCTTACCCTCAGTTCTTAACATAGAGTCTTTTTCGTGTTTTTCTTCGGGATTTATCTATTCAAATTGGTCGGGATAGCACTTCATAGCCCCAAATTGTTCAAGATAACACTTCATAGCCTATTCAGGTTTATATTCAGACTGCGACACGGGGTTGAATTTATCTATCTTAACGAAATCTATAGGGACGTAAAGTGATAAACTCGAATTGATCAAAAATGAAAGAAAACAGTAATCCAAAAAACTCAGGGAGCCAGGAAAAAAGCCTCCTTGACAATACTATCCCAAAAATTACAATCATCTGTTCTGCCCCCGACCTTGCCAGTCAGAATATTAAGACCCATCTTTTAAACCTCATGGAATGGAAACTCCTCGAGCTTCCTGAAAACTCCGGATTCTCTGCGGCCAGGGAATCGCAGGACGGAAGATTCAGGCTTGTTGATATTGAGGAAATGCATGTTTTCCAAGACGGACTCGACAGGAGACTCGAAAATGCAGGGTTGTCAGCTTCCCTTATAATTTTTGCATCCAAACACCGGAGCAAAGAAGAAGTTTCTTCCCTTACCGTACACTGTACAGGGAACCCCTCAGATGATGCAAGGCTTGGAGGCTGCCCTAAGTCTCTTGCAGTTTCTTCTCCGGCTGCTATGAAATCCATTCTTATGGAGATGAAGCGCCTGGCTGAGCAAAAAGAACTGAAGTACGATGTTACCCTTGAAGTGACCCACCACGGGCCTACAGAGCTTTCAGTTCCATCGCTTTATGCCGAAATAGGAAGCACTGAAGTGCAGTGGAAAGATCCTGAGGCAGGTGAGGTTGCTGCAAAAGCTATTCTTGCGGTTTCTCTTGAAAATGTGCCTGTTGCCATCGGTTTTGGGGGAGGGCATTATGCCATGCGCCAGACCGGACTTTTATTTGAAACCAGTATTTCTTTCGGGCATAATTTTCCCAAGTACAAGCTGGAATTTTTGGATGAATCCTTGATCAGGCAAGCAATTGAGAAATCAAAGGCTGATTTTGCTTATTTTGATCGGAAATCCATGAAAAGCGAAGAAAGGAAAAAGATTTCCGAAATCCTTGAGAAACTGGGACTCAGTATCCTTAAAGAATCCGAGATCAGGGAAAAATATGGATATTAACGTTATAGCAAGCATTAAAGCAAACCAGAATCTTTATAATCATTATGTAACTGTGCGTATAAGTTATCTCCAGTTACAAGGAATGGTATATAATGCTGAATATTGAAGTACTTCCGATTCTCCTCCGCTTTCTTTTTGGTGGAAGCGCTGTTGTGATTTCCGCAATTGTTGCGAAGAAATTCGGAGGCAGATTGGGGGGAGTTTTCGCAGCTTTTCCAGCAGTATATCTGGCAGCAATTCTGGGCCTGAGCATAGATTATAAGGGAAGTGAACTGCTCCTGATCTCAGAACAGATTTCGAAAGGTGCACTTGTGGGAATGCTGGCAGATATTTGTTGTGCTCTTGCCGCAAGTTATTTTATTCTCAAATCCGGGTGGAAAAAAGGGCTTCTTTACTCGCTTCTCCTCTGGACCGTACTTGCTCCTACAATCTACTTTACATGTTTCTGATTCTGAAAATAAATCTCGTCGAGCCTTTTTTGAAAAGGTTTGCTGAAACCGTTGCGCCGGTTTATCACGCCTATAGGGTTAGGGGATAAGTTTCAAATCCGAATATTGACCTGTTGTTTTCGCTCAAGCCTTTTTTAAAAAGGCTTGCGGTCAAGCAATTTTTTTAAAAGGCTTGTGGGCAAGCTTGTTACTATATACTATATTTACAGCATTGATTATTGACCATTTATAGGCCCTTAAAAATTCTCTGATAATTTTTAGCAGAAATAGTGATACTGATAAGTACCAATTACCTCCAGCTTATATTTGTTGAGCAAGTAACCTTCCATATACACTTGACATTATCTGTCACCTGCATTATTCTGGATATACTCTCGTAACATAAAGACACAGAAAATATATGTGATCCCTTCTATTGGATTTATGTATGTTTCACAATTAAGTAATTAGTAACAATGTCTAGTAACAATATCCGATGAAGATCAAGTATGTTTTTGAGTAATATTTGGAAGAATGTGTGTACCTTAGGATAGTTTTGATAAGGAAAAATACCTGTGATTGAGGAGGGATGTGATAACACGGACAATGAAAAGGAGCCCACAGGCAAAGAGGAAATGCAAAAGTCAAAAGAAGAAGAGCTGCAAGCCATAGAAGAAATCTCAACTGGAGAATATTCTGTTCTGGATGTATCTTTGAATGAGTCTCCAAAAAAGGATTTTCCAATTGTAGGCATCGGGGCATCGGCTGGTGGGCTAGCTGCATTCGAAGCTTTCTTTTCAGCCATGCCATCAGACACTGATCCCGGAGTGGCTTTTGTCCTGGTACAACATCTGGACCCAAATTATAAAAGCATCCTTTCAGACCTGATCAGGAGCTTTACCAGAATGCCTGTATACGAAGCTACAAATTGGACAGATATTGAACCTAACTGTGTTTACATCATTCCGCCGAACCGCGATATGGTCCTTCGGAATGGCGTGCTCCAGTTGATGGAACCATCCCAACCGCATGGTCATCGCCTACCTATTGATATATTTTTCAGCTCTCTAGCTCAGGACAAACAAGAGAAGGCTATTGGTATCGTACTCTCAGGTACTGGTAGCGACGGCACAAAGGGGGTGCAGACTATCAAGGCTGAGGGAGGAATGGTAATGGCACAGACACCCGAGTCCAGCGAATATAACAATATGCCTCTTAGTGCCATTGCCACAGGTCAGGTAGATTACGTCCTGAAGCCTGAAGAGATGTCTGCCCAGCTCGTTGCCTATATTACCTATGTTTTCGGGAAAACACACCAAGAAGCCTCAAAATTTGAAGGTTCGATGAAAAATATATTCAATTTTCTTCTCATAAAGACTGGTCATGATTTTTCTCACTATAAGTACGGTACCATCAATCGTCGCGTTGAGCGGCGCATGGCTGTCCGGAATATAGAGAATATGGATGAATATGTACGTTATTTAGCGCAAAAGCCCGCTGAGGTTGAAGCTCTCTTTCATGACCTTTTAATCGGAGTCACCAGTTTCTTCCGTAATCCTGAAGCTTTTAGAGCACTCCAGGAACAGGTTATCCCATGTCTCTTTGTCGGCAAGTATCCAGAGTCGTCAATACGCGTTTGGGTGCCCGGATGTTCCACTGGGGAAGAGGCATATTCCATAGCTCTTTTACTTCAGGAACAGATGGAAATCTTGAACCAAAATTTTAGGGTGCAGATTTTCGCCACTGATATTGACAGTAAGACTATTGAAAAAGCTCGGAGTGGCCGCTATCCAGCCAATATTGCCGCCGATATGTCACCTGAAAGACTTAAGCGCTTCTTCACTCTGGATTCAGACGGCTACTATCACATTCAGCACAATATCCGTGAAATGGTTATTTTTTCCGAGCAGGATATTATTAAGGACCCTCCATTCTCTAAGCTTGACCTTATCAGTTGTCGCAACTTGCTGATCTATATGGACAAAGAACTGCAGAAGAAACTCATTCCTCTCTTCCACTATGCACTGAACCCAGGTGGATTTCTCTTTCTTGGTCCCTCTGAAAACGTGGGTGAGTTCACTAATCTTTTTGACACGCTGGATCGCAAGTCAAAACTGTATATAAAAAAAGGAGGCGCTAGCAGTGAGTACTTCCTTTCCATAGGGACTTTTATCTCACCATCGATGAAAATCCAAGTCAGAAAACCTTCAGGTAACGTTCCTGTCGAAATCCGACCTCAACTGCGTAAGCTGACCGAGCAGACAATGCTGAAATACTACGCCCCTGTCAGTATTCTGATCAACGAACAAGGTAATATCCTGTACATTTATGGCCGTACTGGCATGTACCTTGAGCCAGCTTCGGGTGAAGTTGGCATGAACATACTGAGTATGGCTCGAGAAGGATTAAGGTCGGAATTGACTACAGCCCTGCACAGAGCCATTATAAATAAAGCGCCAGTGTTTTACCCCAGAGTGCGAGTTAAAACCAATGGCGATTTTACTATAATTAATCTGGCAGTACGACCTGTAGAGCGAGACCATGATATAGCAACCTGGCTAAACTTGTTCCTGGTCACTTTTGAGGAACCACTGGAGTTGGAGCAGATAGAAACTAAAAAGGCCACCTCCATAGATGCTGGTAAAAAGGCTTTTGAAACAGATGTGGATTTGCAAATCTTAAAGCTGAAAAAGGAGTTACAGGCCAAGGAAGAAAGCTTAAAAGCTTCCAATGAGGAACTGATGACTTCCAATGAAGAACTTAAATCTGCAAACGAAGAGATGCAGTCAGTCAACGAGGAACTACAGTCAACAAACGAGGAACTGGAGACCTCAAGGGAGGAACTGCAATCAGTAAATGAGGAACTTGGCACGGTCAATATCGAACTACAAAACAGAGTAGCTGAACTGTCTCAAGCTAATAATGACATGAACAACCTCCTGGCTGGAACAGGCATAGGCACTATCTTTGTGGACTATCAACTACGCATCATGCGCTTCACTCCTCCGGTTACACGTTTGATAAACCTGATCCCGTCAGACATTGGAAGGCCGGTTGGACATATTGTCTCAAACCTTATAGGCTACGATCGCCTGGTAGAGGACATAAAGGAGGTGCTGGAAGGTCTGATACCTAAAGATATTGAAGTCCAGACTAAGGAGAATGCCTGGTATTTACTGAGTATCCGGCCATATCGTACCCTTGAAAACACTATTGAAGGAGCGGTAATTACTTTTACGGATATTTCCGAGATGGAACGGGTAAAGTTTAGGGAGTCTGAAACTATGCGCCGTCTGGTTGCAATAGTGCACGATGCAAGCGATGCTATAACATTGCAGGACATGGAAGGCAATATCCTGGCCTGGAATCCGAAGGCAGAGAGTATTTACGGCTGGAGTGAAACCGAAGCACTCTCAATGAATATTAGCAGTCTGATCCCTGAGGATCGAAAAACAGAAGAATTGTCTATAGTGAAAAAGCTTAGTCAGGCTGAGATCCTTGAACCTTACTGCACCCAAAGAATTACTAAAGATGGCAGGATAGTGGATGTTTGGCTAACCGCCACTTCTCTGGTAAAGGAAGCCGGAAACGTTTATGCAATTACAACCACGGAACGGGCAATCAAATTAGAAAATAATGAGAATAAGAGCTAAAAATAAAAAACTTTCCAGACCAGGCTGTCTCAAAACTCAACTTATTTCTACAATTGGATAATTGACATTGTTGGTTTTGACTTTATATCGTAATTGACATTATTGGTTTTGACTTTATATCGTAAATGACATTATTGGTTTTGGCTTTATATCGTAAATGACTTTATATCGTAAATGACTTTATATCGGGAATTATTGAAATTCAGGAGTATATTTACTATGAAGTAGAATATATCATCCCAATTGTAGAGTCAACTGTACTTTTGAGATAGGTTTTAGAGGATAACTTTTCATGGACTATAGGAAATCCTTTGATATAAATTACTCAATATCAGAAAATCTTGAGTTGCTGTCATCGAAGAAAGTATTATATTAGGATAAACTAATTAATCAAGTTACTTATCTGTATGAACCAAACTAATTTTGCTTGGTAGATAGGTGTCAATTCTTGTTATATGATTTAATATAAAACATAATCGTTGGGTCAGTTTTGATTAAATCTGTAAAAATTAACAAACCATATGTTTACGAGAACTAAGTCTATTCCTGTGCTTACACTTTTTATTAATTAACTTCAGAGTTCAAAATATTAGAGCCGAAACTGTGAAAAATGAGAGAATTAAGGCATGTAAATTCATAAAAAAACATTTGCCTTTACATTCTCAATTTGGAGGAAATTTGAAGTGAAAGAAAGCCTGAGGAAATCTGGCATTGATATTATTGGAGATATACCCTGGGGCACACATATCTGTCAATTCTATCAAACAAAAGAAGATTTAATGGATACATTGGTCTCTTACTTCAAGACGGGACTGGAGAACAACGAGTTTAGTATGTGGATCACGTCGGAACCCCTGGAAGTAGAAGATGCAAAAGAATTCCTGAGAGTGGCTGTTCCCGATATTGATAGCTATTTGGAGAAAGGACAAATACAAATTATTCCTTACTATCGGTTTTATACAGAAGAGGGCGCTTTTGATTCGGAGGGAGTGTTAAATGTTCTGGTTGAAAAACTCAATAAGGCCCTGGCAAGTGGATACGATGGATTGAGGTTGAGTAGAAACGCTTTGTGTTTGGAGAAAAAGGATTGGAGTGATTTTGTTAACCATGAGATAAAACTGGACAGTGATATAGGCAATTATCAGATGATCACTCTCTGCACTTATTCTCTTGACAGGTTCGATGCACCTGAAGTTATTGAGGTGGCTATCAACCACCAGTTTGTGTTAATCAAAAGGGAAGGAAAATTGGAACAGATAAAAAATTCCCAGGTGTGAAAAGGAAGAAGAAAAAATCCGGAGTTTAGCAGATATTGTAGAGTCATCAAATGATGCTATTTTAACTATATCGCTTGATGGCACTATCACCAGCTGGAACAAAGGTGCAGAGCAAACTTATGGCTATTCAGCTAAAGAAATCATAGGGAAGCCAATATCCATCCTTGAACCGTCCATCTTAGTTGAAGAAACAGAAGAATTAATTGAACTATTTAAACAAGGAGATAAAATCCACAATTATGAGACTTTAAGGTTAAGAGAAGATGGCAGGATAATAAATGTTTCAGTGACTTTTTCTCCGATACTTGACACCTCTAAAAAGCTGGTTTCTATCTCAGTCATCTCCAGGGATATAACCAGAAGTAAAAGAGTCGAAGAAAAACTCCGGAAAAGTGAAGAAAGATACAGAATCGCTACTGAGCAGACAGGGCAAGTGGTATATGAATATGATTTAAGAACAGATAAGAGCAGCTGGGCAGGTGCTATAGAAGAAGTTACAGGGTATAGCTTTGAAGAGTTCCAGAGGTTTGGCAAGGAAGTGTGGCTTAAAAATATCCACCTAACAGATATGAATAGTAGAGATGAAAAATTTCAGAGTGCGAGAAAGACTGGAGGTAGATTTAAGGAAGAACTAAGGTTACGAAAAAAAGATAGAAGTTGCATTTATGTAGAAAATAACGGAGTCTGGCTTATAGGTGATAACGGCCAGCCTTATGGAGCTATCGGAGTATTAAAAGACATTACTGAAAGAAAAAAAACAGAATATTTCCTTAAGAGCATAGAAAATGCCCGTAAAAAGGAAATCCATCACAGGATTAAGAACAACCTTCAGGTAATTTCTTCCCTTCTCGATCTTCAGGCTGATAAGTTCAATGACACAAAAGTTGTTGAAGCTTTCAGGGAAAGCCAGAACCGAGTAGTTTCTATGGCTCTCATCCACGAAGAGCTGCACGAAGGCAAGGGAAGCGAGGTACTGAACTCTTCTAAATATCTAGAGAGGCTTGTCGAGAACCTTTTCCAGACATACAAATCTAGAAATGTCGATATTAGATTGAATATGGATCTGGAAGAAAATATTTTCTTTGGCATGGATACTTTAGTTCCGCTAGGGCTAATCGTCAACGAACTCGTTTCAAATTCTCTTAAACATGCGTTTATCGACAGAGATAACGGGCAGATTCAAATTAAACTTTATAAAAAAGAATCAAGTGGATATAAAGACAATATGGCAGGAAGCAAACAAGAAAAAGTTCAAAGTACCAGTTTTATCCTGATAGTCTCAGATAATGGAGTAGGTATGCCTGGAGATTTTGATCTGAAGAACCCTGCTAGCCTTGGCATGCAACTGGTAACTACTCTCATAGACCAGTTAGAAGGCAAACTTGAACTGAAAAAGGACAATGGGACGGAATTTACTGTGAAATTTAGGGTGATGTAAAGAAGTAAAGCGTAAAAAGAAACGAATTGTGTGTAGGTTTACTGGTTTTAGTTTTTAATAAGAAATAGTCCTCGCCAATTAATTAGAGAGTCCTATCAATCATAGAGTTCTATCGATCATA
>DUGT01000049.1:0-10538 GCA_013331275.1 Methanosarcina sp. | reverse complement strand
TAGAGTTCTATCAATCATAGAGTCCTATCAATCTGGTCCTGGACCAAACAATACAATCAGTAACGAAATTATTTTTTAGTGGTTCCTATACAAGATGAATGAAAAATACTATTGATCCAGATTTTAAAATAGTTTTATAGTCTTTTTAGAAAAAGTTACAGTAAGGAGTTATATCATGAAATTAGATTTCAAGGATCTTGCTCTAAGGTTCGTCTTCGGGGGAGCTGCTGTTGCTGCCTGTTATATTATATTGCAGATAATCCCTTCAAAATCTTTTGCGGGAGTTTTTGCAGCTTTTCCAGCAGTTATGGCAGCTGCCGTGATAATGGCAGGACATTTCGGGACTTCAGAGCAGGCTTCTGACATTGCTCTCGGAGCCAGTGCAGGGATGATAGGTTGCACTATATGTGTGTTCACTGCTGCTTTCTGTATGGAGCACCTTAATAGATGGGGTCTTTCAATTATTATTGCCCTTATAGTCTGGTTTTTCAGCTCATATTTTGCAACCAGGCTAATTCAGGGTTTCTTGGGAAAAATGAAAGAAAAAAGGCAGCAAAAAACACATTATTAAAGCACATTATTAAAGCACATTATTAAAACATATTATTAAAAGTACATTGTTAAAAAATATACTATAAAATTTCTCAAGTTCCAGAAAAAATCCTGGATAAGAAACTTCTCTGGACTTGTCTTTATTATATCTTTTTCCGGACTTTTCCGGGATTTATGCCCTTCTGAAATATTCCGGAATCTCTTCTTCTTTGTTTGTTGTGCTATTTATCTGCTTATTGTTTTAATTTCATTGGTTCTCCGCAGCATGTTACGTTGCCCGTACAGCAGGCATCAGTAGAGCAGGATGTATCTCCGCATTCCTTTACTACCTGAAGTTCAAAGCCACATGCTTCACAACGAAGAGTCTGACCCATTTTCAAATCTCCACAGTTCATTTTCATATCACCTCAATATCTGATATGGAAAGTATGTAATTTAGGTTCAAACTGTTTTTGAAACAATGATTCTGAACATTGGTCTTGATAGCGAACTGGGAGTTATGTAAAATTGGATAACTTATCTCTGGAGAAATTATCTTAAATTATTCAATTTTTGAAAAACTCAGGTTAAAAAAAGTAAGATTTAACAATAATACAAAAGTTAAAATATTAACATTTTTTATATGAAAAATAAACGAAAGATTAGGAGGTAGGATAATGAGCATTAACAAAAAATTGTGTTCGTTAGTCTTAGCATCAGCAGCTCTGATTTTATTTTTAATTCTTGTTTCATCTGCGGCATCGGCAGCTAATGCACAAAGTGCTTCGTCCAATGAACCATATGCGTATATTCCGAACGGTGAAAACATTTCTGTAATCGACACCGTCACAAACAAGGTCAAAGCTACGGTGGGTGTAGGAAGTAGTTCTTATGGAGTTGCAGTCAGCCCAGATAGAACAAGAGTATATGTGACAAATCGGTGGGATTACACTGTTTCTGTAATTAATACAGCTACAAACAAGGTTATAGCCACGGTGCCTGTAGGAGACTATCCTTACGGAGTTTCAGTCAGCCCCGATGGAAAAAGGTATATGTAGGGGTTGGCGATGGTATTATGGATAGTAGTATTTGTGTAATTGACACAGTTACAAATACTGTTACAGACACAGTGGACATAGGATGGGCACCTAGAGGAGTTACGGTCACACCAGATGGAAAAAAGGTATATGTAGCTGATAACTGGGATCCTGATGTTCCTGACTCTAGTAATTATGTCTCTGTAATCGACACAGCCACGAATAAAGTTACAGCCATAGTGAAGGTGGGTCATTGTCCTTATGGAGTTGCAGTCAATCCGGCGGGAACAAAGGTATATGTAACAAACAATTGGAACAACACTGTTTCTGTAATTGATACAGCAACTAACAAAGTTGTCGCGACGGTAAATGTAGAGTCCGATCCTTCTGGAATTACGGTTACTCCAGATGGGAAAAAGGTATATGTGGCAAACTCCATCAGCGACAATATCTCTGTAATTGACACAACAAACAATATTGTTACAGCTACCGTACCTGTAGGTGAATACCCTATTGGGATTTCAGTCACACCGGATGGAAAAAAAGTATATGTGGCAAACGCTGACAGTAACACTGTCTCTGTAATTGACACAGCCACAAACAAGGTTACAGCCACAATCAATGGATTAATTGTAACGGACTCTTTCGGTCAGTTTATAGCTCCTCCACCCAAAAATTCAGTACTTCCTATAGCAAATTTCGTCAGCAACGTGACAAAAGGCTATGCTCCTCTTTCTGTGAAGTTTACAGACTTGTCTGAAAGTGCAACACTAAGAAACTGGAACTTTGGAGATGGAAAAAGTTCAACTGAAAAAAATCCAGTACATACTTATTCCAAAGCAGGAACATATACTGTTAATCTGACAGTTAGAAATGATGAAGGTACAGATTCAAAGTTAGGTACAATCACTGTTTTTGATGCATCAGCACTTCCTCCGGTAGCCGACTTCATCAGTAACGTCACTCAGGGTTATGCTCCTCTTTCTGTGAAGTTTACAGACAAATCAAAATATGCAACTCAGTGGGAATGGTACTTTGGAGACGGAACTACTTCCTCAAAGCAGAATCCAACGCATACTTATCCTGTAGC
The DNA here is from genome assembly GCA_013331275.1 of Methanosarcina sp. Lineage (GTDB taxonomy): Archaea > Halobacteriota > Methanosarcinia > Methanosarcinales > Methanosarcinaceae > Methanosarcina > Methanosarcina sp11020u. The sequence goes on along the minus strand of DUGT01000049.1, from coordinate 7,880 downwards.
AGAAAAATATAATGTAACGCTTACAGTAACAAATGTAGTTGGTCAAAGTACAAAAACAGGTGGGGTAGTTGTACAAAGTGCTTCGACAACGTATGGATATGTTGCAAACGGTGACGACAATACTGTCTCTGTAATTGACACAGCCAATAATAAAGTTACAGCTACAGTGCCTGTAGGAAGCGATCCTTCAAATGTCGCAATCACGCCGGATGGAAAAAAGGTATATGTGACGAACTTGGACAGCGACGATGTATCTGTAATTGACACAGCCACAAACAAAGTCATAGCCACTGTGCCTGTAGAAACATGGCCTTGCGGAATTGCAGGCAGTCCAGACGGAAAAAAGGTATATGTGGCTAACGAAGGCGGCTTCATTTCTGGCAAATCGATCTCTGTGATTAACACCACAACCAATACTGTCATAGCCACTATGGATTTAGGAAAGCGTCCACTTCCAATTGTTATAACTCCAGATGGTAAAGAGTTATACGTGTCGTACATAGATAGCAACACTTTAGATGTTATTGATACAGCCACAAACAAGGTTACATTCACCTTTGGAGGGATTGGTAGTTTTGTTAACTTGGCAATCACTCCGGATGGAAAAAAGGTATACGCAGTAAATTCGGATTCGTACTCAGATGTCCTTGTAATTGACACATTTGCAAAAAAGGAGATAGCCAGGATACCTGTAGGAAATTCTTCTGGTGGTATTTCAGTCAATCCGGCAGGAACAAAAGTGTATGTGGCGAACCGGAACAGCAACGATGTATCTGTAATTGACGTAGCCACAAACAAAGTTACAGCTACTGTGCCTGTAGTACATCCGGGCCATGTTGAAGTCAACCCTGCTGGAACAAAGGTATATGTGGCAAACGTTGACAGCAACACTGTCTCTGTAATTGACACTTCAACAAATAAGGTTATAGACGCGTTTAATGTAGGGAGCGATCCTAGTGGGATTGCATTCAGCCCAGCACTAAATAAAGTATATCCTGTTTCAAACTTCACGAGTAATGTCACATCAGGAAAAGCCCCATTAACCGTTGCTTTTACTGACAAAAGTACAGGAGATCCGACTAAATGGAAGTGGAACTTTGGAGATGGGACAAACTCAACCAAGCAGAATCCAATTCATAAGTATTCAAAAGCAGGGAATTATACGGTGACACTTACAGCAACCAATGCTGCAGGCAGTAATAAGGTAACAAAATCCAATTATATAAAAGTGACAACAGTTATAAAACCGGTTGCAGCTTTTTCGGCAACTCCAACCTCTGGAAAAGCACCGCTAAAAGTCACATTTACTGACAAGAGCAAAGGGTCACCAACCTCATGGAAATGGAGCTTTGGAGACGGAAGTAATTCAACAGCCAAGAATCCTGCACACACATACAATAAAGCAGGAAATTATACTGTTAGCTTAACAGTAAAGAATGCAGCTGGAAAAAATACGAAAACAATAAAGAACTATATAACTGTAAAAACAGCTCCTGTAAAACCGATTGCTGCTTTTTCGGCTTCTCCAACTTCAGGAAATGTGCCACTGAAAGTGATATTTTCGGATAAGAGCACAGGGTCACCAACTTCATGGAAATGGAGCTTTGGAGACGGAAGTAATTCAACAGCCAAGAATCCTGCACACACATACAATAAAGCAGGAAAATACACTGTCAGCTTAACAGTAAAGAATGCTGCAGGAAGCAGTACGAAAACAATAAAGAATTACATAAACGTTACAACCTTAAAAACCCCTGTTGCTGCTTTTTCGGCAACTCCGACCTCGGGAAAAGCTCCGCTGAAGGTCCAGTTTACTGACAAAAGTACCAATAGTCCAACTTCATGGAAATGGAGCTTTGGAGATGGAAAAACTTCAACAGCCAAGAATCCTGCATACACATACAGTAAAGCAGGAAATTATACTGTCAGTTTAACAGTAAAGAACGCTAAGGGCAGCAACACTAAAACCATATCTGGATATATTAAAGTCTCCAAAAAATAAATCTTTAAATTGAAAAAAACGATAAAGAAGTCAAGACTAAAGGGTAGTGGGGAATTTTTATCAAATTTATAACAGATCTAATAAAACAAAGACCGGCCTGCTTTTTTGGCCAGGTTTGAAGGCAATCTTCGTTTTTCAATAACTGACTCTCACAGTAGAATTTCTTAACTCTTTTCAAGCTGATCTGAAATTTTTAACCCACATTCCGCAGTATTTTTTTGAAAATCAATATTTTTCCTGATAGCGTTTTTAGAACAGATTCAAATAATTTGGATTCTTAATGGTATTTGATGAAAAATGAATGATATCATTTTTGGTCTCTAAATATACCACGTAGTTGCTTTTACCTACTGCATAAAAGTCCAATAAATCTACGTTTGATCGAAAATCGATAGCGGTAAAAATATGAATTTGCGAAAATTTACTGCGGAAAGTGGGTTTTAATGTCTTTTTCGCATTTTTGTACTAAAATATATGGTATTTCATGCTGATTAGCTTCAATCAAATTTTCCCAAAAGCATATTCTCTCAAATTAACAAATTTTTGTAAAGCTCAGGTTCAAAAGAGTAAGTTTTAAAAATAATACAAAGGTAAAAAATATTAACATTTTTTATATGAAAAATAAACGAAAGATGAAGGAGTAGGATAATGAATATTAACAAAAAATTGTATTCAGTAGCTTTAGCATCAGCAGCTCTGATTTTATTATTAATTCTTGTTTCATCTGCGGCATCGGCAGCTACTGCGGAAAGCGCTTCGTCCACTGGACCATATGCATATATTACGAACCAGGATAGCTACACTGTCTCGGTAATTGACACAACAACTAACACTATTACCGCTACGATAGATGTAGAAAACGATCCTTTTGGAGTTGCAGTCAGTCCAGATGGAAAAAAGGTATATATGACGAATTATTTCGGTGTTTCTATAATTGACACAGCCACAAATACTGTTACAGACACGCCGTATTTAGGAAGCAATCCCAAGGGAGTTGCAGTCTCTTCGGATGGAAAAAAAGTATATGTGACGAACAACAACGATGACACTGTCTCCGTGATTGACATATCAACTGACACTGTTACAGCCACAGTGAGTGTAGGAAGCAATCCCATTGGAGTTGTAGTTACCCCAGATGGAAAAAAAGTATATGTGACGAACAACGACGATGACACTGTCTCCGTGATTGACACAGCAACTGACACTGTTACAGCCACAGTGGATGTCGGAAGCTGGCCTTATGGAATTGCTGTCAACTTTATGGGAACAAAGGTATATGTGACTAACGCAGACAGCAACACTGTTTCTGTAATTGAAACTGCAACAAACAAAGTTGTAGCTACGGTGCCTGTAGGAAGCTATCCTATGGGAGTCGCTGTCAATCCAGATGAAACGAAAGTTTACGTGACGAATAGCGGCAATGGTGATGAACCCGAAAGCACTGTATCTGTAATTGACACAGCCACAAACAAGGTTATAGCCACAGTGGATGTAGGAAATGAGCCTAGAGGAGTTGCAGTCACTCCAGATGGAAAAAAGGTATATGTGGCGAATAGTGGCAATGACGATGAACCCGGAAACACTGTCTCTGTAATTGACACAGCAACTAACAAAGTTATAGCCACGGTAGATGTAGGATGGGGACCTGTGGCCTTCGGGCAGTTTATAGTTCCAGCTTCAGTAAAACCAGGATTTCCTGTAGCAAACTTTACTAGCAGTGTAACTAAAGGTTATGTTCCTCTAAAGGTGAAGTTTACAGACCTATCTGAAAATGCAACATCAAGGAATTGGAACTTTGGAGATGGAACAAACTCGACAGTCAAAAATCCAACACATACCTACACTGCATCAGGAAACTATACTGTTAACCTGACAGCAATCAATGCAAAAGGTACAGGTTCAAAGTTAGGTACAATCACTGTTTTTGATACATCAGTGCTTCCTCCTGTAGCGAATTTCAGTAGTAACGTCACTGAAGGTTATACTCCACTTTGTGTGCAGTTTACAGACTTATCGAAAAACGCAACCGAATGGAACTGGGACTTCGGAGATGGGGATACTTCAAACGAACGGAACCCAACGCATACTTACTATGCGGAAGGAAACTATGATGTAACACTTAGAGTGACAAATCCAGTCAGTGAAAATACAAAAACTAGCAAGATAAAGGTAAAAATTTCTTCGCATACGGGAACATATGCATATGTTACGAGCGCTTGCGATGACAAAGTCTTTTTAATTGATACAGCAACAAACAAAGTTACAGGCGCGGTGAATGTAGGAAGCTATCCTTTTGGAATTGCGGTCACACCGGATGGAACAAAAATATATGTAACGAACATTCGCAGCAATACTACCTCTGTAATTGACACAGTAACAAACAGGGTTACAGCCACAATAAATGGATTTTACAAACCTTTTACAGTTGTTGTTAGTTCAGATGGAAAAAAGGTATATGAGTTGGATAGAGGGTATACTGTAAATGATGGCAACAACATTTCCTTTATGGGCGGGAACGTCTCTGTAATTGACACAACAACGAATAAAGTCACAGCCACGATGAATAGTGGAGGTAATCCATGTAAAATGACAATCACTCCTGATGGTAAAAAATTATATATAACGCACGGTTTTGATTTCTATGGATATGGTGAAAACGTAGGTGTATATGATACCGCTACTATGACTTCTACAGCCTGGTTCCGAGTAGCAGGAATGCCTTCTGGAGTTGTTGTCAGTCCGGATGGAAAAAAGGTATATGTGGCGAGTCGAGTTATAGAACACTCGGCGAATCCAATTCAGACAAAATACCGCGGCGTTGTCTCTGTAGTTGATGCAACAACAAACAAGGTTATAGATAAGGTGACTGTAATAGAACCAACCATTGTGTTTGGAGACGTCCAGCTTGATGGAGTTGCTGTCAGCCTTGACGGAAAAAAGGCTTACGTGGTTAACTCTGGGAACGACGACGTCTATGTTATTGACACAGTTACTAATAAGGTTACAGCCAATGTGAAGGTAGGAAATTATCCTAGTGGAATCGCAGTCAGCCCAGATGGAAAAAATGTATATGTGACTAATGAAGGCAGCAGTACTGTTTCTGTAATTGACACAGCTACGAACAAGGTTACAGCCACAGTGGCTGTAGGAAGCTGTCCTGAAGGAGTTGCAATTAGTCCAACGCTAAAGCAAGTATCCCCTGTTTCAAATTTCACAAGCAATGTAACATCAGGAAACGCACCATTAACAGTTGCATTTACCGACAAAAGTACAGGCTCACCGACCAAATGGAAATGGACTTTTGGCGATGGAACAAACTCAACCAAGCAGAATCCAATTCATAAGTATTCAAAAGCAGGAAATTACACAGTATCATTGACAGTAAGCAATGCTGCAGGCAGTAACACTTTAACAAAATCCAATTATATAAAAGTGACAACAATTATAAAACCTGTTGCTTCTTTTTCTGCCTCTCCTGCCTCTGGAAAAGTACCGCTAAAGGTCACATTTACTGACAAAAGTACCAATAGTCCAACGTCCTGGAAATGGAGTTTTGGAGATGGAAAAACTTCAACAGTCAAGAATCCTGTACACACATACAGTAAAGCAGGAAATTACACTGTTAGTTTAACAGTAAAAAACACGGCTGGAACAAGTACGAAAACAATAAAGAACTACATAACTGTAAAAACAGCTCCGATAAAACCTGTTGCTTCTTTTTCTGCCTCTCCTACCTCTGGAAAAGCGCCATTAAAAGTTTCCTTCACTGATCAGAGTACAGGAACACCGACAAAATGGGGATGGAGTTTTGGAGACGGAACAACTTCAAGTAAGCAGAATCCTGTCCATATGTATTCCAAGGCAGGAAAGTATACTGTTAAGTTAACAGTAACGAATGCCGCAGGCACTAACACGGTAACGAAAACTGGGTATATACAAGTAGTAGCAAAACCAGTTGCTTCTTTTTCTGCTTCTCCTACCTCTGGAAAAGCACCGCTAAAGGTCACATTTACTGACAAAAGCACCAATATTCCAGCTTCATGGAAGTGGAGCTTTGGAGATGGAAAAACTTCAACAGTCAAGAATCCTGTCCATACGTATTCCAAAGCAGGAAAATATACTGTCAGCTTAACAGTAAAGAATGCCGCAGGAAGCAACACTAAAACTGTATCTGGGTATATTAAAGTCTCCACAAAATAAGCATACTACGCGCTCTCGAGTGTGATTCTGACAGGTAGGATCCAGTTTCTTGTCCCTAGCGAGGTCCAAGTTATATAATGAGGACAGGAAACTGGGTTGAATTTCTTTACATCCTTTACTTTTACTGCAATTACTATATCGTGTGTCTAAATTCTGCACCTGAAATCGAGAATGTTTATAGGATCTATAACATATCAATGTTCTAGCTTTTCTATGCTTCAAACTTCAGTTACCTTTTTAAAGATCTGTTCTGTCAGGAAGAGTAAATTCTTATTATATTTGCCGCAAATATCTATAGTAATCTGGCAAAACCTATTTTCGGATCAAAAAACAGGAAATGTTTTTATGAAGATGAACCCACGCTGCACCTATTGCCTGCTTTCAAGAGTACACTTCCAATCTAAGCTTTCTACTGACGATGAAGACCTAATAAGCAAGACCATTAAAGAATGCCTTGAGGTTGTGACCAAGAACTACAGTCCCGATGCGGTATCTGCTTCCGTAGCCACTAAAGTTCACAGAAAATGCTATGAGGTTCTGGAAGACAATGACCCTTATGCGGTAACAAAGAAACTTATCAACCAGGCTGCGCTGAAAGTCCTGCCTGTGGCGAAAGAAAAGATTTATGAAAATTCTCCTGATAATGGAGAACTTTTCAGGCGTGCAGTGCTGGCATCCGTGGTCGCTAATTACTTTGATTTCGGAATCATGGGTTTTGATGCCAGTGAAGACAAATTTGAGGCTGCTTTTCGGAAATATTTCGAAAATGGGCTTGATGTGGATGATACTCCCAAAATGCTTGGGCTCATGCAGGACGTTGTTTATATTGCCGACAATTGCGGAGAAATCCTCTTTGATATGCTTGTTTTTGATATAATCAAAAAACTCGGTGGAAAGATCACGCTCGTAGTCAGGGGTGAGCCCATTCTGACAGACGTGACTTTAGAAGAGGTAAGAGAATTCGAGATTGACAAAAAAGTTGATAGAGTTCTGACAACCGGCTCAAATGCCGTAGGTGTCCTGATTGAGGAAGCTCCGGCCGAACTGCTTCAGGCAATGAAAGATGCAACCCTTATTATCAGCAAGGGCATGGCCAATTACGAAACTTTATCCGAACATAACTTTGGGCCTATTGCATACATGCTTCTTACTAAATGTGAGTGTGTTGCTGAAGACCTGGGACTTGAACAGGGCTTATCCATTGCAAAACTGATGAACTATCCCTGAGCTTTCCTCTGAGAAGTTTTCGGAAGCTTCTTATCTCTCAGGCTCACTAATATAGTTATGGCTATACTATGGATGGCAGAAAAACAGTTTGATGCATGTAGCAGCATGTAGTAAAGTGCTATTACCACGGCATAGAATGTATTATTATACTGAGTTATACTAACTAAATTGAAAAATTTGAAATAATTCATAAGGAGATATGAAAAATGTGTGAACTCAATGTGTTCTTGCTTCGTGGAGATGAGCGTGAGAGAATTATGGATTCCGTAGCAAGGATCCTGGTTGAAGGCGACTCAGTCCAGCTTACTGGAATTTTAGGGGACCAAATGACTGTCGAAGGCTCAGTCAAGGAAGTTAACTTCTCACGAGGAGAAGCCCTTATCCTTGCAAATTAAATTTTTATTTTTCGTTTTATCTTCTTTTATCTCTTCTTTTATATCCTATATTTTTT
>DUGT01000180.1 GCA_013331275.1 Methanosarcina sp. | reverse complement strand
ATTATCCTTGAAGCCGTGGACAAACTCCAGAGAGATCAGAAAATAAAAGTGGATTTTACTGAGGATGCAACTTTTATTTTCTGATCTCTCTGGAGTTTGTCCACGGCTTCAAGGATAATTTCCTGTTCTTTTTCCGTGTTTAAAGGCGAAATCCTGGGGTCATCCGGACCGGAAATTACTACCAGCATCCTGAGTACGGAATCAAGAGATTCAAGATTTTTCCTCTTCACGCCTGCCGGCAGTCTTGAAATCAGGATGTTTCTTCTTCGAATCAGAAAATCTTCGTCATCATGGAGATATTCCCAGGGCAACGCTGAAATTTCAGGAACATCTTCACCAAACCTGAGTGAAATCCTGAGTCCGTCGCCATTTTCCTGGACTTCCTTTACGGAGTTGTTGAAATACTCGCCAAGTTGACCGGAAAATACCTTGCTGTAAAGCATTTTCCCAAATTCGATATGTGGCTTATCTCTTTCCTCTTCTTCCAGTAACTCTACCTTGTCCTTTTGATTCTCTGGCTTTTCAGGACTTTTGGTGACTTTTTCTTCTATTTTTTCAAGCATCTGAGAGAGTTTAAGGTCTTGCCTGAGTTCGAAATCGTTGCTTGCTACAACATTTCCATCCTCCAGAATCGAGGCACGATATTTATGGGAAGATGCTTCTGAAGATTGGGTAATCTGAAAATCGAGAGAAGAGTATTTCAAAAAGATCACTGATCATTATTTGGAGTTCATAATTAATAAATTTAAAGAGAATATAACAATAAAAATAATATTAAAGATGTAAAAATGAAATCGGAGTCTGGAACTAACGTTTTAACTTATGAAAAAACGACAAGTATCTGAAATCTAAAATTTGAAAGAACAAATTTTCAAGTTTTTCAGTTTAATTTACTGAAAAGCCGGTCGTGGTTGCACGACCGGTGAGAGCCTGAGGTTCTAAAATCAAATTTATTCCCAGCAAAGGTTCAAAAACCAATCTATTTCCAGCAGGGATGCTGAAAAGATTATTTCTGGCGAAATTCCTTTTATTCCGTCTTTTCCACGCAGATAAGCTCTTCTGCATACGGCAGAGTCTCTTTCATCCAGGTGCAGAACTCCCTCCATTCGTCAAGCTTGTGATTGCGGCGCTGGAAGTAAATGTTTCTGAGCTCAGCGTAATTGGTTACGACAGTCCTTTTCTGCATAAATGCGCTTGGCAGGTCCTGGACGAGTTCTCTGAAAATGGTTTTTCGGTATGCATTGTCTTCTTCACTGTCTCCGTCATGGGATTTGTATTCTTTGATAAGGTCGTTCAGATGTTGGATCTGGTCATTTCTGTACTCTGTCAGAGTATCGAAAGAAAAATCGTCAGGAGTAAGCTCTCTGCTTGTCAGTTTGTGCATAGTTGACGTAGAATTTTTTTCTGCGAATTTGTAGGTATCAAATTCCTTCCACCAGTAAATTGGGGCTGTAAGGTCAAAACAGACCGTAATGAACCTTAAAAACTTGCCGTGCTCGTTCCCTGCAAGGGTCAGGCGCTGGGCCAGGTTCAGGTCTTTTTCTCCAAGCGTACAGTTTCCTGCCTCATCAGGCTTGCTGCTGTCCATTAGGTGCCAGGAGTTCATAGGGTTCCGCATGCCTAGAATTGCATAATAGATATTGTATGTACCGTGTAATTTCATTTCAATCATAAGAGCGCCTCTTACACCCATTAAGATAAGCAATTTATAAATCTGTTTGTTGCTAATGATTCAGCAATCGACGTTATAAATTATTCGTAAACTGTCCATTGTAAATAAACTAACTCATATAAACGAGTTGATTTAATACAAGGCTAACCGGTTGTGAAAAAATTAACTGGATTTAAAAACTGAAAAACATAATCAAGGGGTCAAGGAGTTTAAGAAATAGCTTTCACTTTCTGAGGGGAAACTATTTAAGAAAAATAGGCACCTCTTAACCCATGCTCTATCCTTTCAAATATGACCTTTCTGCAACTTCCGGATATTTTTGTTTGACAATGAGTAGTAATGTTGTATATTATCAGTATGCAGTTGTAACCACAAAAAAGAGCGTTTCTGATATACTATACAGGTAAGTTTGAGCACAGGTGAGTTTAAAGCACATTTAAAAATAAGCCTATGAACTCATTTCCAAAAGGCAAAATAGGGTTTCTGAGTTCAAATCTTTAATAGTTAATCAGGGCTACTATTACGAAAAGTTTCAAAAATTTTTTGTAATAAAATCAAAGATTCGCTAGCGCGTTATTTAGCAAGCTGTAGAGCACTCGGCTTAAACAAAAAATGTTATTTAAATATTTTATTATATATTCCAAAAATCGTGCTTGACAGGTATTTTTGCTTTATATTCCAGGAGTTGCTGGATATAATAGGATCGACAGCTTGATTGTAAAAGACCTTCGATAGTCCTACACCTAGCATATCGATGTACTTGTAAAATAGGTAGCTCAAGGGTATTATTAATAGTACGGACAGGAAACATGAAACAAAAACAGCTATCCAGTATGGTAATATCGGGTGCAATGCAAGGAATAGTGCACAGGTGAAACTGCTTATTATCAGGAAATGTATCAGGTATAGCGAGTAAGATATTTTTCCAAGAAATACCGGTACCGGAGAAGAAAAGACTTTTTGCAGCCATTGGCTGTTCAATAAGACATACATTATCATAACAGCTCCCAAGATATGATATGTCAGTTTTGGGATTTCAAAGAGACCGTTATTGAGAAAACCGTATAATGAATCGTTTGTTACGGTGCCTACCGGATACGACCCGAGAAATAGCCCTGAAAACAGTATAACGGATAATATCATTTTGTTATCGGTTTTAAACACTGACGCTTTACTGTTAAATATGTCTGCAAGCCCCATTCCTATTATAAAGGCAAAATAGTAGGAATTGAAGAATAATACGGCTGTGGCAAGGTAAAATGTCCAGCGGTTCCGTTGCACTCCGAATAGTAAAGCTAGTGCGAAAACAAGCATAGACCCATAAAATTCTACTGTCATTGTCCATAAAACCGGGTTATATGTGTCGCTTCCTGTAAAAAACGATCCCCACGCCGCCTGCTTAATCGCATCGACAATATTCGGCGTAAAGGTCCAATAGCTGTCGTAATTGTTATTTCCTGAGATCATTACGGTTTCAATATAATAATGGAATGCTCCGATTGATGCAAGTAAAAATGATAGAACTGTTGCTGCCAGCACCGGAACAAACAGCCGGATATATCGGCGTACTGCACCGCTTATAATTATTTTTTTGTCTTTAGTTCTAAAGTATTTTTGGGTTAATACGTAACCACTCAGAACAAAGAAAATGCATACCGAAAAGTTTCCGGCGCCAATCAATCCTAAGGGCGTGGTCGAGAAAATCCGTTCAAGATTCCCCAGATGTGAAGGCATTCGATCACTATAAATAATCGCTGGGATCAATATAATGAAGAAATGCATTATCATCACATTAATTGCAGCTATACCGCGTAGCCCATCAAGATAATTGATCTTTTCAGTCATATTTGTTGCTCAAGAAAAATTATTGTTTAAACATGCTCTAGAAATCTCCACGAAACCATGTTTATTGACCGGGTGTAATAAATGAGATCCAGGTCTAGCTTAATTCCTAAGATCCGTAACTGTTTATGGTAAATCTTTCTAGAATAACGAGAACTGCAGACGAAATAAGTCTTTCCATTTGTTCCAGTTCGTGTTTTAATGAGTCTGGCTTTAGAATTATATAGTCGCGATGAGAGAATGTTGAAAAGAAGTAATGATGTTTAGCGCGGAATTCCAGATCAAAGCTTGCTGATTAAAAAACCCCTTCTTCATGTTTTTGAGTTTTTGCTTAGTTACGTCTATTTTCTAAGCTTACCTGTGCACAGGAAACAAAGATGATATCTCTTGAATAACCTGCACAACTATATGAATACGCACACTGACGGTATAATTTTCATGCTAAACTAGTGTACGCAAAGCAGAAAATGAGAGTCAAAAGCGAATGTGTAACTACTCTTGGAAATATCAACTGATTATTAAGGTACAAAAAATTCAGAAGATTTGATAAAATTCATGAAATTTGATAAAATTCAGAAAGTTTGATAAAGTTCAGAAATTTGAATAAAAAATTCCAAAAATGGATTCCTTCGAATCCAAACAATTTTGTCTATATTTTATAAATGCCATAAGCTTCAATCTTTCAGAATGGTACTTCCGTCATCACAGTTAGCTACGAACACCCCATTATCCAGGATGCCACCGGGAACATTAATTATCCTGTCCTCTATCCAGATTCTGTAATTCTCAGAAATTAAACACCCAACTTCTTTTTGAAATATTGAAGAGTGTTTGAAGTAGTCCAGTTTTACAGTGTCCGGGGTTTCCTCATATAGTCCGCATTCTTTAAACTTTTTGTTTATATAGACATCGAATGTACCGTCATCGTGGAGAATAAAATGGGTTGTCTTGTTTGTGTATTTTCTGGGCATAGGGATCACATT
>DUGT01000089.1:516-11117 GCA_013331275.1 Methanosarcina sp. | reverse complement strand
ATCTTAGCTCTTGGGTCTATCCTGTGAATAACTGTATCCTTAATTGTTGGTTCTGCAATTGATCTAGCACCTATCATGCTATCATCCCACGTCCCTTTAATATTCTTATATCATCCAGCATATCTCTTTAATATTTTATATATCGCACATTTCTCTTCAACACCTTATGTTTCAGTATTTCCCTTTAACACCTTATGTTATTAGCATCTCCTTTCAATACCTTATGTTATCCCGCATCTCCCTTCAACACTTTATCCCTTCAGCACTTCTGGAAGTCAGTGTTTTCACAAGTTCTTTAACTGAAAAGGCGTTGATTCCCAGATGATTTGCGATCTCAACAACCGGAGGTTGGGTAAGCGAGGCCTTTCTGAGGCTTTCAGTGTCTTTTATAACTTCTTTTCCCTTTCCGTCTGCTATGATCTTCCCATCGTTCATCACCAGGATTCTTGTAGCATAAGACATGGCTACCTCAATGTCGTGTGTGCAGAAAATCAGTGTAGAATTATTATTTTTGAAAAAGTCCATCATTTGTTCTATGTTCATTCTATCCTGCCCTGTTGTGGGTTCATCGAGAAGAATAAGTTCGGGGTTTATGGAAATTACCGAGGCAACGGCTGTTCTGAGTCTCTGTCCCCTGCTCAGTGCCTGGGGAAGGTCGTGCCTGAAAGGAAGAATTGACATGGCTTCAAGAGAATTTTTTACCCTTTCCTCAATATTACTGTACTTTAATTGAACAGGTCCGAATCTTGCTTCTTCCTCAGCTGAGTCACAGAAGAGCATAAGGTCAGGGTTCTGGAAAACAAATCCGACCTTACCTGCAAAGGAATACGGATTCTTGGACCTTGTGTCCTCTTCAAAAACCTTCACGCTTCCTTTATCTGGTTTGAGAATAGCTGCAAGGTGTAAAAGCAAAGTTGATTTTCCCGAGCCGTTCATGCCCATAATCGCGACCCTCTCACCTTTATTGATTTCCAGATTTATCCCTTTCAGTACCATCTTGTTTTTCTCGTATCCTGACCATAGGTCCTGAATTAAAACAATCGAACCACCATTGTTTTCAGAGTTATTATTTTCAGAATTGTTATTTTCAGAATTGTTATTTTCAGTAGAAGCTTTCTTTGAACTGTTCTTGATTACTACAGTACTTTCTTCTGGATTTGGAGGAGGCTGGGAAATATTGATATTTTTTTTAAAGTCTTCCGTATCCAGTACGGCAAGAGCCCCGCTGACGCTCAAAGGACTGGCTTTGATTCCAAGACTGTGGCAGAGTTCAACAGGTTCGGGAATCCTAAGTCCAAGCCTGTAAAATACTTCAAGATGATCAAAAGCTTTCGAGGCAGGTTGATCAAAGACTATCTGTCCGCCGTCCATTATGACAATTCTGTCTACAAAGGGTGCAAGCTCGTGTAGTCTGTGTTCAACCAGCAGAATAGTCGTTTTCAGTTTCCTGTTGAGTTCTCTTACCGTGTTCAGGACTTCATGCGTACCCCTGGGGTCCATCTGGCTTACAGGCTCATCCATAGCAAGGACCTCAGGCGTCATTGCAAGCATGCTTGCAATGCAGATTCTCTGTTTCTGTCCTCCGGAAAGTGAATTTGTAGAAGCCAGCCTGTGACCGGACATCCCTACGATTTGCAGGGCTTCTTCTACCTTTCTATCAATTTCTTTTCGCTCGAAGCAGAGGTTTTCAGGCCCAAAGGCTACTTCATCCTCAACGGTTGTAGAAAAAATCTGATCATCCGGATTCTGAAATACAAGGCCTACCTCTTTCGAGATTTCAATCTGGTTTGATTCGGTGGTTTCCATCCCTTTGACTTTCACACTACCTGAAAATATCCCTCCTGATTCGTGAGGGATGATCCCGTTTAAGGTTTTCAATAAAGTACTTTTTCCACATCCTGTAGGCCCTGTTAGGAGAACAAATTCTCCTTTTTCGACTCTAAGGTTGATTCCCTTTAAAGTTGGCTCCGATCTTCCAGGATAAGTATACCACAGGTCTTTGATTTCTATCATTATACCACAACCGCAAACCACAACCTTTTCAAAAAAAGGTTTGATCGAAAGCGTCTGGCAGCGGTACAAACCTTTCCGAGAGAAAGCTTGACCAGAGGCCAGAAAATTCTGATTAAAGCTAACATCACTCTGCCACCTTTTTTAGCCTATTCCCAAGGCTTATTCCAAACCAGGTTCCTATGAATGTGTAGAGGAATCCGTCGATCAGGATATTTGCGGTTATGTACCAGTCGCTGTAAAAAAGTCTGTAGAGGATCATCCAGACACTGAAGGATACATAGCTACTGACCATATCAGCGAACCCGCAAAGAATTCCCATCCTGAACCTGTTATCTGGAGCCGGATTCTTACCGGTTACACCTGCAATGTACAATAAAAGTTCCAGAATTACCGCATTGACGGACAGTGTTATAAAAGTTATAGGAGTAAAACTACCTGTAATGAAACCTCCAAGTAGAAACCTGACCATCATAAAAAGGCTTATAACTCCCGGTTTTGGGATCAGGACTACAAGAGAGGCAATGAGCATGTAAAGTAGAATCTCATTGAAGAGTCCTGTGAACAGGAAACTGAATGGTCCGAAGATTGCATGGGATAATTCCCACAGGATGGTCATAGGCAGGTTTATCGCTGCAAAAGAAACGGTACCGAAAAGGGCAATCAGCACAAGGTTGCGGGTTTTAAACCTGTCCATGATCTTCCCGGACCTTGAGAGGAAAAAGCCCAGAGCAGTAAGTCCAAGTAAAAGGGCGGTAAACGTAGTTAGTATCGGTCCCCATTTCCTTGAGATTGCGGTAATTTTCTGATCTTTTGTTACTGCAATCCAGTCGCTGCCTGTTAGTTTTACTTTAACCCTTAGAAGGTAGTCTCCGCCCATAGCATCCTGAGATATATACAGGGGAAGGCTTATCAGCGAACTTGAGCCTGGAGAAAGGGTTACAGTGGCATAACACACGGTATCTGCGCTCATTCCCATAATATCGGGTTTAAACGCTTTTACAGGTTCACCGGTTTTTGTGTCAAGAATATCATATGTGACTATGACAGGAATTGTAGTATTTCCGGTATTAGTAAGCTCTATCCCCATAAAGGTTGAAGTGAGGTCCTCTTTCTCGATCTTCAGGTCCGTAACCTTCAGCAGCTCTTTGAGTGCAGGGGATGTTTCCTGGACAACCAGGGTATTGGAGGGATGGCTGGGATCTCCATAGCCGTCTTCATCTGACGGTACTATGAGCTGGGATACTGATACTTCATTTGCGACTTCTTCTTTTGAAGCAACTTCAAGCTGGGCTGTACGCACAATAGTATGTTTTGTTCCCTCAACATCAACGACTGCTTTTGCAGTTATGTTATAAACCCCGCAGGGCATGTCCGCAGGTATATAAAAGTCAAGAAGCCTGTACCAGTTATCATACTCGGTCTGAAGTGAAAATGAATGAATCGAAGCCTCATGAAGCACAAAACCCTCAGGTAAGTCAAGGTCCACTGTCACATTCATATTGCCGTCATAATAGCTTTCAAAGAAAAGATATGCAGAGAGCGTACTGTTCCCAACTGCAAGGCCATTTCCTTCTACTCCATGGGGAACCTGAATTATGAATGATGTCATATCTTCAGGTTTGAAGTCCTCCTGCTGAACCTGTGCAGCTACGGGCTGTACGATTATCACAAGTACAAGGAGGAGAAAACCTATATTTTTCATTCAGCTACCTTTTTTCTTATTTGAGGATTTTTCGGATTTCCTGCATTTTTGCGTTCCAGTCAGGGACATCTTCAGAACTAATAATGTCAACAGCCCCACCCTGAAATTCTCCTTCTCCTGCCAATTCTTCCATCCAGCTCTCGATCTCGAGATAGGACTTTTTCAACTCTTCAAGGAGTTCGGGATCAGGATCCCATAGTCCTCTTGACTGCGCTTCAAGAAGCCGTCTGGACATTTCCTCGAGGGCATAGGGGTTGTTCTCTTCAAAGAAGCGGCGCATTTCTTCGTCAAGCACGAAGGTTTTTGTGATATCATCAAAAATCCAGTCGTCCACCTCCTGGGTAGAAGCCTCCCAGCCATAGACCCTTCCAACTCTTTTCGAAATGTCCTGTGCGCCTTTATATCCATGATGCTTCATGCCTTCAATCCATTTCGGATTTAAGAGCCTAGCTCTTACGACCCTTCGCAGTTCGTCAGCCATGTCCCTGACTTCAACGTGCTGAGGTTCTCGAGTATCACCAAAGTAAACTTTTACATCTCTTCCGGAAGCCTGTTTAGCTGCAGCTGTAAAACCCCCGTGGACTCCAAAGTAACAGCAGCACCCTAAAAGGTCGTACTCGTCACTTACCACTTTATTAAAGGTAGCATCCACGGTCTTAAGGCTTGAAGCAAGTTGAGTATGGGCTTCCTTGCCTTTTACATCCTTTCCATATGCATACCCATTCCAGTAAAGGAAGATGTCTGCCAGGTCTTTTTCATCTTTCCAGGCACTTGCATAGACTGCAAGCTGAACCCCGGCTGAATAAGTCCCTGGCTTGCTTGAAAAGATCCTTAAGGTAGCATCTCTGGAACTCGTTCCATCTTCAATCATCCGAAGACTGTGTTTTCTTGGGTAATTAATCTCCTCAGGTTCATCAAGGGAAGCCACGGCCTGAATTGCTTCGTCTATGACCTCAAGACAGTTTGGAAAATTATCCCGTAGAATTCCCGAAACTCGGATTGTAATATCAATTCTTGGCCTGCCAAGTTCTTCAAGTGGAATCACGGAGAACCCTTTCAGCTGTCCATTGCTGAACCATACTGGTTCAACCCCAAGCAGGCTCATAATCTGGGCCATTCCCTCTCCATCAGCCCACATTACATCATTTGCCATCCAGTAAAATCCCACATTTTCAGGATACCGACCTTCGTCTTTGATGTGCTTATTAATCAGAACCTCTGAAAGCTGCTGTCCTACTTTCCAGGCAGCTTTTGTCGGAATCTTTTTCGGGTCAAGTGAATAGAAATTTCTGCCTGTTGGCAGCACGTCATCTCTTCCACGCATAATAAGGCCTGAAGGGCCTGCAGGGATGTACCCTCCATCAAAGCCGTGCAGAAGAGCTTCAATTTCAAGTGAGTCATCTATTCTGGATTCAAGATCAAGAATCCTGCTGCAAATGGAAACTGCATCCTGAAGAAGTGCGAAATTTATACCCGTATCCTTGATATTTTGCTCTCCAAAGCTTTTTCCTTCAAAAACTTCTTTGATTATCCTGGTTGGCTCTATTTCAGGGTTATTTATATCTTCGTCGATATTTTGCTCTTCAGAGCTTTTTTCTTTGGCAATGTGCTCTTCAAGGTTTTTTTCTTTAACATTCTGTCCTTCAAAGCTTTTTTCTTTGACATCCTGCCCTTCAAAGTCTTTTCCATCAAAAATCTCTTTGATTATCCGGGCTGGCTCTTTTTCAGGGTTATTTATAAATGTTCTTATAAATTCTTTAGAAAGGTAGTCTATTTCTTCAAGCAACTGTCCGTTTGATTTTCCGTTTTCGGAAATCAGGCTCTGGTCAGAAATCAGTTCATCCAGGTCAAGTCCCAGAAGTTCTGCAATCAACCTCCTAATCGAGACTTTGTTTCCCACACTTCCCTGGTCATCATACCTTAAAACCGAGTTTATGAATTCGACTTTTTTCTCGCCTTCGGGGACCTGTCCGAAGATGTGCATCCCATTATGTATCTGGCTGTTTCTTATTTTTCCAAGAACTTCGTGTGCTTTTCTTACTATTTCTTCAAACGGAGTCTGATGATCGGCTTTTATCTCGGAATTCAAATTAGATTTTTTGATTTCGTCAAGGATCAGGTGCTTCAGGGCATGCTCACGTCCCTTGTCATGTTTCACCTGTTCGTATTCTCCAAGCAGCCTGTCAAGTTCTGCCAGGTTTTCGTAAAGGCCTCCTGAGGTCATGACAGTCTGCATATGGTCTATCAAACAAGCAAGGCTCCGGCGTTTGGCAATTGTACCTTCCGGAGGATTGTCAGAATTATAAATATAAAGGTGGGGGATAGTCCCGATACTTATGTCAGGATAACAATCTTCTGAAAGCCCAACTCCTTTCCCAGGCAGGAACTCAAGGTTTCCATGGGTTCCTACATGTACGAGCACATCGGCTCCAAAGGTGTTTTCAAGATACCTGTAAGTTGCAAGGTACTGATGGGTTGGCGGAACCTCAGGATCGTGCAGGATTTTGCAGACTTTTCCGTCACATCTGGCACCTGCGCATCCACGCTTTGGCTGTACGCAAACCACAACGTTTCCGTATTGCACTCCTGTTACAACGATCTTATTATCATAGACCATAGCTGCAGGAATACCGTCTACTTCCTCTCCAGGAGGATGTCCCCAGCTCTCAATTACTCTTTGCCTTACCTTCGGGCTCAGGGTATTGAAAAATTTCTCGTATTCTTTTTTTTCTATAAAAGCCAGGGCTCCACCGTTTTTCACGATCTCATTTATGGGAGTCCATCTGAACTCGGAAATTGCTTTTCTCTTGAGAATGGTTTCGATAAGGTCTTTTCCATTTTCAGGAGGATTGACGGCATAACCTGCCTCTTGCATTCGGTTCAGTATTCTTGCCACGCTTTCGAGAGAGTCAAGATTTGCAGCGTCTCCTACTGAGCCTTCAACACCTGTGCAGGGTCTATTGTGCAGGATAAAGGCGACTTTTCTCCGGTTGATCGGTTTTTTCCTGAGTTCGGTCCATTTTAAAATTCTGGATGCAAGTTTTGAGCAGCGGTCTTCGATAGGAAAGCGCCCCATGTAGTTTCCTTCTTTTTTGCCTGCTCCTATTATAATAGGCTCAATTCCGCCCTCAAACTCTGGAAGAGCTACACTCCATCCAATCTCACTGCTTAATCCCATTGATTCCTGCCATTCTTCAACAGTCATATAGTGTGAAATTACAGGCTGGAAAATAGGGACGTCAAGTTTTCTCAGGACTTCTATGCCTTTTGCTGCGCAGGATATGTTTCTCTCTTCGGTTTTACTGCTTGCAATAAAAAAAGGAGATAGTTTTATAAGACAATCTATTATAGGCCTGCTGTTTTTTATGAAATAATCCTCTATGACCTCATTCATTCCCCTGCTTCCAAGCTCTTTATCTTTCAATGAGTATGCAAAAACAGGGACAACCGATAGATTGAGCTTTTCTAGCTTTCTTATCAGAGCATTCTCTATCTCGAGTTCGTTGTTTACCCAGGAAGTCCTGGAGATGAGCAAACCCACGGTTTTATCTTTCAAAGGCCCGTACCATTTAATATACTCTTCAAAGTTTGAGAATCTATTCTCTGCGTCCGGATGATATAACCCGTCCCATGGTATCTTTTCCGGTGGTTTTGTTTCAATCTTGCATCCTAAAACTTCTTTTAAAATATAACGCAGCATATTGGCAAAGTTTTCCTGTCCTCCATAGATTATATAAGAAAAACATGTAGCTGCAGTCTCAAGTTTCACCGAAGAGAGGGTAAATGAGGAGGGATCACTCCCTACACAGATTACAGGTGCCCTTGTTTTTAACGGTTCAAGCTTTTCGTAGAACTCTTCCCAGAACGGGTTTGATATATAGTATAGAAAGACCGCATCTGCGTGTTCGCATTCAAGAAGTACCTTCTCAGCTTCTTCCGGATTATCTTCCAGTATTTTTGAATAGTGGGCTTCAAGCTCTATGCCAAGGTCTCCTGCAGCTTTGAGAAGAGTGGGAATGTAGGAATTCCACGTTATTGAAACAATTTTCATGTTTTTCTCCTCTCATGTAAGAACATGCACTTTATACTCACCAAGCACTGTGCCGTCATCAAGCCTTGCAGGAGCTTCCAGGGCTGCAATATACTTGCCATCAGGGGAGATATCAGCTGCTATTGTAATCCCTTCGGTATTATAGACCTGGACAAGTTTGGAGTTTGAACCCCCGCTTTTTGATATGTCAAAGACATACACTCCGTGGACATTTCTATCCTCGGTCACCAGGTTCTGGGATATAGGGACAACGAGATACCTGTCATTCATTGCACATTCCCCTGCATAGCCATCCACTCTCCATTTCCACAGCAGGTTGCCGTCAGTATCATAGGCAAAGATGCTGTTTCCATTGGGGTGTTCTATAGGAGCATCGTTATTTTTGTCTTTGGAGAAAGTGCTGCCTATTGAGAAAATAAGGGTATTGTTGATAATGTATGCATAATTCGCACTACCGTAAATAGGGACTCCGCTTACCACAACCGGGGTTGAAATGTTTGCTTGCCATCCTATTTCCGGTATACCGGTTTCCATGCTCCTGGAATTATTAAATAAAAAGGCTCTCCCATCACTGGTCATTGTTATTATATTTTTACCATCAGGAGTAATCTGGGTACTGTACCATATTGCAGTATAATCAAAAAATGGTTTAAGAGGCGGGATTGAATAGTTCCAATATTCCTTTCCGGTATTTCCTTCCAGAACATGTACGGTTCCTTCTTTCCATTTGTCGGCGTTTGCAAAGTTAGTAGTGCCGAAAACAGAGTATTTTCCGTCAGGGGTTGTATCAACCCATGTAACTCCTGAGTCCATAAGTTCGGATTCGGGGAACTTCCAGCGTAAATTGCCTTCAGGGTCAAAAGAATAAACTCTTCCCAAATATTTGTACTCCTCTCCTATATAGCCGCAAGCTCTACTGGCAGCAACATAGATGTTTCCTTTTGAATCCAGTTTTATTTTTTTCATGGATGGCATGTGGTCAAGATCTGAACCCAGGTCTTGTCCTGCTCCATATTTCCAGATTTCTTTGCCACTTAAATCAAAGCAGTGAATAAAAGCATCTGGACTATCTTCTCCTACAATCAGATGTTTTCCATCCCCTGAAAACTCTATATCTGAAATTCTTGCATCAGCTATGCCTTTAACAAGCTGTGTTTCCCAAACCTTTTCACCTGTTGCAAGCTCTATAAGTTTCAGAGAACCTCCTTGGGTCCCAATAGCAAGATACTTGCTGTCAGAGGAGAACTTAATCATGCCTTCTACATTTTCTGTAGTTTTATCTATCGATCCTGGAGTAACATCCTCAAGTTTTATAGCGTACTCTTCTTTCAAAGCAGGTTTTTCAGGAGCGTACACTTCCAAATCACTTTTTGCCCCGTTGCCTGTGATTACTTCAAACTTATATTGAGTATTGGGTTCCCAGTCAAAAGCTACAAAGACCTGGTTTTCGGTTTTTCCAATATCTATTGATTCTGCCGAATTATTAACAGAAGAAATTTTTATCTGTGAAATTTCTGCCTCTTCTTTTAGAGTAATCAGAGCTCCGGTTCTGGAAAATACTATAGAGTCTATGGATACTCCGACATCGGAGTTACCCGTTTCCTCTATATTCTGGGCACCTTCGGAAGCCTGAGCAATTTTACCATTTTCTGATTCCTGGCCTTTTTCAGCGCATCCGGCAGTAATTACAGTTAGAATAAGCAGGACTATCAAAATTTTCCATTTCAT
The DNA here is from genome assembly GCA_013331275.1 of Methanosarcina sp. GTDB lineage: Archaea > Halobacteriota > Methanosarcinia > Methanosarcinales > Methanosarcinaceae > Methanosarcina > Methanosarcina sp11020u. The sequence continues at coordinate 1,623 of DUGT01000089.1, read as the reverse complement.
TCTCTCACCTGACAATTATTAACCTGTGTTTCCCAATCACATTCCCGTTTTCAAGCTTTAGAGGAGCTTCAACTGCAGCAACTGTGCAGTCGGAAGAAATCGCAGCATCTAAAATAACGCCTTCAGTGTTAAATCTCCAGATTAGCCTTGAATTGCCGTTTCCAGGTTTTTGGTTATCAAAAACATGAACTCCATGAACCTGAGTATTACCTGAGGACGAGTCTTTTCCGACTGGCAGGACAAAGAATCTCATATCCGGAGAAAAGAAGATCCCTGCACAGCGTCCTCCGAGATTATAGGTCCAGGAAGTGTTTCCTTTTTCAGTATCACATGACACAATAGAATTCTCAAGGGGATGCGCCATTGGTATGTTATCGGGATAATATGCAGGAAGTGTGGCTCCTGTAAGGTAAAGTATCTCATTTTTACTGGAAATTTTTGCAGCTTCCCCATATGCATAGATATGACTTCCTTCAACTTCCTCTGGAACTGTTACATTGGACTGCCAATCATAGGTGTCCCATGATGTCTTTCCGTCTCCTGGGGTTTTCATGTCCCATGCTGTTTTACCATCTCCTGGTCTCATCATCTCGGAATCATAAAAAAGGTATTTCCTTCCATCCCCGGTATAGGCAGTTACCACGGATCCGTCATCTGAAACATCAAGTCCGTGCCAGATAGCTGCAGAAACAAAGTAAGGCTTAAGAGGAGGAATTTCATATTTCCAGCGGAGGTTTCCACTGTCATCCACGGAATAGACAACTGCATCAAGCCCAAAGGAATTTGTCCAGTCCCCAGTTGAAAAAACCACATTTTTTCCATCCTGGCTTGAATCAATCCAGTTTACACTCTGAGCATAGTTTTCGGCTGCAGGCAGTTTCCATGAAAGAGTGCCATCCGGACTGAACTTGTACACTCTTGAAGCCAGCCCGTACTCTGACTCTTTCCAGTATCGACCTGCTGCAATGTATACAGCATCATCAGCAGCCGTTATTTTGTATATGCAGGGCTGGTATTTTGAGTTCGTACTGGTTCCCAGATCATCGGCGCTTCTATAAATGTGAATTTCATTTCCTGTGCCAGCATCCAGAGAATAAATATATCCAT
>DUGT01000089.1:0-254 GCA_013331275.1 Methanosarcina sp. | reverse complement strand
ACGTCAATAACTGTCAGTTTTTTCCCTGTCCCGACAGCTACATGCTTCCCGTCCCGGGAGTATGCCACACAGTCCTGGACAGTCGATCTTCCTTCACTGAGATTATCCGGAGTTATATTTCCAAGTTCATACTCCCAGTAAAGGTAAGGAGAAGATTTGTCAGAAGAGGTTAGGTTTTCCTGACTGAATTGACTGCTTTCGTGACCGCTCTCAATTTCTGAGGTTTCTTCACTGCTATTGTTTCCTTTTTCATT
>DUGT01000198.1:18455-21875 GCA_013331275.1 Methanosarcina sp. | reverse complement strand
TATATAAAGGTGACAGCAAAACCGGTTGCTGAATTCTCTGCAACTCCTACTTCTGGAAAACCATCGTTGACGGTTGCCTTTTCTGACACAAGCACAGGCTTACCAACTAAATGGAAATGGAACTTTGGAGACGGTGCATCGTCCACAATCCAGAATCCAAAGCATAAATATTCCAAAGCAGGGAGTTATACAGTGACACTGACAGCAACAAATGCTGCAGGCAGCAGTACGGCAACAAAAACAGATTATATAAAAGTGACAACAAATACAAAATAAGGGATGTAATCTGAAAGCGAACAAACCCTTAGATTGAAAAAAAGAAAAAATCGAGGCTAAAGAGTTGAGAGATCAGTGATATATCTGGCAAAATAACTCTTTAGCCTTTTTTACTAAAGTTGAAAGCCAACTTTTGGTTCTAATTTTTTGTAATCGCTTCTATGATTCAGTCTTTGTCCCAGCAAAATACTACGAAAATCTGTTTTAGAACCTATGTTTTGCAGGCTAACATGATATTTTAATTGTTTATTTGATAGCGTTTCTTAACCGTCATGTTAATATTTTTGTGGTTGAAAAAAAGTAAAAAGTAAAAAGTAAGTAAGATTATTTACAGGTGTCAAGGAGTGATCTTTTTTTGCCACCTCTGGCTTCGGTAGGATGAATCGGATCAACGTCGGCTACTTGTTCTCCTTCTTTTTCCTCTACCTTCTCTCCCTTTGTACCTTCTCTTCTTTCTTCAGGCATTTGTTTAACCCCCATATCTATAAACTTATCCCAGTTGTCTTTTCTTCTTAATTCGCCCGTCAGAATGAAATTATCGCAATTCTTTACAATAATCTCGTGAACAAATTCTCCTTCAGGCGAAGGTTTTAAGTTTTCAAGCTCAAATACGGCCATAAATTTGGTTATATATCTGGCTATAGTTCAGACGCGTGGCTACAGTTTGTACCGAGTTTGTTTTATCCCTCCTCTCACCAATCAACTTCCTGATTGAGCCTTTCAGGGATTACCCCTTTAATTTATTATACTCACTAGATTTATTAAATTATTGCAACAATGGTCAAAAAGTTGAAGAATACTCCGGTTTCTTTTAAAAGGAAAGTGTCGAAAGAGCTGACACATATAATTCAACAAAAATCATCAAGATAGGCAAAATAATTAAAATTATTTGGGAGAATATTTATTCCATTAATCAGTATAAGGAGAACGTCCAGGCGGAAAAGCTCCGGAACGCGAAAATCCGTGTGTAAATCCGCCATATCAAAACTTATCGATTCATTTGTTCAAAGAATTGCTTTTACTCAGGAAAATGTGATCCTATGGCATACAAAATACTGGAAAAGGAAGAAATCGCTCCGTCAGTGCACAGGATGGTAATAGACGCCCCTGACGTTGCAAAGGCTGCAAAAGCCGGACAGTTCATAATCCTCAGAATTAATGAAAAGGGGGAAAGGATTCCCCTTACGATTGCCGATTTTGAAAAAGAAAATGGCACGGTAACTGTAATCTTTCAGGAAATGGGCAAGACTACAAAGCAGCTTGCAAAGCTTTCTGCAGGCGAGTTTCTGGAAGACTTTGTCGGACCTCTTGGCACTCCTTCAGACGTCGAGAAACTTGGTACCGTTATCCTTGTAGGTGGAGGAGTAGGAGTCGCCCCGGCTTATCCCCAGGCAAAAGCATATAGTAAAGCGGGCAATAAGGTAATTTCCATTATCGGAGCCCGAAACAAGGATCTTCTTATTCTTGAAGACGAGATGAAGAATGCAAGTTCTGAACTGTACATTGCAACCGATGACGGCTCAAAAGGGCACCACGGATTTGTGACCGATATCATGAAGCAGATTCTGGACAGTGGAGAGAAGGTTGCAAGAGTTGTGATCATCGGGCCCCCAATAATGATGAAAGTCGGAACCGGAGTAGCTTCTCCATATGACGTTGAAATTCTGGTCAGCCTGAACTCCATTATGGTAGACGGGACCGGGATGTGCGGAGGATGCAGGGTTACGGTTGACGGAAAAACCAGGTTTACCTGCGTTGACGGGCCTGAATTTGATGCACGGAAAGTCGACTTCGTAGAACTCATGAACAGGCTTGCAATGTACCGCGGTGAAGAGACAAAAGCCGTGGAAAAATACGATGAAGAATGCAGGTGCGGACTGCACTAATATGGAGGGGATGAAAAATGCAAGAACTGAATGGTGAAAAAACCTCAAAAGTAAAGAAAGAAAGGACCCCGATGCCAGAACAGCCTGCTGAAGAGCGCAAAAAGAACTTTAATGAGGTAGCTCTTGGCTATGCAAAAGAAGATGCTCTTGCCGAAGCTTCCCGCTGTCTCTCCTGTAAGGAACCAAAATGTGTTGAAGGCTGTCCTGTAAATGTTGATATTCCAGGCTTTATCAAGCTCGTCTGTGAGGAAGACTTCGCAGGGGCAATAGAGAAGATTAAGGGCACAAACACTCTTCCTGCAATATGCGGTCGCGTCTGCCCTCAGGAAACTCAGTGCGAAGCTCTCTGCGTACTTGGAAAGAAGGGACAGCCAGTTGCTATCGGAAGGCTCGAACGCTTCTGTGCCGATTACGAACGCAAGCAAGGGGTAAAAGTTCCTGAAATTCCAAAACCTACAGGTAAGAAAGTAGCTGTTGTTGGTTCAGGGCCTGCTGGCCTCACTGCCGCAGCAGACCTTGCAAAATTGGGCCACAAAGTAACAGTTTTTGAATCCCTCCACAAAGCCGGCGGAGTTTTGAGTTACGGCATTCCCGAGTTCAGGCTGCCAAAGGAAATTGTACGTCAGGAAGTTGAGTACATTCAGCAGCTTGGAGTCGAGTTCAAGTCCAACTACATAATCGGCAGGATCAAGACCTTGGACGAGCTCTGTGATGAATTCGATGCCATTTTCCTGGGTACCGGTGCAGGTCTTCCAAGCTTTATGGGAATTCCAGGCGAAAATTTCAATGGAGTTTACTCTGCAAACGAGTTCCTGACCCGTGTAAACCTTATGAAAGCCTATGACTCTGAATATGATACCAGAGTCAGACTGGGAAAGCACGTTGTGGTAGTAGGAGGCGGAAACGTGGCAATGGACGCTGCCCGCTCAGCCCTCCGCCTTGGCGCTGAAGAAGTCAGTATAGTCTATCGCCGTGGAGAAGACGAGATGCCAGCCCGCAGGGAAGAAATCGAGCACGCAAAAGAAGAAGGCATAACCTTCAGGCTCCTTACAAACCCTGTCCGCATCCTTGGCGACGAGAAATTCAATGCTACTGCAGTCGAATGCATTAAAATGGAACTCGGTGAGCCTGACAAATCCGGCAGAAGAAGCCCTGTCCCTGTAGAAGGTTCGGAATTCACTATTCCTGCCGACGTTGTTGTTATCGCAATCGGCACATCCCCTAACCCCATGATCTTCAAGGGCTCGGAAGGACTTGA
>DUGT01000198.1:11508-18134 GCA_013331275.1 Methanosarcina sp. | reverse complement strand
ATATTGAAATTCATTTTTTTCAAAATGATATGTCCACTATTATGGAATGTTAAAAACAAACCATAGTTTTCATATTATAGGCGATTGATGTTGGAAATTTATGAATTGGAATTACTTATTCCCTATAGATGGCGGAGTTAGGGTTTTAATTAAAAAACCGCTAAATTTTGTGATGTTCTATTTTTTAGTGAGTAAAAACGCAACAGAAGATATCTAAAAAGTGCCCATGTGTATCTCATAGTTTTTTTGCGTTTTAGGTAGGGTTATCGGAGGAAACAAGTGAAATCGAGAAAGCAAATACATAGGCATTTGTGGAAAATTCAGCTCAGAAAGGGCAATTTTCTTTATACTAAACAAGCGATGATATAGGAATTATGCTTCAAGTACTATGTTTTTTCCCATAATGAGGTCGAATCTACATACTTGAGTTAATTTGTAATTTTCCGACATTTTGTACTCTTATAGAACTTTTGGCCATTGTAAGGATCAAGTAAAGCATTTAATGTAGGGGTAGAGCTACGTAAGCTGTCTCCAGCCATAAAATAGCAGATAATGCTTGTTTTTGATCACTAAATATACAAATCTTTAAAAAAGTTTAAATTAATTATTTTCATATATCTTTCGTTGATTATACACAGGTAACAAGGAATATATATGGATAAAAAATATTATTCAATAAATATAGGTTCAAATAATAATGCAAATAACAATAGTAATAATGAATCATCAATAAAGATTGGTTCCGAAAATAAGATTGATAAATCAGTAGTTGGAAATAATAATGAAGTTTCATTTACTAATAATGAAAATACCATCCATTATTATGGAACTCGAAAAAATAATTTTTTACATAAAATGATCTCTGAATTATTAATAGGTTATTTTGGGAAAACTAAAGTTAGAAATATGGGAATTGGATCTGTTATAGCTGGTACTATTTTAACACTTTCTTCTGGAAGCAATATTAATCTATATTTTTTCTTTTATTTTGGGGTTCTATTAATTTTCATTGGTTGTTTGTTTATATATGCACTTTTTCATTCCAATACTACTACATGTAAAAAGTGTAATAAAGAGTTTGCATATTATGAATATAAAAATCCAGATATTCAAGAGATAAAAGAATCAAAAAGAACTATAGAAACAACGACGACTTATTTAAAATGTAAATATTGCGGATATGAAGATAATATAACTAAGACAGAAGTATATTTAAGATAGTATACTAAAAGTTCTATATTGTGTCTTCATTAACAGTAAAAACGCCTATCATTCTAAGCCGCTTTGAGACATTTTTAGATGTAAAAGGACATATTCTAAAAATCAAACAGTGGGCCGGAGAATACGGCCTTTTTTTGACCTATGAGTTCAGCAAGTTGAAAGTATCAGCTTAACTGAAGAAAATAATAGTAATGGTTCAGTGTATAGTTACTAATTTACTTCCGTTTCTATAAAACTGACTTTCTGCAAATGTCTTCAAAAAACCAATATTTTTCCTGTTGTCGTTTTTGGAGATTTATTCAAAAATTTGCAGTTATTATCTCAACTGAAGCTTAGTGAAATGGCTGCTGGAAGTTTTCAATGAAGGCAAAAAGCCGAAAATTTTGGAAAATTTCAAAAATATATGTTTGAGTAACTTGGGTGATTTTCAGAAAAAACGATAACTTGAGAAATTGTGAAAATTGAAGGGACATCTGCGGAAAGTCGGAGGTATACAACCCTTACGGACTTTCAGTAAAGACCACAAGAAAAACATTGGAGTCCTGGATGATTGCAGCAGGAAGAATTGAATCTGCAGTCTGTCTCAGGCAAGGACATGATGACTTAACAAGTGTGAGGCGTTACCAAGGACTTGTGTTTTCTGATGATGAACTACGGGATATTAAGAAAAAGTTGACTGCATGGGGAATAGTAAAAAGTGCCCATTCTTGAATTTGAAATAGTTTCAGGATAAAACAGAATCATTAGAGTCAAAACTTCCACTTTCGGAAATTATAGGCTGTATGTTAAGATACATAGGAACAAATTCGCGGTCTTTATATTTTTCTACAAGTTTAAACTCATTTTTTTGATAGAAGCCTATTGATTCTTTTTTTGAATCAACTAGGATGTATCTACATCCTATATTTTCACAAACTGATAAGGTTTTGCCTATTGCTGCTAGTAATAGATATGTTCCTATTCCTTTTCGTTCAAATCTGGAATCAACTGCTAATCTTGCAATTTTAACGCCAGGATATTTACGGTATTCATAATGTTCAAGCCCATCTATTACGGTTTTAGCTTCAATTGTATCTGCAATAAGAGTAAAAAATCCTACCAATTCTTTATTCCAAAAGCACAAACGAGTTCGACTAATCATATTATTCTGATCAATCAACGCATCGTTTTTAAGAAAATCATTTAATTCATGACTCAAACAACTAAAAGAAGAAAGATTATGAGTTTTATTAAGTGGTATTGTCTGGAGCTCGGAATCTGGAATTATAGAGTTCAAGCTTAAGATCTATTTTGCTCATTTATTTTCTTTGCACGCTTGAACATTTCAATGAGTTTCTTTGAAACTATAGGGTTTCTTTCGTTCCTGAAAAACTCCTTTGCGTCTTCTCCTTCAAGAACAAGCCCCAATTCTATAGGTTTTGCCATGGTAATTACCTTCCTTTTGTGTGATTGAATTTATCTGTTTTAGGATTATATATTATTATTGTGAAATCTTTTTTGCAATGTTTTAACTTTTCAGTAAAAATGATAGTGTAATAAAATTTCTGTAAATTCACTTTGCACCGTATGCATAGGTTTTTAGGTAAAGCCTATGTAGAAGTGTGATTTTTAATCCTGTTTCTATAAAATATTCCAACATCAAGAAGTTCAGAAACACTTGAACCCACCTTCTGCAGATGTTCTATCAATTTTCACAATTTTTTCGGCTACCGTTTTTTCTGAAAACTTTCCTGATTACTTAGATATATTTCTGAAGTTTTCCAAAACTTCTGGTTTTTGCCTTCATTGTAAATTTCCAGCAGCCATTTCCTTAAGCTTCAGTTGAGATAATAACTGCAAATTTCGAGTAATTCTCCAAAAACGATATAATGAAAAATGTTTTTTTTGGAGACATCTGTGGAAGGTTAGTTTTATTTGAAACTCATGCTATCTGTCAAATTCTATACCAAAAATTTGATCAAAAATCATAAAAATAGCCATCAAGAGAAAGAGAATCATCTGTCAAATTGAATCGTAAAAAATGGGCAAAAACTTGTTGAAATAATGTTACTTATTATTCCAACGAATATGAAAACAATCTTTCAACATAAAAATCAAACTGTCAACCTCAGGATAAAAAGAAATGAGATAATTCTCATTTCACTTTTACAGTTTTCGAAGAAACTAATTTTCCTTGAGCGTTATACAAATATGCTGTATCTCCTTCGTTATTCCATACATGTGCTACTCTCCCCCAATACAGCTTAGTTGCAGTGTTTTTACCCTTACCAGTGTAAAGAGTCACTGTAGACTTAGCTTTCAAGGTATAAGAAGACGAGAATTTATAGGTATGTTTAGCGCCTTTATCTGTGATTTTCCAACCTTTCATGCTTACTGCTTTTGTTCCTTTATTTGTAATTTTAACATATTCTTGATTTGCAGTTTCCTTAGGAGCACCAACATCCAAAGCACTGATATAAACTGTGTTGGAGGTTGAACTACTTGTTTGAGAGGTAGCACCTAACGCAAAAGGGACGGTTCCCACGATTAAACATATAGCTACAAAGATAGCAACTGTTCGGTTTTTTACCATTGAATCACCCATTGTATCAATCACTGTTTAACATCTTCTATAGCTTAATTCTTTTGATTTATCAACGTACTATAATAAAAAACAAAACTGTTATATGAATATGCAGGGCACATATTTTTTTATGTTACTCAGTTGTTTATTGGGAAAATTATTGTATTTTTGAGTTTTTTCTGGATTCCTTTCTCATTGCGTTTTTGTGTTTCCATTAACAGTAAAAACGCCTATCATTTTAAGCCGCTTTGAGGTATTTTTAAAATAAAATGTAAAAAGACATATTCTAAAAGTCAAACAGTGAGCCTGAAAATACGACCATGTTTTGAAACGATAACAGAAAAATGTTATTTTTTTGAGGATATCTGCGGAATGTCAGTTCCAAGATCCTCTTAATCTCTTCTTTTTTAAAAATTGTAATGCATATTGTTTAACCTGTATATTGATACCGATTAACTAAAACACTAACGGGTAGATTAATTAAAACACTAATGGGTACAGTAACAGTAATATTAAAAAGAGCAACATTAATAAAAATTTAATATATAATTATTAAATGTAATAAAGTATATAATATAGAAAGTGTATATTATTATTGAAGCTCATCTTATTTAAGAAGAGCTTTAAAAACGATGCCAACCAATATTAAAAGGAAACCCCACATGGTACCAAAAACGAGATATCTGGTACTAGCTCTTTAGGAACATTAAAAAACAGTTGTATTAGCGCAAAAAGAGAAGGGAATAGTATCCCTTCTCCAAACTTGTATACTAAATGATGAAGAACAACTAGTTCTTATACAGGTTGATCTGTATTTCGCGATTTCGATTCAGAAAAAGTTTTTCCTTGCACCTTTTAGTAATATTTCTATATTTTTTAATAATATTCCTTTATTAAATGAAACAGTATATATAAGTTTGGTTTTGTGTTCAATCTTATACAAATCTTCTTGCCTCCATAAAAGCGGCGTACTGTTTATAAAAAATAAATAATAAAGGGAGCTATAGGTCTGCAGTTGTTTTAAGGAAAACATACTGCACTTTTGAGTTTTTCCTGTACTTCTTTTTCATTGCATTTTTGTGTTTCCATTAACAGTAAAAACGTCTATCATTCTAAGCCGCTTTAAGACTTTTTAAAATCAGATGTAAAAGACATATTCAAAAAGTCAAACAGTGAGTGAGAATACGACCATGTTTTGACCTGTGAGTTCAGCAAGTTGAAAGTGTATCAGGTTAATTAACTTGACTATGTCACATTACAAGGTAAAACATTATCATTAGATCTCATATCTCAAGTATATTGTTTGTAGTGAAATCAATAACTGCAATGGAATAACTGTCTAATCTGACATAGTCAAGTAAAATAATCAAATTTTTTACAACGGAACCTCTAAAACTGCTTCAACATTATGTATATATATGAAATTATTTTGTGTATATATGAGGTATACATTATGGTTCAAGCAGTTATTCGAATTGGTGAAAAAACAAATAGGATTCTCAATATCATAAAAGCCAAATACGGCTTAAAAGACAAAAGTGCTGCTATCATGCATATGGCTGCTGAATATGAAAAAGAGCTCATGGAACCTGAGCTTAGGCCTGAATTTATTGAAAAATCCCAGGAAATCATGAAACAGGAACCTATAGATGTCGGAACAATTGAGAACTGGAAAAAAATGCTTAATTCTTGATCTGATATGTATCGGTTACAGGTAAAACCCGAAGTTCAAAAAGTTGTTGAGAAGCTGGCAAAAAAGGATAAGAAGCAAGTTGAAATTATATTTAGTAAGGTAAATGAGATTCTTCAGGACCCACATAGATATAAAAATTTGAGGTCTCCTCTCAATCACTGAAAAAGAGTTCATATTGACTCTCATTTGTGTTGATTTTCTCTGTAGATGAAAAGGAAAAAATTGTTATTCTGGAATATTACGGCCATCATGACGAAGTCTATTAATGATGATCTTTCCAATTTGGATATTTTGACTTTCTTTCATCATACAACTGAGATTTTGCCAGAATTAATTAAAATGCTTTAAAAACCGATAGACGGCCTATAATTTCTTTTTTAGCTAAAAAATTACATCTAATGCCTTTAAAATATCACCGTTGAAATCAGCTTAATACCGAATTCCGTGAATTGACTTAACTAATACTACTTTTGTTTAGAAAAATCACATTTTATATGATTTTTTATGCAAAATTGCACAGAATTATAAATATTAATGATGTATTTAAAATTCAACTCGGGTTTTTTCCTTTAGTTTCGGATTAAAAATCACTATAATGAGAGTAAACGGCATAAAATTGTATTAAACTAATTTTAAATTGTCCTAAACAAATTTTTTTGCAAAATAGACCGTTTTATCAACTATTATTGAAAAGTATGAATGCAGATGACAAACTACAAAAATATCAATAAATACAGTCAATAAACTCTACTCTTGAAAGACTGAACCAAATACAAAAGATTTTATATTTCTCTTCGAATATATAGACATCTTGCAGAAATGAGAATTATCATGGATAAAAATAACAGAGTTTCTATTTATCGGCATGCTTTCTTACATGATAAATTCGATTTGCAAAATGAGAATATAGTCGATATTGATGCCGATTATGAAATTATTATAATAAAACCAAAAACGAAAAATGGAGTTTAAAGCATTGAGTAAAATTATTAAAATTATTCTTGGAATTTTTGTCTTATTGTTTATAGTTGCTCTTTTCTCTGGCGGAGATGATAGTACATCAAGTCAGGTCCAAGAACCTGATACAGCTTCTGAAGCAACAACTGAGCAGAAAAATGTAACCACTTCAAGCAGTGATGAAACTGTTAA
>DUGT01000198.1:8829-11297 GCA_013331275.1 Methanosarcina sp. | reverse complement strand
AAAGAAATAGTAAGCACTTCGTTTTCGGATTTTGCCCTCTATTCGGACTCTACAGCCACATCTTTACAGAAAGAAAGTTTCTTCGATGATAATTATAAAGGAAAATACGTAACATGGTCTGGCACTGTGTCATCGGTGTCTGAAAGTTATGGTTCATATACTGTGCAAGTAAAACATAAATCCAGTACATTGGTATCAGACGTGATTGTCAAAATGAGGGATGACCAAAAGGATAAATTATTACAGTTAAAAGAAGGAAGCCCAATAACTTACACTGCAAAAATGACCCGATACGGTGACATATTAGGAATGTCTGCTGAAGACGGGACTATTGAATAATTATAAGGTCACCTCCTTTTATTAACTCTCCCTTTAAAATCTGACAGCTTTTTAAGGGGGAGTTACCAAAATTTCCACCATGATTTTTTATTCTCGGTAACCTCTGGTAATAGCTTCATGTTTAGTTTACTGTTTTCTTGGATCAAACTCTAAATGTGTACGGCTTGCTTTTGGGTCACTTCACTAAGCTGTGTGATCTCGTCATCCTTTTTGCCTAATTGGTCACTCATTAAGTCTATCTGCTTTCTCAGATCTTCTATCTTAGTCTTTTGTTCTTCTGTTGTAACTTTTAATTTTGGGATCTCCGAGAACTGACCATGTTCCAAAATCCAGTGATTTTTAAGTTTACGTTCATCACTGGATTTTGGTACTGAGTCCCGAGAACTTTCCCTTTTATAATTCTCTTTTGTTTTTACCTATGTGTTTCTTGTGCTTTTTTTGCATTTGATAGAGTTATCGAAGGGAAAAACACTATCTTCTTAAAATGAAGTCTATTGACGTCGTTTTCTTAAAAGCGTTACATGGTCTTTGGAATGGTTATAAACAAAAACACATAGCACATGTTAGTTGATATCGATTATTTTACCTGAGTAAACAAAATCAAGCCAAAAATGAGGAAAATTACTGATTTTCGAGCACTTACATTTTTTGCACATTTCCACAGGAAAAATAGGTACAAATCGATTGTGTATATAACTCAAGTATTATGAATGTTTAAAGTTTTCATATTAAGCGTGTGTTCAATGAAAATCTTGATTTTTTGACTTGATTTTGTATTTTTCATGTGATTTTGGAAGAGTGTATTTCGATTGCAATGTTTTGATTGATTAACTTTCCTAATTGTAAAGGTTTACACTGATTTTGCAACAAAGCCAGATTTTTTTCAACGGAACCCAAAAAAGATTTAAAAATATACAAGTGAGAGTAAATGGAAAAATCATACTGAAGTGAAAATAAAAAATTTATTATATCTTTTCCAGCACTACTTTTAAAATCACGATCAAGGCAACGATTAAAAACAGAGTCCACAAAAGCGGCACCAGAATCCAACGCAGCAAAAAGTACAGTATTATTGCTATGAGAATTAACTGAACTAAAGATAGTTTTCTTCCAGCACGCAGGAAGCGACGATTTAATCTTCTAGACATTATACTAGCCCCTTCGAAACTGATATTCCTTTTTTAGATCTTCTTTCGCATCTTTTGTCCAGAATATATTATAAAAAGTAAAATCGAAACTTAAACTAACTGTTTCAGGTAAACAGGTCTGCTGGGAATCGAACCCAGGTTCGGAGCTCCGGAGGCTCCAGTGATATCCTCTACACTACAGACCTTCATTATGAAAAAGTTAAGATCAGTCCGTTAACAGATAAAACTGTTATCAGTTAACTGGCTGGTTATAGTGCTAAATAGCTTATAAACTTAATCCCTAATTATATTAAAACATCTTAAATTATCTATAATTTATTTAAAGGAACTTAGCCTGAAAATCTCAGGATAGGTTTACTCTCCCCATTTCTGTCCGTATTTTTCATCAAATACTATTTCGGAAAGTCCCCTGCGTGTTGAAGTTCTTTCCTTTGGAACCGGTTCTCCTATTGCAAGAACTGCCATCAGCTCAAGATCGGAAGGACAGTCAAGAATGGAATTGACCTTCTCTTTTTGATTCAGGATTTCTCCAAGCCAGACCCCGCCAAGGCCAAGTTCGCAGCAGGTAAGGAGCATGTTTTGGATTGCAGCCCCAATTGCCTCGAGATCTTTTGTCCTGTTGTAAGAAGTTTCATTGTTCAGAAAAGTAGCAATAAGCAGAGGAGCCCCTGCCACAATACCTGAGTAATGCGTGCACTCCGAGAGTTTCTGGATGGTTTCTTGGTCCCGAATGACAATGAAACGCCAGGGTTGGTTATTCAATCCGGAAGGAGCCCAGTGCCCTGAGTCCAGGATTATATTGATATCTTCCTTGCTAACAGGTTTGTCCGTAAACTCCCGGACACTCCGTCTATTAAGGATAGTGTTAATAACTTTGCTTTCTCCTTTTAATGGCATTAATTCCCCTCCGGATTGAGTTTTATACTTCCAGATTTATGAATGTTCTGTCTACAGGATGTCAACTACTATAGAATCAACTAC
>DUGT01000198.1:2745-8696 GCA_013331275.1 Methanosarcina sp. | reverse complement strand
TAGAATCAACTACTATAGAATCAGTCATCATCAATCTTCTTGTTGAGCCAGGGGATGTTTGCACGGATCTGCTTTCCGACGACTTCAAGCTGGTGTTCCTTTTCCTGGCGTTCCATGGCTTTGAGTACTGGATGGTTGACCATGCCTTCGAGCACGAATTCCTTGGCAAATTCTCCGTTCTGAATTCTCTTCAGGGCTTCCTGCATGGCTTTACGAGACTCATCATTAATAACCCTGGGGCCAACTGTCATACCACCGTATTCTGCAGTATTGGAAACGGAGTGCCACATTCTCTCAAGTCCGCCTTCATAGATAAGGTCCACAATTAGCTTGACTTCGTGGCAGGTTTCGAAATAGGCCATTTCGGGCTGGTATCCTGCTTCAACAAGCGTTTCAAAAGCGGTCTTGATCAGAGATGCAAGTCCTCCGCACAGGTCAACCTGTTCTCCGAAAAGGTCGGTTTCGGTTTCTTCACGGAAGGTCGTTTCATAGACACCTGCTCTGGTTGCACCGATTCCTTTGGCATATGAAAGAGCAATTTCCCTGGCATTTCCGGTTGCATCCTGGTAGACTGCAATCAGAGCCGGCACTCCGATGCCTTCGGTATAGGTTCTTCTAACAATGTGACCAGGGCCCTTGGGGGCAGCCATGAAAACATCAACATTCTTTGGGGGGACAATCTGGCTGTAGTGAATATTGAAACCATGTGCGAAAGCAAGTGCGTTACCGGCTTTCAGATTTGGCTCGATTTCAGAATAATATACCGAAGCCTGTTTTTCGTCCGGAAGGAGGATCATGATAACATCCGCAGCTTTTGCAGCTTCTGCCACTGTCATAACTTTCAGGCCGTCACTTTCGGCTTTTGCCCAGCTTGAACTGCCGTTTCTGAGCCCGACAATGACATTAAGCCCTGACTCATGGAGGTTGCGGGCGTGAGCATGGCCCTGGCTTCCATAGCCCATTATTGCAATAGTTTTGTCCTTAAGTGCATCAAAAGTAGTTTCGTTATCATAAATTATAGTTGCCATGTTTGATTCTCCTGATAAATTTTTCAGTTTTTGAGTAAAGCTCCTATTTTTTAGGGGAAGAATAATAATTACGAAATCAATTAACTTCCCTGAGAATTAATTTGACTTGAATCAATTTTTAAAAAGTTGCTTATTCATAGAGGGGTAGTTTTGAAGCTTCAGCAGGTGACTGCCTTAATGAAACCTCTCGGGTTTCAAAGCGCCTCTAGGCGCCCCAATCTATTAAAGATTATTAAGCAGCTATCTTTCTTTACCTGTCCTTATTATTTAAACCTTCTTTGGGCCGCGAACCAGAGCGATTTTGCCTGTTCGGGCCATTTCCTTGATACCAAACTGCCGGAGAAGTTTTTCGATTGCCTGTATCTTGCTTTCATCCCCAGTTACTTCAACAGTTATTGAATTGCGGGCAACGTCTACAATTCGAGCCCTGAATATATTTGCAATCTGGATGATTTCGGCTCTTGTCGTCACATCGGCTGTCACTTTGATGAGAGCAAGTTCTCTCTCTACAGTATCATCTTCTTCAATATCCGAAACCTTGATTACATCAACAATCTTATTAAATTGTTTTGTGACCTGTTCGAGAACCTGATCATCTCCCTGAACCACAATAGTCATTCTGGAAATCTCAGGATCTTCAGTAACGCCTACGGCCAGGTTGTCAATATTGTATCCACGCTTGGAAAAGAGTCCAGCAACTTTTGCCAGGACTCCAGATTTGTTTTCAACCAGGACAGCAAGGGTATACTTTTTCATTTGTTTCCCTCCGGGCCAATGAATTCATTGATTGCTGCTCCTGCCGGCACCATGGGAGACACGTTTTCTTCACATTCGATAGTAATATCAATAACTGATGGACGCCCTGATGCAATAGCTTCTTTGATTGCAGGCCTTACTTCGGACGGTTTTTCCACCCTAAGTCCCAGAGCACCATAGGCTTCGGCAAGTTTGACAAAATCCACGCTGCCCTTTATGCAGGTGTGGGAATATCTTCTATCGTAGAAGAGTTCCTGCCACTGCCTGACCATACCTAGATAACCGTTATTCAAAATTACGGAAACAACCGGGATATCATTCTGGACTGCAGTTGCAAGCTCCCGTGAGTTCATCTGGAAAGATCCGTCTCCTGCAATGTTAATAACCGTTTTATCCGGCCTTCCAACCTTTGCTCCTATAGCTGCCGGGAAACCGTATCCCATTGTTCCAAGTCCGCCTGATGTAATAAAAGTTCGTGGCTCTTTATACTTGAAGAACTGAGCAGCCCACATCTGGTGCTGACCAACTTCGGTAACTATAATTGCATTACTACAGGCTTCAGAGATCTGTTCGATAACAAACTGAGGTTTTATGAATTTTCCCTGCTCGTAAGTAAGGGGATATTCCCGCTTCCACTCATTTATCTTCTCGAGCCAGGTTTCGGAATTGCACTGTTTTACATGTTTTATCAGAGACTTGAGAACTATTTTTGCGTCCCCTACTATAGGAATATGTGCAGGCACGTTTTTTGAGATCTCAGCAGGGTCAATGTCGATATGGATAACTTTCGCATTAGGAGCAAAGGACTGGAGTTTTCCAGTCACTCTATCATCAAATCTGGCACCGACAGCGATGATAAGGTCGGACCCCTGAACCGAGTAGTTTGCATACTTGCTTCCATGCATTCCGAGCATCCCAAGGTTCAGAGGGTGTTCGGTAGGAATCGAGCCTATGCCCATAAGTGTTGTAGTTACTGGTGCCATCAAGGTTTCGGCAAGTTCCGCAAGTTCGGCGCTTGCATTAGAACTTATCACTCCACCGCCTGCGTAAATTATGGGATTTGTAGACTTTGCAATTTCTTCGGCTGCCTTTTTGATCTGCTGAGCATTTCCACGATATGTGGGTTTATACCCTTGAAGTTTAACGGTTTCAATACTATGGTATTCAAATTCCCCGTTAATTACATCCTTTGGCATATCGATCAATACAGGCCCCTGCCTTCCGGTAGAGGCTATGTGGAAGGCTTCTTTTACTATTCGCGGCAGATCTTTTGCTTCAGGTACGAGATATCTATGTTTTGTAATTGGAAGAGTGATTCCGGTGATGTCAGCTTCCTGAAAGGAATCGTTCCCGATAATAGAATGAGGGACCTGTCCGGTAAGTGCGACTATCGGTATCGAATCCATATAAGCAGTTGCAATTCCGGTTACTAAGTTGGTTGCTCCAGGGCCAGAGGTAGCCATGCATACTCCAGTTTTGCCTGTTACACGAGCATATCCGTCTGCAGCATGTACAGCTGCCTGCTCATGTCGTACAAGTACATGACGAAGATCAGAATCATAAAGTTCGTCATATATATGGAGCAGTGCTGCGCCAGGATAACCAAACATAGTGGTAACATCCTCTTCTTCAAGGCCTTTTATCAAAGCCCTGGCGCCAGTAACTTTCTCTGGTGACCCTATTGTCATTATAAATCCCCTTAAGTAATTTTAGATAGAAACCTCTCAACTTGTCTTTCAAACTATAATCTGTGTCCAAACTATAATGTGGTCTAAAATCGAAAAAAAGAAAGTCAATTGAAAACAGCAACTACCAGCCTGAGTAAAACACTATCATTCCCATCTTAGTTAAGATCTTAGGGCAAAAGTTCAAAGCCCATACTTTTATAATTGCTGGTTATAATCGTGTTTTAAATTTTTCACAGGCTGATAATTGAGTATTTTTGACAATTCCTCAGTGTATATGGATTTTTTTAAATCCGCTGAGTTATTACTGTAATTTTTGTGATTTAGACCTTCTTTGGACCACGAACCAGGGCAATCTTACCTGTTCTGACCATTTCCTTGATCCCAAACTGTCGAAGGAGTTTCTCAATTGCATCGATTTTTCCTTCGTCTCCTGTTACTTCAACAGTTATGGATTTGGGAGCAACGTCCACTATTCTTGCCCTGAATATATTTGCAATCTGGATAATTTCGGCTCTTGCAGTTACGTCCGCAGATACTTTGATGAGTGCAAGTTCTCTTTCAACTGTATCATCAACTCCGATATCCGAGACTTTAATAACATCTACGAGCTTGTTCAGCTGTTTTGTAACCTGCTCGAGGACTTGATCGTCTCCCTGGACCACAATAGTCATTCTGGAAATCTCAGGGTCTTCCGTAACTCCTACAGCCAGACTGTCGATATTATACCCTCGTCTTGAGAAAAGCGAGGCTACCCTTGAAAGAACTCCAGATTTATTTTCCACAAGAACTGCAAGTGTGTGTTTCATCACTGTTCCTCCAGGTCGAGAACTCCGTCGACTTTTACCTTACGCAAATCGGGCATGGAGCAGGGAGTATCTGCATGCTCTTCAATGTCAAGGATTTCATTGATTGCAGCTCCTGCCGGTACCATAGGATAGACATTTGCCTCGCACTCAACAATCACTTCAACAACAGCAGGCCTACCTGACCTGACAGCTTCTTCAATTGCAGGCCTTACTTCGGACGGCTTTTCCGCACGCAGTCCAAGGGCTCCGTAGGCTTCGGCAAGTTTGACAAAGTCAACACTACCTTTGATGTAAGTGTGAGAATATCTTCTATCATAGAAGAGCTCCTGCCACTGTCTTACCATGCCGAGATAACCGTTATTCAGAATTACGGAAACAACCGGGATATCATTCTGGACTGCAGTTGCAAGCTCCTGAGAGTTCATCTGGAAAGATCCGTCCCCTGCAATGTTGATAACCGTTTTATCCGGCTTTCCGACCTTTGCTCCTATAGCTGCCGGGAAACCGTATCCCATTGTTCCAAGTCCGCCTGATGTAATAAATGTGCGTGGTTCTTTGTACTTAAAAAATTGAGCAGCCCACATCTGGTGTTGGCCAACTTCGGTAACTATAATTGCATCCTTACAGGCCTTAGAGATCTGTTCGATAACAAACTGAGGCATTATAACATCAGGTGACATCTGTTTATAGGTGAGCGGATACTCCTTCTTCCACTGTTTTATCTTTTCGACCCATTTTTCGGAATTGCAACGTTTGATATGTTTATTCAGAGATTTAAGTATCTGCCTTGCGTCTCCGACTATTGGGATGTGGACCTTTACATTTTTGGATATCTCTGCAGGGTCGACATCGATATGGATAACCCTGGCATTGGGAGCAAAGGATTCGAGTTTCCCTGTCACGCGGTCATCGAACCTTGCACCCACAGCAATGATAAGATCCGATTCCTGAATAGCATAGTTTGCGTATTTACTCCCGTGCATTCCAAGCATTCCGACATATAGTGGATGTTCTGTTGGAATTGAGCCTATTCCCATGAGGGTGGTTGTAACCGGAGCATTGATTGTTTCAGCCAGTTCCACAAGTTCGGCGCTTGCATTAGAACTTATCACTCCGCCGCCTGCGTAAATTATAGGCATACAGGAATTTGCGATTTCCTCGGCAGCTCGTTTGATCTGCTGAGTATTACCTTTGTAAGTTGGCTTGTATCCTCTAAGTTCTACTTTGTCAGGATAGTAAAAGTCAATCTCCGCGTTTTGTACATCCTTTGGAAGGTCAATTAATACCGGGCCAGGCCTTCCGGTAGAAGCAATATGGAAGGCTTCTTTTACAATTCTCGGGAGTTCTTTTGCGTCCTGTATGAGATAATTGTGCTTGGTAATGGGCTGGGTAATTCCCGTAATGTCGGCTTCCTGGAAAGCATCATTTCCTATCAGGAAGGTAGGAACCTGCCCTGTTAAGGCTACAATAGGTACTGAGTCCATATATGCGGTAGCAATGCCTGTTACCAGGTTGGTTGCTCCGGGACCTGAGGTGGATACGCAGACCCCGGTCTTTCCAGTTGCACGGGCGTACCCGTCCGCAGCATGAGCTGCCGCCTGTTCGTGGCGCACAAGTATATGGCGCAGATTCGAATCATAAATTTCGTTATAGAAGGGAATGATCTGCCCTCC
>DUGT01000198.1:1236-2595 GCA_013331275.1 Methanosarcina sp. | reverse complement strand
TCAACCCCTTCTTCTTCCAGGCACTTTATCAGAGCCCTTGCGCCATTAACTTTTTCTGTTGACCCGGTTGTCATTATTTAACTCCTTTTTATTTCTTAACAGTGATTTTTAACTGGACACTCACCTGAAGATGAGTGTATTTCCAGTAAGGGTGTGTTCACTAAAAATATTTATCTCTCACACTCACAATTTCTTGTTATTAATTTTGTAAATATATCATAATAGATCATGTATATATGGATAAGGTTTTTTCCTGATCCAGAAACATCATCAGTACGTGATTTCAAAAACTTTCCAGAAGGAAAAAGAAGAGAGGGCACAGAAATAAATAAGTAACTATACGCCCTCCTGAGAAATCTTTAAAGTCCATTTTTTTGAAATCACTCAGCTCGTATAAGGCGGTTCATACCATTCATTACAGCCTCTACCGACGCCATAATAATGTCCGTCCTGGCTCCGCTTGCGGTAACTACCTTCCCATCCTTGGAAAGTTTTACTCTTACTTCTACAAGGGCATCGGTTCCGCCAGTGATCGAGTCTACATGGTATTCTTCAAGGATAATATCTTCCGCACAGGAACTTACAGCTCTCCGGATTGCGTTGATTACGGCATCTACAGGTCCGTTTCCGATTCCTGCCTGTACTATATCTTTATCTTTTACGTTAAGTTTTATCGACGCCGTTGGAGTCACCCGGTTCCCGGATACAATTGTAAACTCTTCCAGTTTTACCAGAGGTTCTTTATAAATATCAAGTACGTTTTCCGCGATAGTCTGGAGGTCAGCATCGGTTACATGTTTTCCCTGGTCACCCATCTGCTTGACCCGGTTGAAAATTTCTTCGATCTGGGTATCGTCAGCTGCAAGCCCCATTTCTTTTAAAGCAAGGGTAACCGAGCTACGTCCTGCATGTTTTCCAAGTACGATCTGGCGCTGCCTTCCGATATATTCAGGGCTCATAGGCTCATAGGTTGCCTTATCAGCCAGAAGACCGTGAACATGAATTCCTGCTTCGTGAGTGAACGCGTTTCCACCTACAAGAGGCTTATTTGGCGATACGGGAATTCCTGTAAGCCGGCTTACAAGTCTTGAAGTCCGGTAGATCATCTCGTGTTTGATACCTGTATCGTACTTGTAGAGCCATTCCAGGCTCATTACTACTTCTTCAAGGGATGCATTTCCAGCTCTTTCTCCTAACCCGTTAATAGTTACATGGGCCTGTTTTGCTCCTGCAGCTAGGGCAGCAACCGTGTTTGCAGTTGCAAAACCGAAATCATTGTGACAATGAATGCTGATAGGAGCTTTCAGGGAGGAAGATAGATCCCTAAAAATTTCGTTTGTCCTTTCAGGTACCAGAAGA
>DUGT01000198.1:870-1118 GCA_013331275.1 Methanosarcina sp. | reverse complement strand
TCAGGTACCAGAAGACCTACAGTATCACAGAAGCATAACCTGTCAGCACCTGCAGCTATTCCGTCGGCATAGATAGCCTTTAGAAATTCAGGGTCTGCACGCGAAGCATCTTCTCCGCTCAGTTCCACAATCAGGCCGTGATCCTTGGCATACTCGGTTACTTCAGCTGCGATCTGCCGTACTGAATCCCGATCCTTTTTGATTTTCGTCCTTATATGAAGGTCCGAAACAGGTGCTACAAGGTGGAT
>DUGT01000198.1:430-740 GCA_013331275.1 Methanosarcina sp. | reverse complement strand
ACAAGGTGGATAGAGTCAACGTCACATTCCAGAGCACGGTCAATATCGGACTTTACAATCCTGCAATAACTGCAAATTTCAGCATCAAGCCCTGCATTTGCAACAGCCTTGATAGACTCCCTTTCACCTTCGGAAGTGATTGCAGAACCGGCCTCGATTATTGAGACTCCAATCTCATCAAGCGCTCGGGCGATTAAGAGTTTCTTGTCCTTTGTAAGGGCAACACCAGGTGTTTGTTCACCATCTCTCAAAGTAGTATCCAGAAAGCGGACATTTTCGAATAATATAATCCCTCAGTCTTTGTTTTATT
>DUGT01000198.1:0-242 GCA_013331275.1 Methanosarcina sp. | reverse complement strand
TAATATACTCATTATATTATAATATTATGTCCTATTTTGCAAGCTCCAATGTATTATACAAATATTACATATATTTTTTCTCAGGAGCCCGGCTTTTTCAGGAAGATTTCCTAGTTTACGCCGTGGCTCTTTGAAACTCTTCCTCAATAAGTAGACCATAGTATTTTTAGTTTCCAGTTAACAAAAGAGGTGGATTCCTTTCATGGCTCAAAACCGTTTACATAAATAATTAATGAAATACT
>DUGT01000043.1:11618-14521 GCA_013331275.1 Methanosarcina sp. | reverse complement strand
TACAGAATCTCCCAAAAATCTAAGAGGACTTCGATTAACCCTGGTTTTTTTTCTTCACGGGCATTCCTTTAATCTCTCAAGCTAATTTCTCTACTAAATTCCTCATTTTATCTTTCCTTATCCTTAATTCTTTGATTTTAAAGATAGCTTCCGCTATCTTCAATACACTCCTTTTATTTTCAACGTCTTTAACTGATGTAGATTATAACAGAAAGCCGTATACAGCATCTTTAAATTTACTCTTTTAACCGTAGTAACAAGGACTTTTCCCGCTTTGAATGTTTCTTTAGTTACTGCGTATACTCTTTCCCCTGGAACTCTTTTTGAGCTAATTCTCTTGTTTCTTAAGATATCCTTTATTCCAAGAGCATGTCCCCTAACTGCTCTTTTCATAGTTGCATCATAACCTTTCAATTTTGCTCCAAAATATCCTCTGTCCCTATAAACCACTTCATTTTCCTCTGACAAATCTACCTGAGAATCATGTACCGATGCAGTTGTTGTTTTAAATCTTCTTATCAACTCATAATCCCTATCTATTATACTATGGAGCTTATATCCGAAGTGAGACTTTCCTCCCTTCTTTGTCCAGGTTCCATCTTTACTCCTTCTTGTTTTTGCCTCATTTCCTCGAGGTTTATCAGCTTTTGCATGTCCTGGGTCAGAATGAATAAAAGTGGCATCCTGAATCATTCCTTTTTTTATTTTTAAACCAAGAATATCCAGCTGATTCTGCAACTGCTCCCAAATTTCTTCTTCTTTATTATTCTCTATAATCCTCTCCCTGAATAACCATACAGTGGAGCTATCCGGTATGTATCCTGGAAAGCCAAGGAATTTTCTAAAAGAAATTCGATCAATGCATTGTTTCTCAAGTTCAGGGTCAGAAAGACCATGCCATTGCTGTAGAACAAGCATTTTAAACATCAAAATGACATCAGTTTCAGGCCTGCCGCCTGAAACTGTTTTATTAGAATACATTGATTCAAGAATGGTACGAAAAGGTTTCCAGTCAATTAAGGAATCAATCTCAGCAAGTTTATCTCCAACATATTCAAGACGCTTGTATTCCTCTTTAAGAGCAAAATCAGTAAGGGTTTTCATGAAGAAAGATAAAGGTGAAAAGATTTAAAGTAAACCAGACTTGAAAGCATAGGTTTATCGAAATTCTCCTAAATTTGACAAAATAGAGCCTTTTAAGAACTCTTGAATTGTTTTCATGTCTGATTAAAACGTTAATCTCATCAAGAGTTAGATTGCGATCAATAGGAATGTGTTCTTTCCCCACCATAATAGAAGATAAGTGTTAATACGTGTAATAAGTTACGTTGAAGACTATAAATATTACCATCTTCTTATAAGTCAAATTTCCAGACTAACTTTATTGACATTCAGGTATACTTACAGTGAATTTGGGCCTTTCTTTATCATACCAGTCTCCTCCAGAATTTTTCCAGGAGTTATTAATCAGAAGCAATCAGGGTAGAAGCAATCAGGGTAAAGCAATCAAGGGTAGGCAGTTTTAAGGTTATCAACTTTCTCAGATTATATCGAAAAGCTCAAAAAGAATCTTTTCAGGGTTCTTATAAATTCCGAAAAAACTCTTTTAAAACTCGTCGCAAAGCCTTCTTCCTGTTCGGTCTGGACTACGCTTTCATTTATTTCATAAGACATCTGTGGTCCAGCACGCATAGCTTCGTTCCAGGGAAAATCCTTATCCAAAGACCCATTGGTGTTCAACTTTGCAGCAAGTTCGGAGTCAGCTTTAACGTCTGAGGTGGAATTTGCACCCATATAATTTCCACCGACGTTGCCTGAAAGGCAGTTGTTTTCCAGGATAAAGGAATGTGTATTTTTTAGCTGGTTGTATATAGCATATCCTTCACCAGCTGCACGACTAGGCTGTGTGTTAATTATTATGTTATTTCTCACGACAGTTGTGTAGCCTGAACCTGGAGCTGAAAACTCTTCATTAACCTGTTTATGGGCAATAGCAGCACCATAGCATCCGTCGAATTTATTATTTTCTATCACTGTATTTTGGAAACCATTGAGCACTATGCCTCCTGCCCAGTTTGCGCCTTTGTTAGTTCCGGTTTTATAAAATTTGTTATGATGAATTAATATATTTTTTGCAGAATCTTTTGAATATCTTGACCCATAACCTGTAATCCATATGCCTGCTGCGTTCGTCTCATATAGTAGGTTATTGTATATTTCAATATCATTCATTGCAGTTGACTGGCCAATTTTCTGGATTTCAATCCCTGCTCCACCCTCTCCTTCTGAGTCAATCTTATTGTTATAGAATTTTACATGGTTTGTATTGTAAATTCTCAAACCA
Organism: Methanosarcina sp.; assembly: GCA_013331275.1. GTDB lineage: Archaea > Halobacteriota > Methanosarcinia > Methanosarcinales > Methanosarcinaceae > Methanosarcina > Methanosarcina sp11020u. The sequence goes on along the minus strand of DUGT01000043.1, from coordinate 12,177 downwards.
CTATTCGTTCTACAAGTTATTTTATTATTCCAGGCTTCTATATTCGAAGAATAAATAACGTAGATAACATCATGCCCTAACTTATATGCCCTATTATTGTAAAACTTAACACCTGAACATTTTACAACTTTAAGCCCATCTCCGTGACTGTCATGCATATACATACTGTGAACCTGTATGTTCTCGCAGTTAAGAAAATAGATCAGATTGTGATAACCTTTCCCTCTACTTTTTCCATTATTTTTATCATGGTTTCCGTCAATCTCAAATCCCTTTATATTAATATCATGATTTCCAGCACTATCCATTTGCGTTATCATAGGTTTTTCTAGAGGCCAATCCGCTTTATCTTCAAGTTTAATTACAGCTGTTGAATCTCCTTCTAGAATAGTTTCATTACCAATGTAAATACTGTCCGAAATGACGTAGGTATTGGGGCCTTCCAGATGGACGGTTGTGAATTTTGGATTTTCTGCAACATATGCAAGAGCTTTGTTTATCTCTATCTGGTCGTCACTTCCATTACAGTTAAAATCTCCACTTCCATTGGTAGCAACAT
>DUGT01000043.1:11294-11473 GCA_013331275.1 Methanosarcina sp. | reverse complement strand
TTTGATAAGATGAAGATTATACTCACGATTAAAACTATAAAAATTATACAAAGAAACACTAACTTTTTTCGGTTTCCCCATTTATACATTAGCCTTTTTCCACTCATTTCAAATCCCCAATACATTGAACTATAATTCTTCAAGATTAAAAAAAGTTATCTTTCCAGGGCTGCATAAAT
>DUGT01000043.1:5071-11086 GCA_013331275.1 Methanosarcina sp. | reverse complement strand
AACTAAATAAACTTAAAAATCCGGATTTTTAAGTTTATTTAGTTCTAAATTATTGAACTTAAAAACTGCTTGGTAATTTTCATACTTGTTGAAGTAAAATTAACTATATAAGTAGTTCTTATAAGACGCACTTTTACTCTAAAAAGAATTTTCATGCCAGATGAGCTAAAAAATTTATATAACATATCAAAGCAGAATAAAAAATATTTTCAGAAGTAACCTGGAAGTTTTTCCGTTCTAGTGAAAATAGCTAGTCGTACCATACAATATACCCGGACCTATTTCCTGAGATCGAAGCTCGTTCAGTATTTCCATACCTACCTATGTTGGTCCTGTTTCCACTATTTCTTGGCTCCTTTGAATAGTCAGAATCCAGGTATTCGGCATTGATACATTGAGAATTTACAGTATCTTTACCCACGTTTTTCCATTCCATCTTTCACTTGGTTTGATAATGAAATAGATACTATCCTCCCTACATTTTTTGATATGAAATAGTTAAAGCTTATTACAAAAGATTTTTGAGTGAATATAACTAATTAATAAATTTTCACAGTTGGTTTATTCTTAGATGTAACGGAGTTAGGTCTATTAATGTGTTCTTAACTGTTTCTACAACCTGCAAAATAGTAACACTTGCTCCTGTTTCAACTTTTACAGTCTCCTAAGTATCAATATCACATTTCTCCTAAGTATCAATATTACATTGTAGCTTACTCTGCAGGACTCTGACATGGCCAGGAAGTAATAAAAAGAAATATCCTTCATTTTCAAGTAATTAGGATATATAAGATACTTCATATTAAATTTCATGATTTTTTCGAGGCCCTAAAATAAACAGTCTGTCTATTGATTCTTGATTTATATCTATCTGTAACTTTGAACTAGTAATTATATTTGCAGTGTTAAGCGCAAAAATTTCTTTCAAGATTATTCTTTACTTTTTATTTTAATCGATTCATCAAAAAATTTTTTATACTCTTATCTCCCTTTTCTAAATATCAAATTTTTTCTAAAGTGAAACTTTCATTTATTCCCATTCGCATGTAGTTTCACTATAAAGTCAGAAACTTGTTATGTAATTGTAAGCGCATTTGATCGCGTGGCGGGGTCTCATGAGGGGAAGTTTTTCAGTTACAGTGGATATTGAAGATTGGTATCATATTCCTTCAGTCTGCAGTTCTCCTTATGCGGTTTACAGGACTGTTAATGAGTTTTTTGAAAAATGGGATAGCAGGTACGATTACCTAACTGAACCTACAAAAAGGTCACTGGATATTCTCGATGAGTTCAATATAACTGCTACTTTCTTTGTAGTCGCGGATATTGTCGAACACTATCCAGGACTTGTCGAGTCAATTGCGGAAAGAGGGCATGAAATTGCATGTCATGGTCTGCATCATGCCTGTAAAATTGATCCTGAGACGAAGGAGCCATTAGTGAGTAACGAAGAATTTGAACAGAAAACATTGCTTGCAAAAAGGATTCTTGAAAAAGTTAGTGGAGAGAAGGTAGTAGGCTACAGGGCACCAAATGCTTTTGTAGGTGGTTGGATGCTAGATTCACTTGAAAACATCGGATTCAAATATGATTCTTCAGTTTCCGTAAATTCTCTTTATAATAAAACGGATTCGTCCCTTAAGACAGTCTCATCTTTTCCTTACTACCCTATGGAGAACGGGCTTGAGGTAGGTAATGATAGAAACTTTATTGAATTTCCCTGGGCATATTATCAAAATGTACTTAAAATTCCGGCATCAGGAGGCCCAATACTTCGCTTTCTTGGAGCTCCTCTGGTATTAAATGGGCTTATCCAGAGTTTGAAAAGAGGACATACTATTTTTTATTTTCATCCAATTGATATTTCCTGTACTAAATTTCCTTCGGTAGGTAATAACAGGCCATTTTACTGGTGCATGAAAGGAAAGCCTGTAGAACATAGAATTAGCCACATTCTAAAATCCATGAGTGATGTTAAAAAAGTGTGCCTAAGAGATTACCAAGAAGATGAACTTTAGGAGTTTATTCCTATACCACACTCAAAAATTTTGACAATCTAAATCTTAAATCCTATCATCTTATATTTAACTTCTTCAATTAGTGAGAAGTGATATGACAATTTTAATATTTGTCTCTTGGAGGCTAATACTTAAGGATTACTTCAACCCGGTTTATTTATAATCTAATTGTATGATTATATAGCATAATTCTTCATAAATTCCCTAGTCTATTTATTTTCCATGAAAATAACCTAGTTACTTCGATCTTAAATGCATAGTTTCTTATGGAGGGCTGATTTAGGGCATGTAAATGTTGGCAGGAATAACAAATAAATCTAATAAATGATGTTCATTCCGTAAGGTCAAAACTGAATATAGTATTCGCAGGATGTGTACCCAGGAAGGATATACGTAAATATACTACTATAAATATGTGTATTCAGGAAGGATATACGTAAATATACTACTATAAATATGTGTATTCAGGAAGGATGTGCGTAAATATATTGCAAATATGTGTCTCAGAAAGAATATATGTAAATATTGCAAATTGCTATGACAGAAATACTAAAGTTTCCGGATAGAGATATAGTACGCGAAAGCCTTTAATTGTTGAATAATTTACTCATCAAAACATTAATTAGGTTAAGGCAGTATATCAAACTGCGCTTAAGGCACAACCATTAATTATTTGTTGGGCCGATTGAATATATGAAGAATACGATAAGAGGAGAAACAAAAGAAATCTTAAGAACGAAAGTTTTTGATCCTGTGTGCTACCTGTAAAAACTCTTTAAGAGTAAAACCAAGTTTTCAGGGATATCATATTTAGGTGCGAAAACTGGACTCTGTAATTTTCAAAAAGGACGGGGGACACATTGTCTAAAACCACTAATAACATATTAAACCTTATAACATCAATTTCTCTATTACTACTAGTTTACAGTCTTTTTATTCTCAAGGGAATTCAGCCTGAAGGGTATACAGTCGATATCTATGAACAGCTTCCTTTTCACTTTTATCTTACTCTACTTCTTTGCTACATTTCAGCCTGTGTTCTACTTCTCGCATACAGAAAAATGAGTGCAGTTCTTGTACTGTTTCTTGTTCATACTATTGTACTGATAACTCCTCACATGCTTGGCTATGTTTCAATAGGCAGGGGAGATGAATTTTCGTATCTCGGGCTTGCAGGACAGGGTTGTAAACTCTCGGGCTTTTCCAATCTTTCTCCCACAGGTCCTCTGTTCGTTTCAGCCCTGGCTAAGGTTTCAGGACTGGAAACATCGGCACTTTCGTATTTCTTGCCAGTATTTTTTTCAATAATATTTATTACTGGCATGTTTCTATTCTATCGGCTTTTCATGAGCAGAGAAAAATTAGTTTTAACAGCTTTTCTCTCCTCTCTTATTCCGTATTTTGGCCATTTCCAGACCTCAGCGATTCCTTATTATCTTTGCTTTTGCCTGATACCTCTATACCTTCTTGTGTTAAGAAGTGCAATTTCGGACAAAAACAGGGCAATGGCTGTTTGCCTTCTTTTCATGATACCTTTAATTCCTTTAGCTCATCCCTTTATTTTTGCATATCTTGCCTGTTTTTCCCTGTCCCTAGCTTTCTCGAGCAAAATACTAAAGCCCGGATTTCTCCATAAAACTCTAAGTCCCAACTCTTTCTTCTCTAATGCCTCTCACCCTGCAGGAAGAAAAATGCCCATGTTTGTCTTTCTGTCAATTACCTCGATAGGCTTCCTGATTTGTGCGAAATATATTCTTCAGTTCTTTAATATATCTAGTTCAAACCTTATCCTGCGCGCTAAAATGCTAGTCACTGTAGGCTTTTCCACGTTTCCGTCAACTGAAAATGGATTTTTCGAATTTGTGCATCTCTTGAATCTCTACTATGGCAAATACTACATTCCTTTGATTTTCATCCTGATCAATTCCATAATCGTATGGCAGAACCGTAAAAGATTTTGCCATCATTTTGTTCGCAGATATCCCCGTTTTCTGGTTCTCTATATAGTAACTTTTTTCCTGGAATTAGCTTTCCTTTTAAACCCCTTCATCCCTTACCCTCTGGATAAATTTGCAAACTTGAGCTTCATTATTTTTGCCCAGATTCCTTTATTAGGATATTCACTTTACGTTATTTTCCTTAGGAAAGGATATACGCTTGGCCTTGGCTCTGCGGTGCTGATCCTTTGTCTTCTCTGGACATTAGGTTTCTTCACCTGCTTCAGTTCTCCATATACAGGTGGAGTTTCTGAAGCAATTTCGGAAAATGAGGCCAATGGGATTCAGTGGCTATCCGGCGTGAGTGAAAATTATCCATATATTATGTCTTGTACAGATAAGGGTGGAATAATCACCCAGTCTGGAATCATAAGCCCTACTGGACTTGCTAAGGTTTCCCAAAATCCTCTTTATGCCTCTAAAAATGGTTCTAAAGAAGGTATATATGTAAAAAATGCAGCAGAAAAAGAACCCTTCTATATTGTAGGAACCACTTTTGCTGAGGCTGCTAGGGCGCAGAAACTCAATGAAACATCAGTTTCTAAGGTAGAAAAAAACTCCCTAAAGGCCCAAGCTGTTTGTCCTGCTCATAAGATCTATGATTCTCTTAACATAGAAATTTATGAACATATTCCATGAACCCTCTCCGTTTTGTCTGGAGGTCAGGTCTCTTAAGAAGGTAACTTGCAGTTTTTCAAGGTTTGAATTATCTTCAGAGGTTTGAATTATCTTCAGAGGTTTGAATTTTTCTCTTTTTATCAATTACGAATTCTCTTTCTCTTTTCGCTAATGTATTTACCAGTAAGAAGGACAATTATAATCATTCCGACGATCTCTGAAATAAAAACGTCTGTAAATCCGAGGTCGTACGATCTGCTAAGAATTATCATAAGATACTCAATAAAACTTGCTGAAATGGTATCTTTCGGAAATCCCCAGCCCAGAAATGGCCAGAAAAATACTTCAGGGCTATTCCATATCTGATCTTCAAAAATGTGGCAAAAAGATGCTCCTGCAACAATCAGGAGTTCAGGTTTACCCTTGCTATATAAATAATAGCCTGCCAGGCCCAGCAGAAGGCCAAAAAGTAGAGTATGGGCAAAAATTCGCCCGCTTCCTATTGTTTCAGCAAGAATTATCCTGCCAAGAGGTTTATCAATAAGGTCTGGAAGGAGCGCTCCGAACGCAATCCACGGAACCTTTACCCAGAAGTTACTTTTTGAAAATAAGCAGCTCAGGAGATAAAAGATCCCCAAAGTAATTCCAACATGTCCGAAAATAAACATCAGACCAAAAATAGTTATTTACTTATAATTCTTTTTCGGCAGGCCTGCCTGATGACCTGCCGGCACAAAATTTTAGTCTAAATCAAAAAGAGTTTTTTAAGCCTGGCATTCAGCTACGAGCTTTTCTACCAGTTCCTGTCGGATAGCAGTTGTTCTATCCCCTCCGCAGACCATGCCTCGGACTCCGATAATATCCGGTCCGATTCTCTCAAGCACTGGAAGATCCTCAAATTTCAGGGAACCTGCAATCGCGTTTTCAAGTCCGCATCCATGGGCAAGGTCCGTAAATTTTTTAAGTTCTTTCTCATCCATGAATTCGAAGGTAGATTTTCCATCCTTAATTGCCGTGTCAACCATCACCACATCTGCCCCAGCTTTTGCGGCGATTGAGGGAAGCAGTAATGGAGAAATTGAATTGATACGCTTGTAGTCCGAATATCCTGAGGCAACAACTTTCTTTGTTGAGTCATAGTCCTTTACAGCCTGTGTTATTTTTGTGATAAGTTCGAAGGCCTGATCTTCAGTCTGGATATCGTAAAGGCCAACTTTGATATAATCTGCTCCTGCAACGGCTGCTCCGAATGCCGCAAGGGAAGCCGTTCCTGGTTTATAGTTAAAATCTCCTATGGTTGCGCTTATCGGCTGCCTGCCTTCTACAGCTTCTTTGACGTCCCTTATTACCCATGGGAAATTCGCACCAAGGGAACCTTCTTT
>DUGT01000043.1:0-4864 GCA_013331275.1 Methanosarcina sp. | reverse complement strand
AAGCAGTTTCATAAAAATCCTCTAATTGAACATTGAATTGAAATCATACTATGAATATTATTCTTTTTATACAATATTCTTTATTTTATATTCTTTTATAGGATGATGTAGCTATTGAATAAGTATGTTCCGCGTAATTTTTGTGATGGATATATTTAACCGTAGCGTAGTCCTTGCAAAGGGCGGTGTCAGGGAAAAATATCGTCCGGTTTCAGATACAAGTATCGTGTGCAGCAGTTCGGCCCCTGTTGAAATAGTGGAACTCCTGCATCCAAAGGAAGTCTATATTGCTGACCTTAATGTGCTTCAGGGCAAAGAGTCTCTCGAAACGAATGTAGAAGTGATTCGGGAAGTAAGCTTAAAGGCAGACACAATGCTTGATTTCGGAATATCGTCTCCAAAGGACGCGGACAAAGCCCTTTCCATTGCAGGAACTGCCGTTATAGGCACAGAGACAGGTACACTTTCGGCAATAACGGACACAGCATATGGAAATTCCGGAAGGATCAGTGTTAGCATTGATATAAAGCATGGTAAAGTCATGAAAAATGATCCTGAACTTCCGGAGTCTCCTTTTGAAATAGTAAAACTATTGAATGATTTACCCTTAAAAGACCTTATTTTCCTTGACCTTGACAGGGTTGGAACAGCCTCAGGCTTTGACCCTGAATTCCTTCGAAAACTGGTTCAGTGTTCCAGGCACAATGTGCTGCTTGCCGGAGGCGTCAAGGATATGGAGGATCTTTTTGCTCTTGATAAGCTCGGAATAAAAGGAGCTCTGGTCGCAACTGCCGTTCACTCGGGGCTGGTTTTTCCAGTCGTGCTGAGTTCAGGGTTTAAATCTAATGACGAAAAATAATGTTGATGACTAAAAACAAAATCTATAACTCAAAATAAAATCAGGCAGTAAAATAAAATTAAATGATAAAAATATAACTGTTAACCTTAGAATCCCTTTTATTTCAGTTCTATATGTCTTGTATATAATCTAGTACTTAGTATTAAGAAAGAGCATAGATTCCATTTAAAATCAGGAAATTATGAGGTTTGCATATGGTAAAGAAGGATATATCTGAAGAGAATATTGAAGAAAGCACTGCGGAGACAAGCGGGGATGGATATGTGGAGATTAAGATGGGAGGAGGCTGGTACATGACTATCTCCCTAGCACACAGTGACCGCTTCGAGAAAGAGTATGTCGAACTTGCAAAGGAGCGAGGAGGCGTAAAAAGATCCAGGTTTAACCTTAATCCCACTCATGTCAGGATGTTGGGAGAAGCCCTGATCAAGTTTGCTGATGATAACGGTCTCTAAAGAATTTTGTTGGTAATAATAGTCTTTCAAGGACATTTCTTTTAAATGAAATTTCCGGTCCAACCTTTACGTCTGGTCAGTTCCTGCTCAGGAACTCCAGTATTTTTTTTGCAACTTTCTCTTCTACATGTTCAGGAAAACAGGAAGCATCAATTACAACAAAACGTTCTGGATCGTCTGCCGCAAGTTTGAGGAATATCTCTCTGACTCCTCGCAAAAATTCTAATTTCTCGAACTTGCTTTGTTCTCCTCGCTTCCCACAGCGTTCAATTGAAATTTCGGGCCTGATATCTAATAGAAAGGTTAAATCTGGAATAACAGTCCAGCCTCGGTGCAGATCCTTTATCCATTCAAGAGGATTTTCCAGGCGAGTTTTAAGGGTTATGCCCTGGTAAGCATATCGACTGTCGGAATAGCGGTCAGAAATTACTATTTTTCCATTTTCAAGTGCAGGTTTTATAACTTTTGCTAGATGTTCGGCATGGTCAGCTGTAAAAAGGAAGAGTTCGGCCAGCTGGTCAGTATCTGACTGGATAGCTTTTTCCACTGCATTTCCAGTCAGAGTGCCTCTTGTTGGTTCCCTGGTAAAAACCGGTTTAAAGGCTTTAATTTCAGGATCCTTCTGAAGTTTTTCTACAACTGTGCTTTTGCCTGAGCCGTCAATGCCCTCAAGTGTGATCAGTTTTCCTCTCATAATTATCGTCTTTTTCTTTAGAGGTTTCTAGTGAAACGCATTATCTGTATTTATATTCTAAGGTTTTCCGAGTTCGTGATAAGGTCCCAATTCCATGTATAGATGGCGAGTCGTGACCAAATTCCAGACAAAATAAGCATCTATTTATGCAATATTAAAAAATAACTTAGAATAGTATGACTGTAATAGGAGTAATTACCCGGGGCAAGTACGGGCACCGTCTTATTGAGACTGTCAGGGAACACAGTGATTTTTCAATCGTAACTGCTGATCTTCCTGAGTTCGTGCCTGTATTCATCGAAGAGCCTGATGAGTTTCTGGAAGCTCTTAACTTCAACAAACATGTTTTCTCTGCCGAAATTATAATTACTTACTCTCTGCATCCGGATTTGACATCCGCAATTGCAAAGCTTGCGGCAGAAGCCGGTGTTCGCTCTCTTATAGTGCCGGGCGGGCCATCCAGAGCTTCAGTTCCCGAACTCAAAAAAATCTCTGAAGTTTCGGGTATGGATATTGAGGTAGATGAGATATGCTGTAGTCTTGAACCCAATACTTTCAACAGACCGTTTACGGAATTCTTTGGGTCTCCTATCTTGAAGGTAAAAACAAAAGATGGAAAAATTACCGATGTCAAGGTAATAAAAGGTGCTCCATGTGGTAGTACCTGGTATATGGCAAAGGAAATAGTTGGACTGGAGATAAAAGATGCACCTCCAAAAGCCGGGCTGTTGATCCAGCATTACCCCTGTCGGGCGACGCGTGGAGATATTGGGGGAATCCATGAGTCAGGAGAACTGCATAAACAAGCGTTTATAAAAGCCCTTGAAAATGAGGAGTGATTATATATTCTTTGAAAAAAGATATTCTAAATATGGCCGGAAAGTCGGATCCAGCTTTTCATTTCTGAAAAGTCCTTCCTTTGTGTCCTTCCCTTACGCCCTTCCCGGTCTCAAGTAATTACGGGGGTGAAAAAATTACTACCCTAACAATCTCAGAAGATTCAGGGTCTGAAGACCTTGAGACATTAGCAGTTGCAGTACACTCGGTAATCGGACTTCCTACAACTATTCGCAGTCTCAAGCGAAAAGGACTTCGTCTGGAAAAAGGTCAAATCCTTGACAGGGACTATACTGGGCCTGTGCTCGAAGAAGTATTGAAAACAAACAAAGTTGTCCACAAAGTCCCTACAGAAGGCGTGTATAGGGGAAAACATGTGGTTGTTGCTCCTATTCACTCGAAAGACGGGGAAATTATTGCAGCTCTTGGAGTTGTGGACATACTGGCTACTATAGATCTCCAATCTGTTTTTCAGGAATATACATCGGTACTCGAAGAAGTTGAAGATGCTAAGAAGTAAACCACAGCTAAGCTAAAGAGTTAGCAGCCTCCGGAATAATTCTTCCGTCTAATAGCGGCAAGTCATGCAGGTTCTACCCCGCGTACCGCAGGTGATAAAATTAGAACATGAAGGATTACTGACATTTGGATAATATATTGGAATATTACCTGACACTGCATGATTGAAAAAAATGAGTATTGGAGGATCAGTTCCCGCTTATTTTTTCAGGGGAATCATTCTTCCTCCGTTTAAGCTTCCGGTTCAAATCTTAGTTTTTCCGGTTTACTCTGGCTTCTGGTATAGGTTTATTTTCTTCAACAGAGTACCGTTCTTTGCATGGGGCTGCCTGAACACGGTATCATTAGATTTTTCAATCTCTCTTGCCTGTGTTGCAAGCTGTGCAGCAGCTCCCATTATTTCGTGTCCGGCTGCGGCTGTCAGGCACACCTGATCGATTTCTTTTAACATGAAACATGCCGGGAAGTTAACTTGTGCTACTTTTTCAGCCATGTGAAGGGCAGCAAGAGCTTTTGCTTTTGCATAAGGGTTTGCGAAGCCTGCATGCTCGACACACTTTTCAGGTTTTGCAAAAATATGTGGAAGCTCCAGGTCCTTTCCTGATTTTCCGGAAGCAACCTGGTCAGTTACTTTGTCCAGTTCTTCCTGGATGAGTCTCACAACACCACAAACAGATAATACTTTCATTGCATCGGAATTGAAGGATGCCATCTCCACAGGGTCAAGAAACTCTCTCTTGGCTCCGATAAGAGGATCTACTGGGAGGATGATGTATCCAAAACCGTCCTTCTCAAGAGCCTCTCTGGCTTCTTTCTTTGTTGGGCCATCTGAGACAACAATGCAGGGAACGTCCTTCCATATCTCACGAGCTGCGGTGGGACCAGGGGCTGCTGCGTTAGGGCTAATAATTATCACAAAATCTGCATTCCATTGTTTAAAACTTTCAGAAGCTGCAGCTTCGGCAGGGCTCATTTTGGCACCTGTACCAAACACGCGTACAGTAATTCCTTCTCTTGCTGCAATTTCGTCCTGAATCAAATTGATAACCTGGCTCATTCCCAGGTTGCCCATTTTTATAAAACCTATGTTGACCATTTTTCTCAATATCCTGTGTTAACCAATTTCTTCAATAATGGAATTCCTAATGGGTTTATAATCCTTTTGGCAGGTTATATCCTTGTCAACTTTATTTTATAAATATATATTGAATATATAATTATTATTCAATATCTTTCCCTGCCCCTCCGAAAAGCTTAAAAAGGATGTGATTTATTTCACTCAAAAACGTTGACATCAATGTGTTGTTTTGTGGTATTGTTTCACAGAACTCGTATTATAATTTGAAAACTTTATCCGTTGGTGGGCTTTTAATGTCAGGGCAAATGTATTATATTAAATTGCAGGGGTACCCCTGAAGAAGGTACACCAGGCAGCATGCCCTTTTTCGGGAAATTATCCCGCTATATCTAATAGTTATTCAGGTCCAGGTTTTGATTGAG
>DUGT01000081.1:4819-7861 GCA_013331275.1 Methanosarcina sp. | reverse complement strand
TTTGTGGTTTCTATGATTCTCATCTTCGCCAATCCGTTCTGGAGCCGTGCACTTACCTGAAATAGTGAGGAAAATAATCATGCCGCTGATCGATTGGTTCACTGTCATTGCGCAGGTAATCAACTTCCTCATCCTTGTATGGTTGTTGAAACGTTTTCTTTACAAACCGATACTTAATGCAGTGGATGCGCGTGAGAAAAAAGTAGCAGATGAACTTAAGAATGCGGACGCAAAAGAAGCAGAAGCACAAAAAGAGAAAGACGAGTTTAAGCAGAAGAACGAGGAGTTTGACCAGCAGCGTAATGCCCTGTTTAACAAGGCAAAAGAAGATGCAAAAGCTGAACGTCAGCGGCTTTTCGAACAGGTAAGGAAGGAAGCCTCGGATTTGAGGGCAAAACAACAGGAGGCATTAAGGAACGAAGAACAGAATTTAAGTCAGGAAATTGGCCGTCGAACCCGGCAGGAAGTTTTTAACATAGCGCAAAAAGTACTGACCGATCTGGCTGGAACCAGCCTGGAAGAACGCACAGTTGATGTATTTGTTCAAAAGCTGCACAGCCTGAAAGACGATGAAAAAAAACAGTTAGCTTCAGCGCTTAGTGCATCATCAGGTCAGGTGCTCATTCGTACTGCGTTTGACCTTCCACAAGCACAGCGTGATTCGGTTAAAAAGACGATTAAAGAAACTCTTGGTATAGAAACTCAACCCAGATTCGAGACTGCACCTGACCTTGTCAGTGGCATCGAACTAACCACAGACGGACAAAAAGTAGCGTGGAGCATTGCAGATTATCTTTCATCACTTCAAAAAAGTATAGATGATCTGATAAAAGAGAAAGCTGCAAGTGAAGCGAGAGCTGAGCCTCAAACCAAAAATAACAAACCCAGGCTTGAAAACGAACCGGAGACTGAACAGGAGCCTGAAGCCGAGACTCATAAACCCAAATCAAAAACCGAATCCGAAATCGAAACCAAACCAGAAACTGACTATAATAAACCCGAGTCGAGAAAAGAGCCAGAGGCTGAACAGGAATCTGGTGCAGAACAAAAACCTGCAGCAGAACAGGAATCTTCTGAACAGCAGTCTGGAGCTAAGTCCGAATCCGTGGCCAAGCAGGAGACAAATTCCAAACCAGAGCCAATATAAAGAGCCAGTGAACATGGAAGAGCCAGTGAACATGGAAGAGCCAGTGAACATGGAACCTAAAAATCTTAAAGATATCTTTGATAACGTTTTCACCGAAATACATCAGGTTAGAGAATCAGTAACTCCCTCGCTCACTCCAAAGGAGGTGGGCAGAATTTTGACAGTTTCTACAGGTATTGCAAATGTATCTGGCCTTCCTACTGTAGGTTTCGATGAACTTATAAAGTTTCCAGGGGATTTGTTTGGAATCGCATTTAATGTCGATGAAAAAGAGATAGGTACCGTTCTACTGGGTGAATACTCACATCTGCATGCTGGAGATCAGGTTGAACGCACTCGGCGGGTTATGGATGTTGCTGTAGGTGAAGAACTGCTTGGACGAGTCATTGACCCGTTAGGTCGTCCGCTTGATAACAGAGGTCCAATAGTTTCAAATAAGCGCTTACCCATCGAACGTCCAAGTCCGGCAATTATGGACCGATCTCCTGTTACCGTGCCTCTCCAGACCGGTATCAAAGTTATTGATGCATTAATCCCAATAGGACGCGGCCAGAGAGAATTGATTTTAGGGGACCGTCAGACTGGAAAAACTGCAATTGCAATCGATACTATTCTCAATCAGCGCAATTTTAATGTCCTGTGTATTTATTGTGCCATTGGTCAGCGCGCATCCGCAGTTGCCAGAGCAGTGGCAAACTTACGGGAAAGGGGTGCAATGGATTACACGGTTGTTGTTGTAACTGAAGGCAACGACCCATCAGGACTAATTTATATTGCTCCTTATGCTGCGACCAGTATTGCAGAATATTTTATGGAAGCAGGCCGAGATGTGCTGATTGTTTACGACGACCTGACCAATCATGCACGTGCCTATAGGGAACTTTCATTACTACTTCGTCGTCCTCCCGGAAGAGAAGCATATCCCGGCGACATCTTTTATATTCATTCACGACTGCTTGAGCGGTCCACGCACCTGCTCAAAGAAGTGGGTGGCGGCTCACTTACTGCCCTTCCCATTATCGAAACCGAAGCGCAGAACATTTCCGCATATATTCCAACTAACCTGATTTCAATTACGGACGGGCAAATTTACCTATCACCTTCGCTTTTTGAGTTGGGTGTGCTGCCTGCAGTCGATGTCGGTAAATCCGTCTCTCGAGTGGGTGGTAAAGCGCAGCTTGCTGCCTATAGAGCAGTGGCCGGAGACCTCAAGCTTGCTTATTCACAATTTGAAGAACTCGAAGCATTTACCCGATTCGGCGCGAGGCTAGATGAAAATACACGAAAACTCATTGAGCATGGAAGGCGGATCCGTGCCCTCCTGAAGCAGCCTCAAAACTCTACTGTGCCTGTGCCGGATCAGATTGTTATCCTTGTTGCATTGAACGCAAAACTCTTCGACAATGTGCCACTTGACAAAATGGGAGAAGCTGAAAGCTCCCTGCGCAAGGCAGTACCGGATATTCCCGAAGATGTGCGCTATCGGTTCAAAGGCGATAAAGAATTGAGCGATAAGGATCGTGAAACCATTCTCAATGTCGCCCGCAAAGCACTGGAACCATATCAGCCAAAATCTGAATCCGAATCCAAGCCGGAAGTTAAAACTGAAGAAAAACTTGAGTCAGAAACCAAAACTAAAGGTAAATTTGAACCAGAAGCTAAAACTGAAGAAAAAGTGGCGAAATCAGAGACTCAAACTATGGGTAAACCCGAGCCAGAAACCAGAACAGACGAGAAAACTGAGTTAGGGACCCGAACTGAGGAAAAACTGAGTAAGTCCGAAGCCAGGACTAAAAGCAAATCCGAGCCTGAGAACAAGGAAAAACCATGACTGAAACCACTCAGAGTCTGAGCACAAAGATTGATAGAGCAAAAGATCTTCAGTCTGTTGTCCG